>NZ_JBBENW010000052.1:0-975 GCF_037645885.1 Salinibaculum salinum | reverse complement strand
CCGACTCGCGGATCGTCGGGTTCAGACCCATGAAACTCACGACCTCCTTGTGGCTGTCGAACCGATCGATCTCACCGAGTTCCGCGTAGATCAGCAACGCGGAGTAGTAGCTGACGCCAGGAATCGTCATCAACAGCTGGGTCTCCTTGAGAGACCCAGCGCGTTCTTCGATTGATGTTTCGATCCGAGTTATCTGCTCGGTGAGCGTGTCGATTACGGTGAGATACGAGTCCAACAACTCGTCCCAAGGAGTCGGGAGCGAGAGTTCCGCCAGGAACTCTCGTCCCTTTACGCTCAGAGGCTTCACTTTCCGAGTGATGCCGGTATCGGCGAGCAAGCCGTGGATCTTGTTGGCGAACTTTGTCCGGTCTTCGATCAGTGTCTGTCGCCCGCGCACGAGTGCGCGGGCTTCCCTGATCTCGTCGGTGGGAACGTAACTTTCCGGAACGGAATTGAGTCGAAGCAACCGCGCGAGTTCTTTGGCGTCGACGCGATCGGTCTTCTTGTCTGACTGAGCGATGAGCGTCAGTTTGCCGGGATGAGCGACGGTCACGTCCAAGTACTCCGCGAGCGTATCGTAGACGTGGTAGTAATTGCTGGTCGCCTCGATCACCGCTTTGGCTCCAGCGTAGCGTCGAGCGAGGTCGTCGAGGTTCGCGTTTTCGACGCGAACCTCTTCGACGAGTTCGCCTTCGCCGTCGATTACTGCCACCTGTGCGTACCGCTTGTGTAAGTCGATTCCGAGGTACATGGTCTGTTCCTCCGGGACACCGGTGCGTGAATCAGAAATTCACCTATGCGGGCTTTCCCGGATGCCGCGAGTTGCGGCATCCGGGCTGTGACGCCCATAGCTCGGCTTCTTTCGCACTCGGACCAGTCAGCACCACGTGCTCTACGGCACGGAATACAGCTCGGTCTCTTGCGTCCCATAGTTGATTCACGCTCCGCTGGGATAGCAGAATTTCCATCGAGTCA
>NZ_JBBENW010000051.1:0-995 GCF_037645885.1 Salinibaculum salinum | reverse complement strand
CGGGTCAGTCAAGCCGTCATCGGCGTGCAAGAGACACCGTGCACGCGTGAGTTCCCGCGTCTTGTATGTGCCAGCCGAAAGCATCGCGTTCAGTTCCGCTCGTTCATCGGCAGACAGATCGACAGAGTACTGTTGAGTTCGTGGCATGGTCTACTTCAGAAGATTTCTGAATACTCGCTAGAGGCGCTCTACGTAGATAAAGCTAGCAGTTCAGGACTGAAGCCGCACTAGGTTTGGATAACTGTTCCCGTTGGCTTCGTACTGCGTCACAACTCACGGGTGTTGAAATAGGTGACCGACTACCATCGGTATCCACCAGTCACACTGCCTTCGGTGTCTGTACTATCAAATTTATAATTCACTGACAATATCAATAGAGATATTTTCCCTGTCCGAGGGTGCTACGGCGAAATCAGATTCTGTCTACTGGACGAGTGAAAGTCAGTCGTGAAGTGATTCTGCGACCTCAACAAGTGTTGACTGCGAGAACGGCCCGCTCACTGAGTATCTGAACTCGTCACTCTGCCACTGCAGAATGGCCTGATCACCGAACTCCACGTACGAGCCAGCGTGACCCGCGACAGATACATTTTCACCCTGAGTCGCTGACTGAGTGGCTGTGGACTGGCTGCTCCGTAGCGTTGGCGAATCGTTCACGTGCGTTGACGATACGGATGTCGTGTCTTCGGATTGCGTGGTAGTGACGTTCTCCAGGGTGAAGTCGCGGGGAAGGGTAGCTGGTTCGGGAGAGAAAGCCGGTAAGAACCGACCGTTTTAATTTTCACACCCGATTTGACATGCCTCAGTTAATTATAAAAAGATGTCTTACTTTTGTATCACCAACACAGGGTGCTGGTTTTTATAACACCTCAGCTTTGAACGTTAGTGTCGGCTGTTGAGTGAACGAAAAGATGGTCGATCTCTTGCATAAGGTCATCGACGCCACGATCATCGTTGTCTCGAACCCACGAGAGAAGGTTGTACACGGCTTCTTT
>NZ_JBBENW010000050.1:0-1161 GCF_037645885.1 Salinibaculum salinum | reverse complement strand
TGCGGCTTCAATCGTGATTTGCTGGATATAGCTGGCGGAGTTTGATGCGAGCGTCATCGGCCGTGAACTGCCACTCAATCTCGGATTCGTCCTCGTTTCGGGTGCGTTCCCACGCAGCGACCTCCGTCCGGAGTGTCGCTGCGTCAGGAATGCGGCGGTCAAGACACTCCGTCCACAGGGCGCTGAACTCGATTTCCGCCATGTTCAGCCAACTGCCGTGTTCTGGCGTGAAGTGAAATTCGAGCTTACTGAGCAACCGACGGGCTTCTGCTGGCGGGAGATGTTCGTAGAAGGCGTACCGTTGGTGCGTGTTCAGATTATCCATTACCACCCGGATGCACTCCGCATCCGGGTAGTGATCATCCACCAACGACTGCATCTGAGCGACGAATTCCTGTTTACGTCGTCGCTCGGTTACCTCGACGTGTCGCCAGCCAGTCAACGGTTCGCTTACCACGAAGAGGTTGCGTGTGCCATTCCGTTCGTAGGTGTAGTCGTACCGAGCGACCGCTCCCGGGCGGGCCGGGAGCGGGTCGCGGACTTCCTTGTGCAGTTCCTTGTTGGACTCGTCAAAACAAACGACTGGACGGTTTTCGTCGTAGGGTTCGTGGTAGAGATCAAGAACGTCCTCCATCTTGCAGACGAAGGCAGCGCTGTTCTCGGGCGTAATCACCCAAGATTTGGATCGGTGAGGGTGGAGTTGTGTTTTTTTAGGATCTGTCGCACGGTTTCGTGAGAGATCGACTCAACGTCGATCTCGGAGAGAGCGACGAAGTGGTCTGCAAGAAGATGGAGCGACCAGCGAGAACGTCCTTCTGGCGGATCGCTGCACGCCAAGGCGATGAGGTGGGCTTCCTCACGTCCGTCGAGTTTTCGCTCGTAGACGCGGTCGGCCTTGCGGCGAGTGATCGCCGCGAGGCCGTCTTCAGTGTAGCGTTTACGGATGCGACCGACTGTCCCGGGATGACAGCCGACGGCTTCACTGACCTCCGGGTCAGTCAAGCCGTCATCGGCGTGCAAGAGACACCGTGCACGCGTGAGTTCCCGCGTCTTGTATGTGCCAGCCGAAAGCATCGCGTTCAGTTCCGCTCGTTCATCGGCAGACAGATCGACAGAGTACTGTTGAGTTCGTGGCATGGTCTACTTCAGAAGATTTCTGAA
>NZ_JBBENW010000049.1:0-1280 GCF_037645885.1 Salinibaculum salinum | reverse complement strand
CTCAGCTTTGAACGTTAGTGTCGGCTGTTGAGTGAACGAAAAGATGGTCGATCTCTTGCATAAGGTCATCGACGCCACGATCATCGTTGTCTCGAACCCACGAGAGAAGGTTGTACACGGCTTCTTTCAGGGAGTGTTCGAGGTTCGCTCGAAGCGATGACGCTTTCGAGCGAACCGTCCCCAAGGCGCTCGAGTCAGGATCAAGACGGACGAGACTGTAGGCAGCCATCAGAAGGTGCCAGTGCCGACTGGCACCTTCGTCGGTCTGCATCTCGCAGTCTCCCAAGCCGAGATCCTGCTTCGAGTCCTCGAAGAACGTTTCGATGCGCCATCGCATCCCGTAGGAGCGAATAATGTGCTCGGTCGGTGCGTCGATCTTGTTCGTGGCGAGGTACTTGACCGGATTCTCTCCGTCCTCTTCGTCGGTTTCTTTCTCAGCGAGGACCAGCTTCACGTCTCCCAGTTGGGAGACGGGAAGCTTCTTCGTCCAGATGTGGTAAGTCTCGTCTTCGACGTTTCGTTCAACCGTGTCGATGCGCTCTGCCAGCGCATCGACGCGGATCCCTTCTCCGCCGTAGGTCACCTGTCGGTTGCTCCGGAGCGGGCCGATCCAGTCTTTGTCGTAGGATTCGATGCGTTCAGGAAGGCCAGAATCGTGGGCGAACCACGAGTCGAAGAGGTAGGTGTCCGCCGGGACACCTACCTCGTCTTCGAGTTCGGTGACGATCTCGCGGGCGAGATCGTACTTAGTGTCGTGATTTTGATCGTCTTCGTCCTGTTTTTCGTAGAGGCGGAATGTGAGTGGGTAGGCGGTTTTGTCGTCGGCGTAGAAGGCGTAGATGAGGTCTTGGCCCCAGACAGTGTCACCTTCGGCGTGATCGTAGAAGTGGCCGACGCCGGGGACTTCGTCCCCGGCTTTCTCGGTAATCGTGTCGTCGAGGATGATGTAGCCATTCTTCGACCAGCGTGTTTCACCGTGTTTTTGGAGTTCTTCGAGGCGTTCGTGGTTGAATTGCTGTTCGTCCCAGTTGTACTCGGTGAGGAACTTGTTGAGGGCGCGTTTGTCTCCAGCTGGAAGGACTTCGCGTGCGATGCCTGCCACGGTCTTGTTGCTGGCCGCAACAAGACCGGTGGCGTAGGTTTTCGCGTGATGACATTGCGCAGATGACAACGACTCAAACTCGTCGAACACGTGCGTGCACGACAAGAAGTCCGTAATCGGCATCATCCGTGTTCGCTACCGCCTACGTCACGCTCCTACTTCAACGTTCAAAGCTGAG
>NZ_JBBENW010000048.1:0-1446 GCF_037645885.1 Salinibaculum salinum | reverse complement strand
CATCGGTTCTAGTTTAGTGGCGGTCAAAGCCGAACTCACCTCGTTCAACCTGCTCACGTAATCGATCTCTGTGTGGATTTGGATTTTGTGACGCCCACAGCAACAGCTCGTCCAAATCCGGCAGCTCGTAGCCCAAATCGACCATGAGATACAGCTGGATCAGATGAGCGTGGCGTTCAACGGCTAGCGAACAGCGACGGCGAGGAAGCCGCGACGCCGACGAGTCGGCGTCTGCGGCGGCTTCGGCCTCTCGCTGTCTTGCCTCAAGCGACCGCAACTCATCCACGATTACACGACTCATCATCAACGAAATCGCCGCCATAATGATTAGCGCCTCAATGATGTAGGTGTCAGTCGTGTTGATCTCGTCCAGGCCGAACCGTGACTTCAACTCCTTGAACAGCAGTTCGACCTCCCAGCGCGCCCGATAGAGCTGCGCGATATCGGGCGCGCTATAGTCGTCTCTGCCGAGATTCGTCAAGTAGAGATGGTACTCTTCGCTCTCCTCGTTGCGTAGGCCGACCAGTCGAAACGTCCGGGTCGCGCTGGCGCCCGACCCTCGCTTGCGCTCGAACGAGAGTGTGATTCGTACGTCGATTTCCTGTCGCTGCAGGTCGTCGAGGACGGCCTGCAGCGACTCTCCCTCCAGTGGGATGGAGTTACCCCGCCACGTCCGCAGTTCTTCGACGATCTCGAAGTTCGCGTCGTCTTTGACACGAGAGACGAACCAGCCGTCATTCTTGTCGATGCGGTCAAACAGCCAGAAATCGTAAAAGCCCAAATCAAGGAGGATGAGGGCGTCAGCTACCCACTCGCCGGTGGGTAGCTGACTCCGTTCATGAGTCGTCCCGTCGGTTGTGCGGAATCGTGTTGGGAGGCCGGTCGAGAGAGATTCTGTGAGGTGAAGTTTCAGTTCGGCTTGATCGTCGCCGGTTGCTGTGTAGATATCAGCGGCGTCTTGGTACAGCGAAACGATGGTTGCGTCGGCAATGAGGACGTCTCGAAAGCGTTCGAGACGCCCGTTCAAGTCGGCTCGTCCGGTATCGAGATTCTCGATAGCGTCATCGAGAATCTCTCGAAGGAGTGCAACGAAGCCTGGTTCGAACCAGTCGTGGAACGCCGCATAAGAGAGTTCGTCGCAGTCAGCCATCTCTACGTAGCGTTCGAGAAACGCCTGGAGAGAGCGGTCTGATCCAGCAGCGAAACCGAACGAAAGCGTGTAGAACAGTGCAACGATGTCGAACTTCCGCTCTCGTTGGACGAGACTCGTTGCGCGAGCGCGCTCGCGCAACTCGTCAGAGGGAAACGCTCTTTGAATCCGATCAACAATCACCGAATCCGGTGGTGAGTAGGGCATAACTCCCACCGGGTTTCTCAGACAGGTAGTTGCGACGGTCTCCAATCAGCAGATGGCGTGGTATTTCTCCACTAAACTAGAACGGATGG
>NZ_JBBENW010000047.1:0-1473 GCF_037645885.1 Salinibaculum salinum | reverse complement strand
CTGTCGCGTTTCGAGTTGATAAAGACACCGCGCGGGCGTGAGCAACGAAATCAAGCCGAGTCCGCTGGCTGAAAGATATGCGGTGACGAGAAGTCAGCGGATTCGGTTCGAGAGTCCGGTTCGGACAGGTTTCTGCCAGAATTTCGAGTGGTATCTGCTTCGCTGACCAGAGCCGCCGCTCACGGCGGCGGCGAACCACCCGCTGTGAGAGGAGTTACCCAACCGAGCCGAGCGTGTCGTTCCAGCGTTTCCGTACTTCTCGAATCGCTTGCGGCACGCCACCCCGCATCGGGTGGCGTTGCCGCAGCCACTGGATCAACAACAGTCCAATCAACGCAGAAAACAACTCGAACAACACGCCGTTGAGCGTTGTCGAGTGGAAGTTCTCACCGTTCAAATACTGCTTCAGTTCCCGAAACAGGATCTCGATCACAGTTCGCAGCGTGTAGATGCTGATTACGTCGATAGGGTCGTACTCTGACGACGCCAGCGTCGTCAGGTACTCGAGTTGCTCTCCGTCCGGCGTTTCAAGCACTACTCGCCGGAACTGTTCTCCTGTGTCGGCGAGTTCGATACGGTCGTCCCGTACCTGCCGTGTTTCATCACCGTCGGTTACCTCAGCGGTCTGGATCTGTTCACAGACATCGTACCGAGCGTTCGATTCTAGCAGTGTGATGAAGTCATCGTTGATGGCTGTGAAGCCGCAAAAGCGCTCGTAGCGTGTGTAGCCACGGTCAAAGACCCAGATCGGCGAGTCGAGGTCTGGAAAGACCTCGACATCGCCATAGAGATGCTCAAAGTGCGGATTCTCGTGGGTCTCACCTTCTGTCACGGTCGCACCGAGCGGATGCTTGTGTTCTCCGTCGACACGCGCGGCAAGATGGAGTTTGATGCCACCGTCGCCAGTGTCGATCTCGTAGGACTGCTCGTCGTCTCCGACGAAGTCGTCCGAGACGACAACCGACCGTGTGAGTTCGAGATTTGTCGCATCGGTCGCAACAACGCCTCGCGTGAGTCGCTGGAGTCGTTTTCGTTCGACGGCTCGTTGATGATCCAGCTGTGGGGTGTGGAGCAATTCGAACATGGTGCGAACGACCGCGCGGTAGTCGCGGTCGTTCGTGTACCGTGAGAACGTAGAGGCAGCCATCTTCTCCATTTCAGCGGCTGTATCGGTTGTTTCTTCGAGTTCTGCAAGCGAGTCTGAAGGGTCGATCCCTTCACGCACGGCGACTTTGAGGTGGTTGTCGAAGTCGTGTTTCTTGCTGTGTTTGCCGATATCGAACTCGTCGGCGATGGACTCGCTGCCGACTGCGTCGAGCAGCGAGTACACTGCGGTCGCAGTTGATTGATCAGAATTGAAGTACGGTGCGTCCGTTTTTCCTGTTGGCGGCCTTTGCTGAGAGTTGGAATTCGCAGCCATCAGGTCGCCATTACCGGCTTCACGCCGGTTTTAAATACTGGAAACGCGACAGA
>NZ_JBBENW010000046.1:0-1554 GCF_037645885.1 Salinibaculum salinum | reverse complement strand
CCACGTCCACGCACGAACAGAAGTTTTCGTTGCGCTCTGCCTCCGGGTTGTCATTGCAATCACCAACTATGAGCGAGGAAACGAACCGGGCTGTGAGAAGCTATGAGATGGATTCTATGACAGGCTCTATTGGTTAATACTCTATGATATCTCAATGAGTGTGGAACAACGGAGCGGATTCCGGGTTCTTGCAGCCGTTCTTGGGAGTCTGTGGCTCATCGGAACTCTTGTGTTGTATTGGCAAACCGGAATAAACTGGACGAATCGTGCCACTGTTACATGGGTTGGGGTCGTTATTGTCGTGTCGATTGGCGTGCTTGTCTGGACGGTGGGAATCCTCACCGGCGATTACGATCGCCGTCACCAATCATACATTAGAGTGATGCAACTTTGTGGAGCTATTGCACTGGCTGGACTGGCCTCGCTGTTTATTCTCTAAGAAGGAATTTGCTATACAACTTAGCTCATATCTTGAATTTTTCACGTCCGGGATCGTCACCTCTCTCGAAATTAGTGATTGCAACGATAATTCGGAGACACAGCGCAAGGAACACTTCTGTTCGTGCGTGGACGCGGCCTCGGGCGCGGACGTGCCCGAGGCCGCAGTCCTTGACCGCGTCGTTGGTTCGTTCGACGCCTGTCCGGTTGTTGTACGTCTCGTCCAAGATAGATTGTTTCAGCTGAATGTCCTCGCCATGTTCCTCGATTCGGTCTTCGACCCTGTACTTGATGTCTTTCGGGTCGGCAGTGTTTCGTGGATTGTACGGAGCGATTGGCACGACCCCTGCGGCCAGCAGGTGGTCGTGCCAATCGAGGATGTCGTAGGCGCTGTCACCAAGCATCCAGACTGGTGTATCGACGGCGAGCGCGTCACAGGTGACGCGCATCGCCGTCTCTTTGTCTGCTTGTTTGGCCTGTGTGAACTCTGCTGCTATCGGGATCTTTGCACCGGTCGAGACGATCGTACAGCCGAAGCCGTAATAGTGCTCTTCGGCCGTTGGATCGTAGTTCCATGACGCCGCGTCGTTGTATTGAATCGCTTGGCTCTGTAGTTTCGCTAGGCGCGACAGCTACGACTGCGTTATCTCGGTAGAAAGCGAAGAGACAGATTGGTTTGGTTCCCTGCTGGTGAAACTTATTTCTCTCGAAAATCATGTGTGAAATCCAACTACTGTTCTTAGCTTGCTGTCTCCCCACTGTACAACGCGGTCTGAACAAGCACATGTGGCAGTTCCAAATTGATTGCGTCGGAACATGAGCGATAGAGCAAATCACGACGAGGCTACGGGAAAAAGCGTGAGCAAATCTCTCCCAACAGCAATCCCATCGACGGTCTGATATCCTCCCACGGCTAAAGCCCTGTCTCTTACCCATAACTCAGCATCAGCGCATTAATTCAACGTGAATAGATACGAGACAAAGAAATTAATCAGATCTCGGTCATTATCTAGCGAAAACCAAAGTGATCTCGGTGAGGTTGTTTGACAAAATTGAGAGAACTGGTGACTACCGCCGCTTTCCGCTGAATGAGCCGCGAGAGCGCGCTCATTCAGC
>NZ_JBBENW010000045.1:0-1596 GCF_037645885.1 Salinibaculum salinum | reverse complement strand
CTGTCTCTTACCCACAAGTACAAGCCGCGGAGTTGACAAGCTGAGACTGGAAGATGGAACGCTGTTCACGGGGTTGGCGGCCAGAAGTTGATAAAGATGGACAGCTGCGTGACATGGATGTCTCGGGGTGGATTCGGACAGAGTTTCGCTCAGCCGAATTCGGAGATAAGCGGCTTACCGATCGACTGGTCCAACTTGGGGATGAACTCGGCAGCTCGCCTGCCGAGTCCATCCCTGGTGCCTGCGAGGATTGGGCATCCACAAAGGCTACATACCGATTTTGCGATAATGAGAGTGTGGAGTCGAACGAGATTCTCTCTGCTCACAAGCAGGAACAACGCTCACGGCTATCTGAATCGGAGCAACTGTTGATTGTCTCCGATACAACGTACCTTACTTTTCCTCGCCATCCCTCGAAGGATGATCTTGGTGATATCAGTTCCAGCGATATTGACGTTGAAGGCGTCAAGTTACACACGAGTATCGGCTTAGATCCTGACACGCATCAGATGACCGGGGTCATCGATCAGCAGGTGCTGATCGAGGACCAGCAGGCCGATACACTCCACGAGACAAATGGCAAAGGGGAGCCGATTCAACTCGAAAGTGACCAAGAGAAGTGGATTCGAGGAGACAGGCAAGCCAGAGACTGGCTTGCCAGCGATGTCAATTCACTGTTCGTTCATGACCGAGGAGCAGATTCATTCGCGTTCTACGAAGAAGTTACCAAAGAGATAGAGAACGCTGGCTTCATCGTTCGAGCGAATCAAAACCGGCGGATCTGGACGGATACCGGCGAACCTGGGAAACTCTTTGACTGGAGCAGCGACCTTGCCGAGCAAGGTCGCAAAACAATCGAGATACAGCAGGGTGGTGGACGGAAAGCACGGACGGCAGAGCTGTCGATTGCGACAGGAACGTGTGAATTGCGTGCGCCACGAAATAATCCTGATCAAGACGGTTCTATTGAGGTGAATGTCGTGAGAGTCGACGAGGTTGGTGAAACTGACGACCCGATTCAGTGGGTGTTGCTCACCACTGAATCGGTCACGGAGTTTGACGAAACACTCACACTAATCGACTATTACGGCCTTCGCTGGCGGATTGAAGATTGGCACAAAGTGCTCAAGAGCGGCTGTAAAATCGAAGAACGGCAGCTGCAAAGTTGGGAGCGGATGGAGGTTTTGCTGAGTGTCTATTCAGTAATTGCATGGAAAGTACTGGAGTTACGAGAGCTTGCTCGTGGCAATAGTGCACCATCTCCTGAGATCTTGTTAACCGAGGCAGAGCGCACAATTCTGGAAACGAAATTTCCAGAATTGAGCGGTCAGAACGGGAAAGCGTATGCTGTAAGCGTGGCAAAACTTGGCGGATATCTTGACCGAGGATCAGATCCGCCACCAGGATGGCAGGCGATGTGGAAAGGGCTTCAGAAGCTACGCATGTGGGCTGAAGGATACGAACTCGGTGCTGAATGAGCGCGCTCTCGCGGCTCATTCAGCGGAAAGCGGCGGTAGTCACCAGTTCTCTCAATTTTGTCAAACAACCTCACCGAGATCACTTTGGTTTTCGCTAGATAATGACCGAGATCTGATT
>NZ_JBBENW010000044.1:0-1935 GCF_037645885.1 Salinibaculum salinum | reverse complement strand
CCACGTCCACGCACGAACAGAAGTTTTCGTTGCGCTCTGCCTCCGGGTTGTCATTGCAATCACCAACTATGAGCGAGGAAACGAACCGGGCTGTGAGAAGCTATGAGATGGATTCTATGACAGGCTCTTCTTATCCAATCGCAGAGACTCAATCAGTCCTATTTCGTGCTTGAATTCCCAGATTGCTCTCGTCTTTTTTTGCCTAGATCGCGTTATCTCACGACCTTTCGAGAGATACCATTCTTTTTCTTTTTCACTTTCGATATGGCCTGAACCAACTCGTTGTGCGACCTCAATTTCGCGCAAGCTACGTGCAGGTCCACGTATATACGCCTCATCGGGAAATCGGTCACATAGTGTTTCTACAATATCCTCCAAATAATCGCCATAGTCAACTGGACCGAATATTTCTCTGAATGCATTTATCGTTTGTAAAAAGTTGACCTTGTTTATTTCGACAGCATCATCAACAGCTACACGCTGTATATCCGTGCTGGGGTATTGAGAGCCGACATCAAAGACAGATGGATCTAGAAGAACCAATAAAAGATCCGGGCCAAGCGGACAGTATATCTCTCTATTTTCCATCTGGAATATTGCTGTATCAACTTCCTCGAATGGACAGTCGAAGTAATGGACAATTGGATCATCAGAGGTAATGAATGGAGTACTGGTGTCGTTCTCAATTAAGACCCATCCCATATGTTGCAACGCCTCGTGGCCTGAGTTGGCGTTGTGTGTGACCACAGTTTCCCACCCCTGATCGAGATCAAAGTCCAAAAATTCAGCTTTATTATCAATTATATCTCCGAGTAGCTGACGCCCCTCAAAGTGTAGCTTTGAGGTTGGTGTCCTGCTCTTTTGGAAGGCGATGAAACCGGACAGGGACGAAATATCCCTTTCTGTAAGACTCACGCGATCTCTGAGCTTCCGAATAGTTCCTATCATCTCGTTTTCTGCTTCGGTAACATCATTTCCTTCCAACCAACCATCTGCAAATCCTACTTCAGATGCAGCTGTCTTAATCGAGTATTCATCATACGGTGGATAGTACTCTCCACCACCGTGCTTGTCCTTCAGTGAATATCTTGAGATTATATCTCTGCCAGGTGGAGAAAATAGCCGCAAATAAGATTGCGGAACATAGTGCTCATTTATATCCTCCTCACTCATCTATTACGCCTCTCAAATATCTCTCAGAATAAAAGTCTACTTCTCAAAACCGCATTGCCCGTAGGCGGCTACCACCACCATGAGACGAAACAATCCCAAAATTACAGTCCCCTCCGTTTCATTTCAATATCTGCCCATTGGATGTTGAATGGAGGTTCCACATTTTCACTTCCACTTTGGTTCCCCAACTGTTAATATCAAAGCAGGAGTTATTTCGATCGTCGTCGGTTTTCGATGTTCGAAGTTTCCGTAGGAATTTACATCCCAGTCAGACGTGGGTATTCGGAAACCGGCGACAGGAGAAACAAGAATGATACCATCAATTCCAAACGGCTTGAGCGGAATTCAACTTTACGCTATCCTTGGAGTTGTATTGCTTCTCTCAGGCGTATTTGTTGGGATCGGCCATATCCTGATCGCGTTGTCAATTGTAGGCTGGCTAGTCTACAATCTTCTCTCGATTGGACAGCAGTTCTGACCTGCCGAATCCACTGTTTTTCTAGCAACTAATCAAAGTGAGGGTATAGTAGATGCGATAGGCCCGTAGATGACTACCACCAATTGCGCGTCTCGTAGGCCGCACAAAAAGTTCTACTCAGACCAGTCGAAGCAAGAGTCCTACTGCTACCAAGCAGCTCAGCTTTGAACGTTGAAGTAGGAGCGTGACGTAGGCGGTAGCGAACACGGATGATGCCGATTACGGACTTCTTGTCGTGCACGCACGTGTTCGACGAGTTTGAGTCGTTGTCATCTGCGCAATGT
>NZ_JBBENW010000043.1:0-2088 GCF_037645885.1 Salinibaculum salinum | reverse complement strand
CCACGTCCACGCACGAACAGAAGTTTTCGTTGCGCTCTGCCTCCGGGTTGTCATTGCAATCACCAACTATGAGCGAGGAAACGAACCGGGCTGTGAGAAGCTATGAGATGGATTCTATGACAGGCTCTGGGCAATGGTGTTGGCTCACCGATCTGTAGAACGGTTTTCGACTCACTATTCGCGGAAGCGGTTCACGCTCCGGCAACACGTTGTCTTGCTCTGTCTCAAGGTGAAGAAGACGACAACGTACCGCAACCTCGTTGATGAACTTATCGAGATGCCTCGTATCCGTGACGCCCTCTATCTTGATTCGATTCCCGCCCCCTCGCCACTCTGCAAAGCCTTCGACCGCTTGGAGATGGCTGTCTGGCGGGTGCTGCTGAACGTCTCACTCGCCTGACAGCGTTGAGGATCCGGTTTGCAAGGACTGTGTACTGATCAGGTCCACCTCCCCCTTTTGAAGATAGTCAGTGACGCCAGCCGAGATGGTCTCGCTGGTGATTTCCTCACTGCCCTTGCCAGTATAGAGGATGAATGGCAGATCTGGACATTCTTCGCGGACGGCTTCGAGAAATTCGATGCCGTTCATGCCGGGCATATCGTAATCGCTGACGATACAATCTATGTCGAGAATATCCTCACGGAGCAGTACAAGCGCATCACCAGGACTCGTTTCGGTATGAACGGCGAAGCGGTCGTCTTCGCGTACGAGGAACTCGCCGACCATCTCAGCAAATCCTGGTTCGTCATCGACGTGTACTACGTGAACGGACTGGTGGTGCAGTCGCTGTTCGGGTGACGGTCGTGACGGGATGATGACTGAGTCATACGATGCTTCCTCGCGTCGGCTTCGTCCATCTCGTCATCATTCGACCGATTCGCTGATGGATACGTCAGTGGCCTCGCTGATGGTAATTCGATAGTCGAGATAAGTGAACTCGACAGTAACGTGGCTCCCATTCTGTGTCTTACAAAGTGCTGTCACGGCGTCTGGATCGACCGTCTCGTAGATGGGCGGGAGTTCGAGAAAATCGACTCCTTCCCGATCAGCGACTTCTTCGACGACCTTGTCGATCCACCCACACTTCTCGGACGGTTGAAATTGCCCCACAGTACTGGTACCGGGTTGCGCTATAACATAACTATTTCGCCAAACGCTTCATGAAAAAGAAGTACTTTAAAAAATATTTCACATATCTTCAACGCTTGAATTGAAGAATCCTGCAATAACAAGACGATGTATAATTTAAATAGTATATTTATAATTATATTTATTCCTCGATCTCTTCGACTCCGAAGTGATTGAACGGTCGTACACGGGTGTTTTTGAGAAACCGTTCGTCAGTTATTGTGAGTCCGAGATCTTCAAGCGTAGTTGCGATCTGCGTGAGATCATCGCTGTCGTGACCGACGGCTCTGACAGTCAGATTGTCGTGGCCCGAGAGAATTTCGTGAATTTCGATCACACCCGGAATATCGAATACCTGGTCGGCAAGGTCACTCTGGTCAGTGACTGGTGTCGTACAGACGAACACGACCTGGAGTTGGAATCCTGCTTGTTCGTAGTTGATCTGAGGATGATAACCCTGAATAACTCCGTTTGCTTCGAGTTTTTCAATTCGGTTACGCACGGTGTTCGGCGAGACACCGATCGCATCGGCGATATCTCTCGCAGAATTGGATCGGGCATTGTCTTGGAGCATGTGAAGGATTCCCCGATCCACGTTGTCGAGTGCTGGTGGCTCCATCGCATGTTGACAGTACAGAGCGCAACACAATGGGTCTTTGCCAGTCCGGCGTTCCATCCACCACCTCATTCTAACCCCAAATCCGTGTGAAATACGCGCCCTGTATTCAGCAAAACTCCTGAAACCTATCAACGAATGAGGGTTCCAACAAAACCGAATACTATGATCTAGAGGCCCTTTAGCAGCGAATAACAAATTCACCGAGCCTACTAGTGCGGCTTCAATCGTGATTTGCTGGATATAGCTGGCGGAGTTTGATGCGAGCGTCATCGGCCGTGAACTGCCACTCAATCTCGGATTCGTCCTCGTTTCGGGTGCGTTCCCACGCAGCGACCTCCGT
>NZ_JBBENW010000042.1:0-2339 GCF_037645885.1 Salinibaculum salinum | reverse complement strand
AACTGTCTCGGTAGCCGCGACATTCAAGAAGTCGTCTACCGAAGCTACGTCTTGCAGGGTTGCGCTTGTGTTGGACACACGTCGCGCACCCTGCCGCTTCGTACGTGACGCTTTCTATGACAGGCTCTAAGAAAGAAGACGGATACTGGGACGACATTTTAGATACTGGGGGCGGTTGATTTTCGGACCCAAAACCTTTGCTGGTATTGTTAAGCTCCATACCGCCTGTATTTTCAAACTAGCCGCCTACGGACGGCTCACTATCACTCACGCCCGCTAAATTAAATAGGTGTTAAAATAAGAACAAGCCATGATACAGAATGTATATAATAGGTTACTACGCACGACTACAGTCGTTGATTTTCCTAACAAGAAATCCGAACACGGAACCGGTTTCTTCTACAACTATAATGGCTCGACATTCTTAATTACAAATCGACACGTTTTGGAGCATGAAGAAAACCAGCCAGAGAAAGTGTCTATATATTTCCGAGATTATTCAAGCATCGAGAATATAAATCGGATTGATATTACGTTATACGAGGACCACTTTCCTCGGTGGCTAATCCATCCTGATTTTCCTGAAGCAGATCTTACAGCCCTCCCTCTAAATCAAAATCTTAGCCATGTTAATGACAGTGATCATAAAACAGGAAGTCTAGCACTATCTGCAGAAACATTTGCAGACCCGGACCTACTGATTAGGGGAGGAACAGGTGCACGTGTATTTGGATACCCTCAAGGATATGTCGATAAAAATTCTAAATTCCCAATAGCTAGAAGCGGTTTGATTGCCAGTCCATATGGGTACTGGTTCGATGACAGCCCGCAATTTCTCTTGGATGGGTCCATGGGAGACGGAATGAGTGGTAGCCCTGTATTCACAGACCGAACTACAGAATTTGAAAGGCTTGATGGCAATTCCCACATGGCAGGTTCTACGACATTTTTTATTGGAGTTCATGCGGCAGAATATCGGACACCCGCAAACCCGCAAGATACCGATTCGAATATCAACCATATCTGGTACTCTGAGCTCATTGAGAGCCTTCTTTCTATTAATGGACTATGTGACTTTGTAGATTCAGTTAGCTTTGAGAGAGACAGTGATTTTCTCGATAATGGTCTCGATATAGACTATCTTTCCGAATTTGTGACTAAGACAACAACTTGGGAGATGTTTGACCCCGAATGCAACAAACCAGACTCACCGAGCGAAGCGGTGAACAATACGATTGAACCAGATACTATCTTAGAACTGGTTTCGAATTTGGAGGAAAGTGCGACATCCGTAACAAAGGAAGAAAACTGATTGTCGCAGGTTGAAACCTATGATTCGACTATACGCAGGACACGTACTTAGCAGAAGCTCTGAGTCGCATACACTCTGGTATTTCCATCTACTTCTGCGAGTGCGACACCAATTCCTTCATTCTCCCAGTATGGCTGTAGGATGGTGTCTCGGTGTCCTGGTGAGTTCAACCACCCGCGGACAAGTCCGTGTGCGATCTTCGTTTCGTTGCCGTTGTGGTTCACCGTGCCACCGTAGTCCACATTGATGTCCGAGTCTGCGTACGTGTAGGCAATATTCTCTCCGCCGGTGCTGTACCGGTTCCCGCCTGTTGAGACCCGACAGTCGTATCCTGCTTGCTGATACCTGTCTTCGAAGTTGTCGCCATCTGGCGCCTCGTGAGAAAAGTACTCGTTGGCGGCCATATCTTGGCTATGGCCACGTGCGATTTCGCGAAGTGCTGGATCGTGTTGTAATGGAGGCAGTCCGCGTTCTGTTCGAACGTCATTGATTCGGGCGTGAATTTCCTGCTCAACCTGTGTTGTATTTACACCATCTTTGTCAGTCGCATCAGTACCTGCTGATAAACTATCGTCTGCGGCTTTCGAGGCATCGCCTACGAATTGTACCCCGTCGTCAACAATGTCTTCAACCGCCGACGGTCCTGGTCCAAGCGCCACTGCAACGCCGCTGATTAAGAGGATACCAATCCAGAATTTTGGTGATGTAACCAATCTTGCTGGAAACTTGAATACATAGCTGATGGCCTTCCGAGCTCGTATCCACAGCCACCGCAGTAAGAGGAACGGCGACAAAATTATGAAACCCAGACCGTCAGAGAGCCTTTGCAGCAAACTTTTCGAGCTATCATCTGAAAGTCGGCTCCAATCTGTTTCATCGCCACTGTTTCCGAGTTCGCGCCATCGGTTCTAGTTTAGTGGCGGTCAAAGCCGAACTCACCTCGTTCAACCTGCTCACGTAATCGATCTCTGTGTGGATTTGGATTTTGTGACGCCCACAGCAACAGCTCGTCCAAATCCGGCAGCTC
>NZ_JBBENW010000041.1:0-5012 GCF_037645885.1 Salinibaculum salinum | reverse complement strand
ACGACCCGAATCTCCCGAACACGTGGTATCAGGAGGCGAGGCAACCAGCTCCATCACGCCAGACGCTTCTTGAGGAGGTGAATACAGCGCTGTATGCTGGTTTCACGTCTTAACCGAATACGAATGGTCGTCGCACTTACGACCGAGTAGTTTCCACGCGCAAACCCGGTGTTCGTCGTCATGTTCCACGGCGAAATGACCAGCCTGACAGTCCGATACCGCTGGCCCGGTGCATACCGACTCGCTGACTTCCGGAGCGACGTCAGCACCCGCTCGCTGTCGATGCTGAGTCCTTGGGTCGTGTAGAGGGCAAGCGTCTGGCAACCCAGTTGTGTGGTCTCCTTCGTCAGATTGCCGATGTAGACCGCATGCCGGCGGAGATCGTTGTAGTCGACAACCCCGTTCGGCGAGACGGTGTAGGTGACCTGGTGCGAACTCGTCGCGGGGAGCGGCGCGTGCGCCCACCCGTCGCCAGCGGCATACCCAAAGTCGTCGATGGTGCTAGTCGTGATTATCGCGCTACTCGAGACCAATCTCCCATACCTCTACGTGACAATTCTAGAGTGATTCGGACTTTTCGTACAGATGACTCCAAGCTACCGGATATCAGACGACACGAGCAGCGTCGGCAAGCTTAACCAACACGGGCGGCTTCTGTCCGTACTTGTTGGTTAAAACGTCGATGGACTGTGAGAAGATGAGTGAATTTTGGAAATCTCGAGATCGGATTTGTGACTTCAAATTCCTATAGAGGTGCTGTAAACGGTGATATTGTCTTTTGAGGCCTGCGACCGTTGACCGGATTGAAATGTCCGCGAAGCCAGACAGTTTCGCCCTTTGCACACGGTGGGGAGAACAATGAACGGTATCAAAACTCAACCATGGATAGCTCTCGTCAACGAATTCCGTCGGCGGTGTACGTTCGAGAATCGGTTGGCTACACAGGCGTTGGTACTCATCATCCTGCTGTGGTACGGTGTCCAGATCGGGGTTATCTTGCTCGGCTGGTCAGTTGAACAATTCCAGTGGGCTTTCACGACAGAGTCGTTCCCCGAATTCTCGCCGGGACTGTTCCTCGCAATCATTTCGCACGACCTCCCGGCCAACGTGACGCACATCCTTGGGAACGTCGCCTTCATCTGGCTGTTCGCCGGCGAGAGCGAGCAACATATGCGTCGTGTTGAGGTGATTGGTTTCTTCGTCACGACGGCGTTAGCATCGGTGACAATCAGTACGGCGCTAACGGGCAATAGTACTCTTGGGGCCAGTGGCGGCGCACTTGCCTTCGTGGGTTTCTACGGAACACATTTGTACCTCGCCCATTGGGACCCGGAGGAACTGGAAGCGATGGACCACGCCCTGCGTAAGCCAGCGAAATTACGTGCATGCTGGAGGGTGACCATGGTGGTCATCCCACTGGCGTTCGTCGTTTACTCAGTCGGGCAGTACGCTAACCTCGTGCCGGTTGGCCAGGCTGACGTGATCGGACATCTTGTCGGTGTGGTGCTGGGTATAGGGTATGCAGTGGCTCGGACTGTACGATAGGTCTGGAGATGTTTGAATTCCTGCTGGTAGGCCAGCCCGATCCAGAAGATGACTAAAACCGATGGGCAGTGATCCGATTGTCCTCCCTACAGGCATCTAAACATCTAAGTCGTACTCAGCTGAAAAGCGACCCAACAACGCCAGCAAGAACCGCCCAGAATACCGTCCCAATTCCCCCCGCGACGTACAGCGGAAAATTCTCGATGGTGAGTGGGGCACCGCCGATCAATAACGCTAGCAGCGTCAGCGGACCAAAAAAGAATGCTCCTGTGACTGTCATTGTGTGGCCTCCCGAGCGAGTTTGAATCCAGCCGACCCGAGAATCCCAAAGCAACCAACCATCGTCGCAAGAATCGAGAAGAGAAGTACGATGGCGATGCTTCCTCGCGACACTGGGAGGATGCTCGCGATCTCAAACGCAATATATAGAGGGATTGTGAGTCCTAACCCTGCGAGAGCGAGATCACCGAAGAAATTGTGGCCTTGGTAGAAACAGTCGCCAATTCGAGTATCTAACAAGTGGTGCTCGTATGGCTGTCGGACGTACTGTGGATCAGGCAAGTCGTCTTCCTCATCTCGTAAATTCTCTATAAGTTGCTCTTCCTGCTCTGTGAGTAGCGTTGCATCCGGAGGGGCCATCCACTCGGTCTCTTCATGGACCAGATGATAGAGCTTCGTCGACGACTCCGCGTGTGGATTGAAGGGGCGTTCTCTGATTTCGTTCTGTAATTCCAACTCCTCAAGTCGCGTTTCGATTGTCGGTCGCGAACACTCGTACGGGAGTCGGTCTTCAAGGGTTGAGACGGCTACCCAAGGGGCATCTTCCTCTTCGATAACGTTGAGGATGCTTTGCCTCTGTTTCTCCTGGCTCGGTAGCCCGGATCGTGGATCACCGGTGTCTTCCTCTGACTGGCTCATGCGTTCCCCATGGCTCTATGGAGGATTATAAATAGGTGATATTTCAGGAATTTTCAGGATTTTAGATGTTCAGAAGGCGGTTTTTGAAACTTCAAAACGCCTGGTAGGAATCCAGACGTGGTGGCTGTCTTACCGGCCTTGTTTAGACGCGTAAATTCACGGTTGTGAGTGGCTGACGATGAGTTCGATGTTTCTGACAGCGCATTTCAGGACAAGTTCACGGAACTGACCGAACCACGTTGCTCGCGATGATTGGACTCATCAGGTAGTGACTCCGGACGGCCGCTCAAAGACGTAATCGAGACGCAAACCTATTTGATTGGCGTACAATACGACAGAATCGATGAGCAACGCGGAATTGCTGGACGACCTCTCGGGGTTCGAGTTTGAGGACCTGATGGAGGACGTGTTCCGCAACCTCGGCTACGAGAACGTCCGGCAGGCCAGCAAGACCGCCGACGAGGGCCGGGATGTCATGATGGAGGAAGTCGTCGATGGCCAGCGACGCGCGGTCGTCGTCGAGTGCAAGCACACTGACAGCGTTGGTCGTCCCGTCGTCCAGAAACTCCACTCAGCGGTCGCCACGTTCGACTTTGACGGGCCCACGCGTGGGATGGTCGTCACGACGGGGCGCTTCACCGGTCCTGCCGAGGAGTACGCCGCGAGCCTCCAGCAAGCTTGTGATTCTCATCCAATCGAACTTATCGACGGGACCGATCTCAGAGAGATTGCAGAACAAATCGGGCTGGACCTCTACAACGGACGCATCGAGATTATCTGCGATGAGACGCTCCGACCGTTCGACCCGACTGCAAGCGTGGACGCGCCGGTCCACGAAGCGTTCCGCGACATCGACAACATTGAGCGTGCGGACATTCCAGAACCAGACTCCCAAGCTGACTTTCAGCCAGTCGTGTTGATCACTGCCGACGTGGACGCCGTCTTCGAGACATCGGTTGGCGTCATCCACCGCGTCAATGAGCGGGATCGCTTCGTCGTCCACGCCGAGCGTGGTCGACCAGAGATTATGCAAGGCTCCGTCCGACGACTGATCGAGGAGAACCGCCGCCAAACGACAGAACTAGACGAGGACGGATTCACCGACGTGTTCGATACCGTCGACGTACATCGCTTCGGCCAGACCGAAACCGAGTACAAGGAGTGGGCTGTCGACCGACTGCGCGACCGCCACACGACGACGGTCACCTACACAGGCGACAACAATGTCACCTACAACAAAACCTGCGAGCCCAATCAATCGGACATCTCTGTACAGTCGATTACGCCTGTCTACCTGCCAGACGTGCGCCAAACAACCCACCTCGGCGAGTACTCCTATCCGCTGGAATACTACGCTGCTGGTCCGTCACGCGTGACTGTCGAGGATGGAATTCACCGCTGTGTCCAGTGTGACACCGAAGATCAGAGTACCGACTACACGTACTGTGCCAACTGCGGGAGCATCAACTGCCCCGGCCACACCAAGACCGAGCGACTGGAGAAGAAGCCGATTTGTACGGGTTGTGCCGTTACCGAGCGGTTTGCGCTCCGGACGAAGTATTTCTACGACGAGGAGAACTTGGTGGCGTTCCGCAAAGAATACGAGCAGATGGCCATTCACGAGAAGGCAATGGAAAATACGCCGCTTGTCGTGGGCACTGTACTCGTCACGTTGGTTTTGGTGATGATTGGACTCGGTGGTGTCGGTGCTCTCTGAGTGGGGTTTCGACGACTTTGATTATGTGAAGCGGTGATAGAACAGGTGTTTCTCCGAAATCCCTAAGCCTGTGTGAATCATTTATTCACTCACTGATGCCTGTGAACTGGGAAGCCCAACGTGACATGGACCGCGATGTTGAAGAAAACGCGGACCTGTACGCAGTCCTTGCCGACGAGTCTGACGACGAGTAATCACTCTTCAGTCGTTACGACCAGTTCCTCTTCAAAGAACTCGAGCCACACGTCATAGAGTCGGTCACGCTGGTAGAGCGTATCCAACCGTATTGGTTCAATCTCACCTCGGACTGTGTGGGATTTGTCACGGACTGCCGCTAATCGAGAGCGTGACCACGTTCGGTAGTTGATGCCGTTCTGTCGGAGTAATCGTCGAAGGAGTACGACAGCAGTGCGGTGGTTCGCGTCGGGGAAGAAGTGGTTCCCGACGACGGCATGCATCCATCCCGCGCACTGCTCACGGAGAGGGTCGTCACGTGGGAACTGCCGGAACACTTCGCGAAGGTCACTATTTCGCACGTTCCAGATTTGACGGCGAAGCTGCTCGAATGTCTCGTGCCCAGTTTGTTCATACACGGTGTCGCCTTTGAGGAACTGCGTGTTGCGGTACTTGAAATCCTCAGCATCCAGACCGGCAAGATCAGTAATACGCGGCCAGTCGTCTGGGTTTGAGGATGACACGCGTAAGTACTTGACTTCGCACGTTAGACGAAGATACCCTCGATTTCTTGCATTAGCTCGTCGGTGCTTCGGTTCGGGCTGTTCAATGCCCAGGAGATGAGGTTTTCGACGCCTTCGCGGAATGATCGTTTGAT
>NZ_JBBENW010000040.1:0-5808 GCF_037645885.1 Salinibaculum salinum | reverse complement strand
TCTCAGGCAGCTATCGTGTCTCTGTCGTCCGGTTTTCTCCCCCTCAGTTGGGCTCGTCTTGGGATCGTCAAAACAGTTATCTCGTCAACGGTGGTTTGTTCAGTCAGCAGAATTTCCATAGGTGAATTCAGCCGCAGTCTTCCCTCCGAGATGCTGAAGTATGGACTGATAGCGGTCGGAATTGGGGCCCTCGCCAGCCTCGCGCTAGCAAACGGACTGGGAATTGTGTGACGGTGTGGCAGAGACAGAGACAGCCAAGTTACTGCGTCGAGTCTGGATCGACAAGCGACCTACTACATCGAGGCGTGTTCTCCTCCACTCACCCACAGATTGAGAGAACCACGGAGTCGTCGCCGACTCAATGAATGAATCCACGGTATGTTCTATCACTTGATTTGGAGTGAAACAGCTGCTCAGTAGGTGTGCGAATTGACCGATTACTCGTTTACCACTCGTTTTTTATAAATGAGATATGCTAACGGACTCATTAGAAGATAAATGAGAGCGGTCATTCCCAAAAATAGCTCGCTGGAATCTATCGCTAAACTATAGAATAGACCGAGTCCAACAAGAACGTATGCCGCAGCGAGTGCCCAAATAATTCTCATCGTACATAATGAGTTGGTGCCTGTTGAGATAATGATTGTGGAGCCTTTGCTCTGTACTGACCATAGCAAGACAGAATATATCGCCTGTTAAGGAGTTCAACAGAGCTGCCCCGTTGAAATCCACAGGAAGTTCTCTGTTCATCCCTCGGTCGTCCGCCACGACCCGGCGGATGTCCTCTATCACGTTGTCAAACTGGCATTCGACTATACAGTCGTTATTGGTCTGGACCCTGCCAGCGAGCTACCTCGCCTGTTGCGCCGTTACGAGTTGCAAAGATGATTACTTCATCGCCGTCTGAATCGACGGCCGTCTGGAGTGTTGTCTCTGTTGACACAGGCTCGGCGGCACCGATCGACCCAGCGTAGTCGGCAAACGATCCGGGGGCCTCAGTCGGTTGTGCAACGAGGACTTCTGCCATCGTCTCGTCAACAATCTCGACAGAGAGGCTTCCAAAGTCGCCAGCATTTGGCGGTTCGTACTCGAAGGAGAGTGCGTCTTCGGGAACGACCACTTCGTCGGTCAGTTCGTCACTGGGAACACTAACGGTATCGAGTTGACCGATCGCATCATCGTCGGTAACTGCAAACACAGTCACTTCGTCGTCTTCGTCGGGATCGACTTGGACAGGGACACCGTCCCCAGCGCTAATCGTGCCGTTCGTCCTGGTAACTTCGTTTTCTCCCCGAGACTCGGCTTCGACACGGAGCCCTGTTGCGTCCGTGTCTTCTGTGACCTGCACCCAGAGCTGCGGGAGACGTTGCCCGGTCGCCGGCTGGTACCAGTATTCAAGCGCATCGAGTGGAACAAGCTCCCGCGCTTCTTCGGGTGTAATTTCTTCCCGCTCGTCGCTACCAGCGCCGTCACTCATGGTCCCGATCTCTTCTACGTCGTACGTCCCGTGTGCGATAGCGCGATCGTCATCGACATCCACTGTGGCATCGACTGCCGCCGATCCGAACGTCGTCTCGACAGTTGTTTGCCTGTCTTCGCTGAGTTCGTCGGCCGTCAGAGCAAACCGAGAGTCGATGGTTGCTGTCTCCGCGTCGACCTCAATAGCAGTTACAACGTCTTCACCTACTGCTGGTTCGAACTGTAGCTCGTCGTCGGTGAAAGCTGTGACATCGTCAAGAGTATATTCACCTTCATGAACCGGACCAATCGTTCCAAAGATAATGTCGCCCTCACCGGCCTGTTCGAGTAGCCACGTAGCAGTTTCGTGTTCTTCGGTGATCTGGGGCCGGTCAGTATCGTCAGTTTCGGCTATTCGTTCCAGTTGATCGTCGTCGGGCGCAGCCAACACTGTTGTTTCGCTGATCGCCACCACTAGGGAGTCCTCAACCCCTTCCGGAACGTCGATCGGTTCGTAGCGATCGAACCCGTGGACGGTGCCGGACTGTTCGTAGGTGGCCGCAAATGAGGTTGAATCGTCGGTAAGTCGTTCGTTTAACTCTTCGACATCAAACGCTCCTGTAAGGACAACGGCTTCGTTGACAGCGAGCAGTTCGTCAGCCTCCGACTGCGTCGCCGTTTCCGGATCGACAACAGCAGACAGGTTGGTACTCGCTAGCGAAAGCACAGACAGGCCGACAGCTGAACCACCAACATCGGACGGAAACGTCATCAGCGGATCGTCGACCGAGTCGTCCAGAGAGAAACCTCCCCCGCCCACTTCGCCGCTTGTGTCGAGGCTGGCGTACGAAAATAGTACAGAGTCGTCGTCCGGAAGCCAGTCCGCATACGCGGGGAGTGACTCCACATCATCTGCTGTCTCGTCTGTTGTCGGTCCGTCGTCTACTTCACTGTCGTCGCCGCCGTCAGCAGCGTTGAGACAGCCAGCAACTGCAACTGACCCCGCACCGATGCTCAGCAGTACCGCACGTCGACTTCGACTCTCGGGTTCGGATGTTGAGGGCTCAAATTCGGGGGACATACTGTTATTTTCTAGTTCAGTGAAATATAGTATCTTCGAAACCAGCTAGTGTGGAGAGGCTCGGGTTGGTTCGACAACTACTATTCAGGAGGAGAACTCTCTTCCACTTTCGGTAAATCACGACGATTAGCAAGGTAGTACAGCAAGACGACAAAACCGGCTGTCGGCACGAAGACTCCAAGTTCGTACTTAAGCGGCTGTTTGAGGCCGAGACGCTTCGTGTCGTATCGCACGAGCAGCGAGGCGGACAGTTGTAGACAGATGACGAGAACCAGCAGCAAGACAACGAGGTCAGACATTAGACTTCGGCTCCCTGTTGCAGGATCGTCTATCGATGAATTGTAACTTTATGACTGACGGCTCTGTTGAAATCCTATTCTTCAGATATTCTCCTGAAACAACGGTTCGCTGAAGGCTGCGAATGGTGTACTCCGGTCTATTCGTTCGTTGGAGTTCTCCACTCGTTGATGAGAGTGGGAAGGATGACTCCAACCCCAATGAGGATAGTCCCTTGAAGGGCCATATTATCGGTGACGGTCGTTGAAGCGTACCAGAGAACAACTCCAAGTACCACGAAAACACCCACGATTTTCGTATCTGTGCTAACCATGTCCAAAAATAGTCACGGAGACATCATAATTCTACTGGACAGTACACACCCTGTACTTACCGAAGCCACACACCACATCGAGGCGGGTTCTCCCACCTGTGTCGGTATGAAACAGCAGGTAAGTGTGTGTGCGCAACGATACACCTCTGCCACTTGAGTCCTGTCCTCGCTTGCAGTCCGAATACGCAATTTTAATTGTGTCACGTGGCCCTCTCTATAAGATGGATGAGGCATCGAGTCGGTCCCCCTCCAGATTGACGACGAGCCGAATACATCCCCATATACGGATCGTCTGGGCGATCAAATGGCTGCTTATCGGCGTCGCCGCAGCAATTGTCGGAACGGTCGTGCTGTCGTCAGAATCAGACCTCGAAACGCCCCTTCTCGCCATCGCGGCTGCGAGTCCCGTTGCCGGAATTCTGCTGTCGTTCGTCCGTTACCACCGTTACCGATATGCGGTTTCCGACGATGGCGTGTACGTGCGCCGCGGGCTGATTACGATCAGCGAGACGGTTGTGCCCCCCGAGAGCATCCAGCAGGTCGACGTCGACGAACCGCTCCTCTCGAGGCCGCTCGGGCTCGTTTCCGTCCGGATCTACACTGCGGGGGCGTTCGGCGGGCGGGTTGCGATTCCTGGACTCGACAGGGAGACGGCGACCGACCTCGCTGACCGACTCGACCGACTCGCAAGAGGTGAATCCGGCGTATGAGTACGCACACGAGTCTGAAGCCTGACATCGACTCGATCCCGGTCAGAGCGCTCGAGAACGTCGACTTCACGACGGTCGCGATGCTCGCGGTGATGCTGACGATACTCGACGGCGGCCTGATGTCCGGAATCGACGCAATCGTCTCGGGGATAGTGAACCTGGTGTTAATCACCGTCGTCGTCGTACTCTTTCAACTCATTCTTGAGGTCGTCCGGTGGTGGCAGTACGAACTCACTCTCAAGAAGGAATCACTCGTCGTCCGTTCCGGAATCCTCCGCCCAAAACAACGGACGATTCCCATCTCTCGGGTCCAGCAGTCGACGATCTCGACGACGACGGTCAGCCGTCTGTTCGGGCTCGCCGCCATCGAGTGCGAGACCGCCGGCAATCCCGACGAGGCCGATCTTTCGATACGATACCTTAGTCAGGAGGATGCCGAGGATCTCCAGGGGCGAATTCGATCGGCCACCGATGTCGATACGACAGCGTCGGAGCCGTCGGATCGCCGTCGCATCTTCACGCTTCAGCCGCGAGAACTCGCCTTATACGGCGTCACTCGGACGCACCCCAAAACAGTACTCCTCGCCGTGGTGGCGTGGATCGGAGCCAACTACTTCGAACCGGACGCGATAACCGACCTGCAAGCGACCGCAATCACCATCCTTGAGGATCTCTTTCCGGTCTCACCTGCGGTTCTATTGGGGCTAGTCCTTCTCGGTGGTTGGCTTGCCGGTGTTGGTCTCGCGATCGAACAGATGGCTAACTTTCGTCTCTCCGCGGGCGAGGACTCATTCAGGCGACAGCACGGCTTCATCCGGACGACTGACGCGGACGTCTCGACCGATCGGATCCAACTTGCTCGCGTGCGATCGAACCCGCTCCATCGGGCGCTGGGGTTGGCGCAGGCTGACATCGGAACTGCCGGACTCTCAGACCCCAGCCCGTTCGGTCTGCAGTGGCCGCTCGCGCCGCTGGCCCGACGTGACGTTGCATGGGAACTTCTCGAGCAAGCGGTCGGCGTCGATCGATCGGTAGTCGAGTTACAGTCGCTCCCGATCCGCGCGCGCCGGCGATACGCCGTCAGATACACTCTCGCGGTCGTCGTTCTGGCCGTTGGCACGGCGATCGTCCAACAGTTTGTTCCGGCGATTGGAGCGATTCCGCTCCTGCTTTTTGCCCCCCTCCTCATACTTTCGCCGCTCGCGGCCCACGTTACGTGGACCCATCGCGGGTACGCGTTACTCGACGATCACATCGTGGTCCGGCGCGGCTTCTGGACGCGTCGAACGTACGTCGTTCCGGCCGCCACCGTCCAGAACCTCACCGTCTCTCAGAGCCCGTTTCAGCGACGTGTCGACCTTGTGTCGGTCCGACTCGACGTTGCATCTATGCCGTTCCTACCGGGCGTTGCGTTACCCGATGTTGAGGAGTTGGTTAGAGGACAAATTCAGGACCAAGTGCTTGAAGACAATTCCGATGCCAAACCTACTAAGACAACAACCGGCACGTGATTTTACTGTACTGAGCGATCCGTGAGTTCTCTGTATTGACCGTTCACTAAGCGTGCGTATCTTGCAACAACAATTACTTCTGCTGATGATACGAATTTAAGGTATGGACATTCTCTCCACGTACAATGGCGCTCTCCTCCGTGTAGGACTCTATCTGTTGATATTCTGGCCAACGGTTGGATATTACGTGTATCAGGACAGTAAAAAGCGGAATCGCTCGTCACCACATATCCGAGGGGTCGTCTACGGGTTCTTTGGGTTACTCGGGTTAATTGCGTATATCGCGCAAGAGTAGAGGTTAACCTTCCGACCCATCCGTTCTAGTTTAGTGGAGAAATACCACGCCATCTGCTGATTGGAGACCGTCGCAACTACCTGTCTGAGAAACCCGGTGGGAGTTATGCCCTACTCACCACCGGATTCGGTGATTGTTGATCG
>NZ_JBBENW010000039.1:0-5984 GCF_037645885.1 Salinibaculum salinum | reverse complement strand
TGGGTGTGTCTCATACGCCTCATGCGGACACTCCTCCGACTCCGGATTCTCAGTATGACACGCCGGACACCAGTCCTCCCCACCACCGAGTTTCAACTCCTTACCCTCCAACGACCTCCCCCCACTCTTTCTCTCTCCCTCCCGAACCGACCCTCCCGACGGCCCCACTCCAGCCCTAACCTCCGCCACCAACGTTGCCATGTCGTCCGGTGGCGACACCTCCCCAGCCTCCCGTGCCCACCACACGGCTAAACTCTCACCACTTGACTCCTCACACCACTCCTCGACTACCCGCCTTTGCTCCCGCCGCCTGGAGGACTCCCCCACCGCCGCCGCCGCTACCGCTCCCTCTGCCGTCCGTTCGTTACCGTGCGCGTCTGTCCATGTCTCCTCCTCACGCCACGACTGCTCCAATTTCTGCTTTCTACCCAGCACCTCGACCCCGCCGTCCGGCACAATGTAGTCCTCCCCCTCAACCAACGACTCAGACGCCTCCAAACTCTCACCTATTCTCTCCGACACTAACGTCCCCTCTTGCCCCACGTCATGGCTACACCCACAATGATTGCACACCCGCTCCCCGTCGTCCCGGCGGACAGTCGCCCCATGTGGCTCCGACTGCTCGGCCTCCTCCGACTCATACCGCTGGCGGCATTTGTCCACCTTTGCCACCTCCCGTGCCGCCTCAGAACGGCTCACCGTCCGGATATTGCCCGCGTCCATGGCCGCCGCCCACCCGACATATGCCGGCTCCCGCTCCCACAACTCAACCGGATCAATACTACAATAGTCGGCAACATAGGCGGCTACGTCATTCAACTCGCCCGGCTCCCGAACCTCAATCGCCTCCTCTCCATGTGCCGACTCCCCAGCCCACTCCGTCTCCTCGACGTGTTTCTCTATGATGGGACGGAGATCGGCGGCCGTCACGTCTCCGTCAACTACCAGAATAACGTGCTCATGTGCATACGCCTCATTCGTCCCGTTCTCATTACCTCTCTTGCCCGTGTGTGGCTCTAAGCGCCTGTCAAATTGCCACGACTCACCCAACTCATACCCCTCCGAACGGAGTGTGTTTCGCATGGTGTGGTACACGTCCGACCACGACTCCTGCAACTGCTTTGCGTGTGTCACCGGCCCCACTCTCTCTCCCTCCGGTTTTGAGGACGCCGACCGCGTGATTAGGGCGACTCGCGGACTCTCAAAGGACGGCTCTGTCGTGCCACCCGACGGCCGCTCCCCACCGCACAACTCTCGAAGCCATGCGTCCAGCTGGGCGTAGTATTTTTTCTGGTACGACGCAAACCACCGATTCTCTGCCGATATTGAAAACTCAGTATGCTCCTCACCATCCCTCCAGTCGCCTTTCTCCAAATTGATGGTGGTATTTTTCGTCCGCCGGTATTTCTCCAGGAGTGTCCGGACGGCCTCACCCCACTCCATAGCGCGGTATGTCTCATTCTCACCTTTCACGGCCGGCTCAGACACTAACTCCGGTATGTCCGGCTGGCGCTCTACCCACTCCTCCGTAATAGCGTGTGCATAGTCCCGGCGCAGTGACACACCATGACTCTCCGAAAGACGTTGTGACACCCGGCGCGGATACTCCGCCGCAAACTCGGCTACTTTCTCCTCGATACTCGGCGGTTCTTTCTCACCGCTATTCTCAGACGCCGGATTTTCGGCCGGAGCGGAGTTTACAGACTTGTTCAGGTTGCTTTGCCGAGAGGATGGATAGATCGTTTGGCCGGAACTCCCCAACTCTCCCCGTGCCAACGCCGCGTCGATCATGTCCAAGGCCGCCGGCACATTCGGCTGGACGTCTCCCTCGACTAACGACGACGCCAACTCCCGCCGCGACTGTGGCCCACCGAGATTGTCGAAAAACGTCTCCCATGGAAACGACGGCCCTCCATGCGACGGCCCCGAGAAAGACACAGACGGCCCACTCACAGGTTTCTCAATACTCATGCCGTCACACCCTCCCTCGCGTCACAAAGCTCAGAGAACGTCTCTGCACACGTCCGACACCGATACCCGTCAGCCGCCTGCTCCCACGACGTATGTCCGTTGGGACACCGCCACCGCCACGGCTCCATTACTCCGACACCTCCGACGTCCGGACTGTCCGGACAGTATTGGCCGGACACCCGTTGTAGATCGCGTGAAAACCCACCCAATACGTCGCACTCCCCTTAGTGGCACACTTTGGCGACTCCCACCCACACTCCCAACACTTTGCCATGTGAACCTTACTCATGGCACTGTCCCTCCGTTGCGTCGAGGACGTCCGCGACCTCCCGCCAGCCCGCCGACAGCACCGCACCACTACTCGGAGCTTCCCGCTCACCCTCTCTTCCCTCAGTCGCTTCGCTCCCTGCGGGCGCTATCGGCCTCAAGCGCCTGCTCCTCACACAAACCGCAACCGCACAAGATGGTCCGCACCCCGAAAGAGTGGATTTGCCACTCTCGGCACTCTTAGACGCTTTACCCCCCGTACACAGCCGCTCGGCGTTTCGTTGCGAAACTACTTTGCCGTCGGAGTGAGAAAGGCCGAGTACGCAACCTGCGCCCCTGCAAGGTTTGGTTGCCCGCCGGTTGAGGGCCGCTGGCACGGCCCTCCCCGGTCGTGTCCGGCCCTTCTCCGGACACTCAGTCACAATTTGTTAGAGGTGAGTATGTTGTTCTTACCACCCCTGTTGGCGACGGTATGCCATATAAGTGTCGGACACCCGGTGGTATTCGTCGGTTATTTGAACTAACCCGTACACATTTGTGTACGGCCGCCCTAACGCCTGTATGGGCAAAGAACCGCTCACAACCCGCCTCGACGCCGACACCAAACAAGAGGTAGAGAACTACGCCGAAGACCGCGACATTGGGCAAACTGAAGCCACCCGCCGACTCATTCGCTCCGGCCTCGCGGCTGAAGGCCACGCCGTCACCACCGCCGACGGTGGCCCGGAGACTAAGACCCTCCTCGAACGGCTGGCCTCACCGCTCACCGTCGGTATTGGTGCCGCACTCCTCGCATTTGCCCTCGGACTCATGACCGCCGCCGGACTCCTCGCCTCAAACGGCACTCTCACCGCCGCCGTTGTCGCACTCGGCCTCAGTACCGTGGTTGCGGCACTCGCCACTGGCATTATTGGCACCGCCGCGCTCGCACAGATGGCCCTCGAACGCCCACTCCGAGGACTCCTCCCGCTCGCCAAGGAGAGTGAGACTGCATGACGGATATTGCCATGTACGACCACTTTCAGCAATACCGGCTTGACTGGTACGCCGCGAAAAAAGCCGTCGAGGAGAACCACCTGATTGACCCGGACCCTCACCACGCCCACATGAAATTTCACCTCACTACCAAACAGTGGGTAGTCCGACTCCTCAGCACCGAATACGACGGCGACGGCCCATATGCCGACATATGGCACGACCGCTCTATTGCCGACTATGACGGCCTCAAAGACACTGTTGACGCCCTCCGATGGGAGACATTCAACCCCGAAGTAGAGGACCCCCTCGACGTCGACACACTCACCAAAATTGGCCACGCCGCCGAGGAGATCGCCGTCGACGCCATGGACCTCCCCGAACAACCGCCCGTCGACATAGACCCCTGGACACCCCGCTCAGTCTCCCAAATACGAGAGGAACTGGTAGAGATTCGCGAAGAAATGCCCGCCGACTCTCACTCTGAGGACAATGAGTTTTGAACACGACGACAACGACCAGGACGACAGCGCTCAAGTCATTGATGAGGAGAATCGCATTTCTAACCGGCTCAAAGACCGGATTCTTGACGCCCGTGACCGAGTGGCCGAACGTGAAGACGACATTTTCGTCGGTGCCAAATTGAACGGTAACGTCGCGCTCCAACCTGGAGAACCCGCCACCGCCCAACTCACTGACGTTTGGGCAACTACCGTCCGTCAATACCTCAAAACGATTGAACCACTCCTCCGGAGTGAGGAGATCGAGGACGCCCACCACTACTACGAGGAGCTCCCCATTGTCGACACGCTCATAGCACCAACTGATGGAGAGACGCTCATTGTCCCAAACCACCCCAGCAAAAGCGAATACTCCGAACACATACGCTGGAGTCTTTTCTACGACGATTCAGTCTCTAACACCAAACTCGTCAGAGGTAGTAGCAAATTCGGCTCGGATTTTGAACCGCCAGAACCCCGCCGGTTCACCATTCGAGGACTCAAAGACCTCATTGACCAACCGACGACCACCTTCAGCTGGAACGTCGAACTTGACCCCGCCAAATTCGGCCCGGAACTGGAGATTGCCCGCCCACAACGTACCGTCTCCCTCCGCCACGAGTGGCTTGAAACGGCCGTCCGAAAAGCCGACCAATTTCTCCAAAACGCCGGTATTGGCCTCGAAGTCGGCGACCCCACCAAAGAAGCCGCTGGCGACTACTCAGACATTGAGGACATAGACGAACTATGAGTGACCGACACCTCACCGACACCAACTTTTGGCACGACCTTTGCCACGGCATATTCGGCCCGCGCAAAGGTGGTGCTCGTATTATTGTCGACAGTGAAGACGCCTCAACAGGTGTTGGCAAAACCGGCCTCGCCGTCTACCTCGCCCAACTCCTCTCCAAAGCCTTTGGCTACGATATGCAGAAAGAAGACATGACTCTCTCAGGCGACCAATACCTCTCCCGCTGGCGTGACCACCCCGGCAAAGACCAACCGAGTGTTTTGATTCTCGACGAACTCGGTGGTGCCGGTGCCGGACAAGCCCGCCGCGCTATGGCCCAACAGAACGTCGACCTCTCCAACGCCTGGCAACTCATGCGAAAGAAGCGCATTGTCTCTATTGTCACTCTCCCACACTGGAGTAAGGCCGATAAGAGTCTGAGAAAACAAGCAGATTACCGCCTCTGGTGTCTGAGAGAACCGATAGGCTACTTTCGGCCCTACAAAGTCGGTGCCGACTTCAACCGTGGTAACGTCAAAACCAAAGGCTACGACGACGTGGACCGGATTCGGTTTGCCAACATGGACGCCAACGACTCTCCCACCTACCAGCACCTCTCCTCTCTCAAAGACGAACTCCTCGAAAGTGGGTACTTCGACGCCGACAAACTCCAAGAGGAGGACACTGAGGAGGACACCTCCGACACCCTCACCGACGACGACAAAGCGAAAATCAAAATGATGGCCGAGGACAGTAGCGCCACACAAGCCGAGATTGCCCAGGCGTTCGACATTGAACGCTCTACTGTGTCAAAGATTAAGACCGGCTCATTGTGACTATTCTAACCGCCGGACGGCGGTACGACTCTCACACGCTTACCTTTCGTAAGTGCATGACGGCGACGACATAGCAGTTTGATGAGAGTGACTGTGACCAAGACATACACTCTAACGCGCGTAACTGTCGAAATTCTCCACTCTACTACCAACACCGACCGCAGAAATGACCCATTTACTCCTCCTCGAACGTGCCGAGGACAAACTCAGTCGCACCCAACTCAACACGCCGGTGGTAATTGTGCTCCCGGAGATGACTGAGGTACGTCTCACCATACGCCGCCACGTTGCACGAACCAACTGTACACCGATACCGCTGGGACGGCTCAATTTCTAACTCCTCCCGCAGATTCTGCCTCTCATTCGTGATCTCCACCATGTCTATGCCATTACCCGCACTCGCGCGGTGCTCCTCTCCGTCTATGGTGACTGACTTTACACGCCACTCCGGCACATAGTCGTTGTACCCCACGACCTCCGCGTCGTGATCCGGCTCCTCCTCATACTCAAACGGCACCTCACCATTACCACGGTACGCCTCACTCCCCGTCGTGACTGTCTTGTCCGCGTCGTCTCGACCCTCAACTATTGGGTGTGTCTCATACGCCTCATGCGGACACTCCTCCGACTCCGGATTCTCAGTATGACACGCCGGACACCAGTCCTCCCCACCACCGAGTTTCAACTCCTTACCCTCCAACGACC
>NZ_JBBENW010000038.1:0-6244 GCF_037645885.1 Salinibaculum salinum | reverse complement strand
AAAGAAGCCGTGTACAACCTTCTCTCGTGGGTTCGAGACAACGATGATCGTGGCGTCGATGACCTTATGCAAGAGATCGACCATCTTTTCGTTCACTCAACAGCCGACACTAACGTTCAAAGCTGAGTCCCTAGGTTCAATCCCGTATTGTGGCCGTATGTGACACCGATATTTGAGATTGTTTCAACAGCTATATTAGACACATCATAGATATTTACATGCCGCTTTATTGCGGCACCTGGGAGTGTTTCTAGAATTTGCAGGAGAACACCCACCCGTTCAAGATGTGCGCTGAAATGGAGAGTACGCCTTTCCCGCATCATCTGGAGCGTAGATTGACCCCGAGCGACGTAGGGTGGGGTAGTCCACTCTGAAAGTGATTTGATTAAGTGTCTGCGGTGCTTGATGCTGTCAACGATGAGTACGCAGCGTTCTCCAAGTTATGTTCATGATATGGTGGGCGACAAATCATGAGTCGCGACTATATCGAGGTACGCGGGGCCGAGGAACACAACCTCAAAGACGTGGACGTCACCGTCCCCCGCGAGGAGTTGACGGTCGTGACGGGCCTCTCGGGGTCGGGTAAATCGTCGCTCGCCTTCGAGACGATTTACGCCGAGGGACAGCGCCGCTACATCGAGTCGCTGTCCGCGTACGCCCGGAACTTCCTCGGGCAGATGGACAAACCTCAGGTCGAGAACGTCGAGGGACTCTCACCTGCGATCTCTATCGACCAGAAAAACGCCGCGAACAACCCCCGGTCGACGGTCGGGACCGTCACGGAACTCCACGACTACCTCCGCCTGCTCTACGCTCGCGTCGGCACGCCACACTGTCCCGAGTGTGGCCGCGAAGTCGGCGAGCAGTCCGCCCAGCAGATGGTCCGTCGTCTGCTGGACGCACCGGATGGAACCCGTGCGAAGATCTGTGCGCCGGTCGTCCGCGACCAGAAGGGCGCCTTCGAGGACCGCTTCGACGAACTCGTCAGCGAGGGGTACACCCGCGTCGAAGTCGACGGCGAGAGCTACGATCTGACTGTTGACCGCCCTGACCTAGATGAGAACTACGACCACACCATCGACGTGGTAGTCGACCGCGTCAAACTCAGCGACGACGCCCGCTCTCGCCTCACCGACTCCGTCGAGACGGCACTCGAGGAGGCAGACGGCGTGCTGAAAGTCGTCTTCCCAGACCCGCCAGCGGACCTGGCAGTCGGCGGGTCGACAGCCCGGTCGACGGGCGACCTGGCCGACGACGAAATCGAGGACCGTCTGGTCGTCGAGTTCTCTGAAGACCTCGCCTGCAACCACTGCGGTATCGATATCTCTGAAATCGAGACGCGCTCGTTTTCCTTTAACAGCCCCCACGGTGCCTGCCCCGAGTGTGAGGGGATCGGCTCGACGAAGGAAGTCGACGAGGACCTCGTCATCGAGGACCCCTCGAAACCCCTCAAACACGTTTTCGAGCCGTGGAGCTACAACCGCACCTACTACTCGCGACAACTGGAGAACGTCGCCGACCACTTTGGCGTCTCGCTCGACACCCCCTTCGAGGAGCTAGACGAGTCCATCCAGCGGCAGTTCCTCTACGGCACCGACCAGGTGGTCCACTTCGAGTGGACGACGAAGAACGGCACCCGCGAGAAGACAGAGCGCTTCGAGGGCGTCATCAACAACCTGGAGCGTCGCCACGTCGAAACCGACAGCGACCGCGCACGCGACCACATCGAGGAGTACATGGCCGTCACCACGTGTCCAGCGTGTGAGGGCACCCGACTCAAAGCCGAATCGCGTGCAGTGCTGGTAGAGGGGGGTTCCGCGAGCGAGACGAGCGGAACGTCGTCGGAGGTTTCCTCCGACGGAACGTCTATTACTGAGGTCAACCGGATGTCCATCGGCGACGCGCTGGCACACTTCGAGGGGATGGAAGAGCACCTCGACGCGCGCCAGACGAAGATTGCCGAGGAGATTCTCAAGGAGATCCGCGCCCGCCTCGGCTTCATGTGCGAGGTCGGCCTGGAATATCTCACGCTGGACCGCGAGGCGTCGACCCTCTCGGGTGGTGAGAGCCAGCGGATTCGGCTGGCCACCCAGATCGGCTCCGGACTGGTGGGCGTCCTCTACGTGCTTGACGAACCCTCCATTGGCCTCCACCAGCGCGACAACGACCGCCTGCTGAACACTTTGGCGGAACTCCGAGACATCGGGAACACGCTCATTGTCGTCGAACACGACACCGAGACGATGCGCCGGGCGGACAACATCATCGACATGGGTCCCGGTCCCGGTAAACGCGGCGGCGAAGTCGTTGTCAACGGGGACTTCGACGACGTCATCGCAAGCGACGAGAGCGTCACCGGCGACTACCTCTCCGGCGAAAAGGCGATTCCGGTGCCGGAAACCCGTCGCGACCGCGACGGAGAGATAACGATTCGCGGTGCCCGTCAGCACAATCTCGCTGACCTCGACGTCGACATTCCGGTGGGGAACTTCACCGCTATCACCGGCGTCTCCGGCTCGGGGAAGTCCACGCTGATGCACGACGTGCTCTACAAAGGACTCGCCCGCGAGATGAACGACAACACCAGCGTCGACCCCGGCGAGCACGACGCTATCGAGGGACTCGACGCAATCGAGACGGTACGACTCATCGACCAGTCGCCCATCGGTCGCACCCCGCGCTCGAACCCCGCGACGTACACGAACGTCTTCGACTACGTCCGTGAACTGTTCGCCCAGACGGACCTCGCGAACCAGCGCGGCTACGAGAAGGGTCGCTTCTCCTTCAACGTCAAGGGCGGCCGCTGTGAGGAGTGTGGTGGGCAGGGCACAGTAAAGATCGAGATGAACTTCCTCTCGGACGTGTACGTCCCCTGCGAGGAGTGCGGTGGGGACCGCTACAACGACGAGACGCTTGACGTGACGTACAAGGGCAAGACCATCGCGGACGTGCTCCAGATGAGCGTCGACGAGGCCCACGACTTCTTCGAGAGTCACAGCCAGCTCCGCCGTCGGCTGAAACTCCTGAAAGACGTGGGGCTGGGCTACATGCGACTCGGCCAGCCATCGACGACGTTATCTGGAGGTGAGGCCCAGCGCGTGAAACTCGCGGAGGAACTGGGCAAGAAAGACAGCGGCGAGACGCTGTATCTGCTGGACGAACCCACGACTGGACTCCACCCCGAGGACGAGCGGAAACTCATCGACGTGCTCCACCGGCTGACCGACGAGGGGAACACGGTCGTCGTCATCGAGCACGAACTCGACCTCGTGAAAAACGCCGACCATATCGTCGACCTGGGGCCGGAGGGTGGCGAGAACGGCGGCGAAGTCGTCGCCGCTGGCACGCCAGAAGCAGTGGCCCGGACCGAGGACTCCTACACCGGCCAGTATCTGCGAGACCTGCTTCCCGACGTGGACCTGGAGGGGCCGCGCGCGGATCGCGACCTCGCTGTCGGCGAACAGGCGACGGGTGCCGGCGACGACTGACTGTTTTTATATCGTCACCGCGCCGCCCGCCAGCGTCATCGTCCACACGAACGTCAGGATACCGGTCGCCCACACCGACAGTGTCGCCGTTCGGACGGGATAGGCGACCAGATAACCGACGGGTCGAACTGTCGCCGGCAGTGACGCCGCCGTCTGGAGCAGCGTCTCGGTATCTGTCGCACTGGGGAGTGCTGTAAAGCCGAAACAGAAGCCAAGCCACAGAAAGAGCAATCGCGAGCCCGAGTCGAGCCCACTTGCGAGCGCGAACGCCACGAACGCGAGCAGGGAGTTGGCGAGAAACGGTGCGACGGCGATACTCAGGTCGGCACCGAAACTGTCGACCGACTCGTGTTCGAGGAGGGCGCTGTCGTCGAACGGGTGGAGGGCTGGCCGGGTGTACACCGCGACATTACTGAGTTTGCAGGCGGCGTAGTGTGCGTACTCGTGGGTGAGGATGCCGGGACCGACGGCGACGGTAACGAGGAGGTTACTCAGCCGCGAGAGCGAGGTCAGCACACCCGTCTCTAGGGCTGGTCTGGTAATAGTATCGTCGCGTCAGGACGATTCGAGTCGCTGAACGAGTCGGGCACGACCGGCGTCGACGACACCGGCGACGATGAACCCGGCGATGAAGCCGGCGATGAGACTGCTCTGGCGCGCTGGGTCACTCACCAGCTCGGCGACGGCGACGACGTACAGAAAGCCGACAAGCATCGTCGCCCGCTCGCCGGGGAGTTTCGACTGCAGGCCGGCCAACCGCGCGTCGTACATCACCGTCCAGTAGACGGCACCGACGACCGCGCCGATGGCGAGCCAGTCGGTCGAGAACGCCGGACCGAGCAAGAGGACGACGAGGCCACCAAAAAGGGTCAGCGCGACGACTTCGAGGGTGAACTTCGAGTTGCTCAGCCCGTCCCGGCCCGCCGTCTGATCGTTCATCTCACATGTGGGGTCTGGATAGCACGATATAATCGGTTCGTTTTCTGCACAGAAGGGGTCTCAGAGCAACCCATCGTTTTGATTCGGTACCCTCCTGTGGTCGAGAGAAACAGCGTGCTGAATAGGTGGTGCGTCTCTCGCAAAAACGGACCCAGATAGCCAACGGACTGCAGTCTACAAATGAGTCGCGTATCCGAGCCTGTTCACTACCGCAGGATCAGTCTTCTATTCGGGTCGCCACCGGCCACCGATTTCGTCGCGAGGATAGTCACGATACGCCCCATCCAGAAAAGTGGTGACGCGACCGTCCTCTTCGCTCAGTGTGATCGCCCAGATGACGTCCTCACGGAGGGAGGTTTCCAGTGCACTCAGGTGTTTGGTTCCCATCCAGTCGGCGGGATTGAGTTCGTTGATGCCTGACATACCATCCCGCGGTGGATTACGGACACGCACCATCTGCTGTTGAATCGTCCCGTCCGCAGTTATCATAATCGCCCCGTCCTGCGTCATCGCCACGTCTCCGGCGACTTCTGTGAACGTATCTAATGATTCGGTGACAATTTTACATCGGCTGATCGGCCACTTGTTTGCTCCGAGTGGGTCAGTGTATCCGTTGAAACTCATCTCGGCTACGATCAAAAAGTAGAGGCTGGGGCCGGCGACGTGCTGTTCGTCCCACCGATCGAACTGCAGACTCAATGACTCGGCAGCGTACCTGATCTGATCCATGAGCGCTTGGCTCGTTGCGTATCGTTTCTTAACCTGATCGAGTGCGTCCATCTTTTTATTCAAAGTATCTATGGACAGATTAAGCTTGTTCGGAAACCCGCTCACCCAATCCAGTAGGTCACGTCTCGGCGGTCGCGCTACCCGTACTGCCGGCTATACCCTCCTAAAGATTCTCTACACCCCGGTGTGCCGAAATTCTTCAGGGGTGTCTCGCCGTCAGTATCAATGCCGGTGTACCAGTTCTGCTCATACTGTCGGACGTAAGCCTTTCAAGAATTTCGCCACCCCGGGGTGGCGAATATCTTTACGAAGTTACGTCCAACAGTATCAGTCGTCGGCTGTCGCCGGCGTTTCTGCGTTCGTTTCCGTCTCCGTAGCCGCGTCGCCGAAGCGTTCGTCCCACGCAGCCAACTCCTCAAAAACTGAGTCGAGTGCCTGGCCTTTCTCGGTGAGCCGGTAGTAGACAGCGACGTGGTCGCCGGGTTTCGAGCGACGGTGGACACTGTTTTTTTCTTGGAGCGAATCGAGCGCCTGTGAGAGGGTGCGCGAACTCGTCCCTACCGCGCGCTTGAGGTCGTTAAACCGCTGTTCGCCGTCGAGCAGGTTGTAGATGACGAGGGGCCGGTACTGTTCACCGACAGCGTGAACCGAGTTGACGATGGGACATGCTCCGGGATTGTTCCGGACTGCCGCCCGTTTCTCTTCGGTGGACAGACGTGTAGTGTCAACAGACCCGATTATCACTCCCCGGGGGTGGTGTTCCGGATTTGACATCCTCCCCGCGCTGAAGCGCTGTTTCTTACCCATAACTCAGCATCAGCGCATTAATTCAACGTGAATAGATACGAGACAAAGGAATCAATCAGATCTCGGTCATTATCTAGCGAAAACCAAAGTGATCTCGGTGAGGTTGTTTGACAAAATTGAGAGAACTGGTGACTACCGCCGCTTTCCGCTGAATGAGCCGCGAGAGCGCGCTCATTCAGCACCGATTTCGTATCCTTCAGCCCACATGCGTAGCTTCTGAAGCCCTTTCCACATCGCCTGCCATCCTGGTGGCGGATCTGATCCTCGGTCAAGATATCCGC
>NZ_JBBENW010000037.1:0-8912 GCF_037645885.1 Salinibaculum salinum | reverse complement strand
TCGCCGCCACCGTTGTTAGAACGGCTGATCGAGGACGCACAGAAAATCCATCAGCAACGACCGATACTGCAAGAGACGCTCGCTACCGCTACGCAACCGAGGTGTGAGGTCTAACTAAAGACGGATGATCTCTCTACTTTCTTTTCGGGGGATCTGTCGTTGAAAGCGGTGTCAGTTGTAGCAAGCGTGGATAGAGATTTCGCAAGAAGAAATTATGGACTCGGCGACGCAGCTGCCGAATCGACGAGCGTGTGAACCAGATAGAGACCCATCCCGGTTCCTTCGCTTTCGAGTCCCTTTGCCCCTTTACCGAAGATTTCCTCTTTTTGCTCGTCGGGGACGCCTGGCCCGTTATCGGCAATCTCGATCAGGACGTGCTCGTCAGCTTCCTCTACATGAATCTCGATCTCCGGGACATCCTTGTCGTTGTGTGCCACAGCATTCGTCAGCAGATTCCGGAACACCGAATCGAGCATCCCGTCGGCATAGATTTGCTCGGACGGAATCGGATCGCAGACTGTCACGACGACTTCCTCGTTGGCGGTCCGAATCTCCTCAATCTGGGTTTCGAGTGTGCGCTTGAGTGGGACCGATTTGACGTCCGTTTCTTCGTGGAGCATCGCTTCCGCGAGATCACGTGCTGTTTTCGTGAGACCGACCGCGTTCTCAGCGTTCTCGAGGACAATCTCGACGTACTCCTTGTGTTTGCCCTCCAGTTCATCCTCGATCATCTCGGCGTACGCGATGATCAGTTGGAGGTCGTTGCGAATGTCGTGGCGAACCATCTGGTTGAGAATATCGAGATTGTCCCTCTGTTCCTCGAGCCGTTGTTCGTATTCGACGCGTTCAGTGATGTCTTGGACGACGCCATCGAGGTATGTCTCGTCTGCTGCCTCGAATTGCATCGCCGTGACCGATCCCCAGAAGGTCTGGCCGTCGAGTGTTTCGAGTTGCATCTCTTTTTCCTTGACGATCCCCTCCTCAAGGATGGCGTCGGAAAATGACTGCCGCGCGTCGGGGTCGGTGTACAGGTCGCGGACAGGAATGTCTAGGAGTTCTTCTGTGGAGTCGGCATCGAATATCTCGACCATCGCCGGGTTGACTTCGACGAATTCGCCCGCTTCGCCAGGAGTATTCCGATAAATCCCCGCTGGTACATTGTCGATGAGTTCCTTGTAGCGTTCGAGTTCCTGTTCGTACTCGACGTGGACCGTTCGGTCACGCCCGATCCCGGCCATGACCGGCTGCCCGTCGGGATCCTCGAACACATTCGCCATGAATTCGTACGGGATAGCCTCACCGTCACTGGTGACAAACTCCAGTTCGACACGTGTCCGTCCGGTTTCGAATGCCTCGCGCACCGCGTCGGCAGCGGCGTCACGATCCTTGCCAGCGAAGAAATCGACGGCGTTCATCGACGAAATCTCAGCGGACGTATACCCAGTCACCTGCTCGAGCGCATCGTTCCACTGGCGCAGATCGCCATCAGGATCGATGACATAGACGACGTCTTCGATTGCATCCAGCAAATCGTCAGTGAATGCTTTCTGTCGTTCGAGGGCTGCCCGCTGATCGAGTTGGTCGAGCGCGACACGTGCGTTCCGGGCGAGGATTTCTGCCACGCGAATCTGGCGCTCGGTGAAATCGACTTCGCCCTTGGCTGCACAGGCGAAAACCCCGTGTTCGCCCAGTGGAAGCACAATCGTCGACTGGAGGGGGACATCAGCCGCCAGCTCTTCCTGTGGGATCGGGCTTTTGACGACAGTCTCATGCTCCTCAACCACGTCCCATATCCAGCTCTCCTCGGGATGAGCTGGGTCCGGTGTGCCGGCCTCCTCAAGCAGCGCCTGGTGTTCCTGGGAGTTTGCCACGAGAGCCAGCTCCGACCCGTCGTCACTGGGATACCAGACTGACGGTAAGGTAAAGTCAAGCAACGTGCTCGCCGCCTCGACAGCAGTTTTGGCGACGGCTGCTTTCGAATCGGCATCGATGAGCTGTCGGGTCGCACCGTGGAGTGCCGAGAGTTGCTGTTCGTGTTCTTTCCGGTCGGTAATGTCCCGGCTACTCAGGAGAATCCCGTCGACATCTGGATTATCGAGGAGGTTTCGTGCCGTGGCCTCGATCCAGCAATAGCCACCCTCGGCACACTCGAAGCGAAACTCCAGTGTCATTTCGCCGTCTGACTCGTCGATGAGAGTGTCGATATTCTCGCGTTGGTCGTCTCGGTCGTTAGAGTGGAGATACTCGAAGCCGTTTTCTCCGATCAACTCCGCCTGCGTATACCTCAGGATGCGTTCGACCGCTGGACTGACATACTCGATTGTCCCATCAGGCGCGATCAACGTCACCATATCGTTTGCACTTTCGAGATATGCCCGGTAGCGCTCGAGTTCCCGTTCGCGCTGCTTGCGATCGGTAATGTCCTGCACGATGCCGACCGCACTGACAGGGTCGCCACGGTCGTCGAAGGTCATATCAGCCTTCTCGCGCATCCATCGGTGTTCGCCATCGCCTGTGACAATTCGGTGTTCAATGTCGTATGGATCGCCCGCCTTGGCCGCTTCCCATGTCTGTGCGACATCCTCCCGGTCGTCGGGATGGACGTACTCCATGAACGTCTCGTGATCGACCGGTCCGCCATCGCCGTCGGCACCCCACATCTCGTAGACCCGTTCGGACCAGTAGATTTCGTCGGACGGGATATCTTTTCGCCACCACCCGATGTCCCCGGATTCCTGGGCCTTCTCAAGGTGTATCTCCCGTTCTCGCCGATCAGTAACGTCTTCGACGACGGTGTCGACGTAGCGACCACTATCATGTGACATGACGATGACTCGCAGCCAGACCTGCTGTCCATCCAGCGTTTCGAACCGTCGCTCGGTCGTGACCCGGGGATTCTCTGTGAGATCGTCAAGAAATGCCATACGATCGTCTTTGTCTGTCCAGAACTCAGCGACTGAACGATCAAGCACATCTGCCTTCGAATCGGCACCGACGATATCAACCAGCGCCTCGTTCACGGCGAGGAATTCACCATCACCAGCCGGATCGATACGGCATACCCCAACGGGAAGGTGCTTCCAGAGGTGTTCATACTGCTCGAGTTCCTGCTCGCGCTGCTTGCGATCGGTCACGTCGATACTGTTGACCACAACACCACCGACGGCGGGATCGTCGAGGTGATTGGCACCGATTGCATGGAGCCAGCGGTACTCTCCGGACGCGCTCTCGAATCGAAACTCGATTGTCCGTTTGGCGCGTGGTTCGTCGATATTGGCAGCGAATGCGTCGGTGACCCGTTCTTGGTCGTCAGGGTGGATATACTCGAACGCATGCTCTCCGAGGAGGTCGTCGGGTTCGTAACCGAGGACGCGCCCAATGGCAGGACTCTGATACGTGATCGTTCCAGATTCGTCGAGTTCGGTGACGATTGCCGAGGAATGTTGGACGAACGCCTCATAGCGTTCGAGTTCCCGCTCGCGTTCTTTTCGTTCCGTAACGTCACGGCAGACGGCGATGTATTGCTCGCCATCGGTACTGTCGGTCTTGCTGACCCAAACTTCGACAGGATACGTTGATCCATCGTGCCGCTGATGTTGTCCTTCAACTTTCAACGGTAGTTCGTCGTCCATGTCCTCCCAGGCCTCGGTAAGGAATTCGCGGTTGAACCCAACCTCGAACTCCGAGACATCCATCGAGAGTAACTCCGCGCGAGTGTACCCCAGTTCTTCGACAATCGTTTCGTTGACATCGAGAACGCTCCCGTCGGCATTGTGCACCACGATGCCATCGGGCGCTTTGTCGAACAGTACACGGAGTCTGTTCCGTCGCTCGGTCAGTGCTGTCTCGTAGTGCTGGCGTTCGATTTCGTACCCTACCCAGTTGGCGAGTGCCTTGACAGTCGCCTGGTGGAGGTCTCCCACCAGTCCCTGTCGTGGTTGCTCGTCCGCGAGACAGAGTGTGCCGTATGGTTCGCCATCGACGATGATCGGTGCGCCCACATAACAGCGAAGCCCAAAGTGTTGGTACGCTGGGTCGTCAGCCAACCCCTCGTCGGGCGCATCCTCAACGACCACCGGTCGGTCCTGCTCGATTGTGCGTCGACAATAGGTCCGCTCTAGTGGGTCGGTCGCTCCTGGCTGGATTGCGTCATGGTCCCCCGTCGCCGCCAGAATTTCCTGCATCCCATCCTCGATTCGTGTGGCGTATCCGATCGGAAAGCCCATCTCCTCGGTGGCAATTGTCAGAATCCGATCGAGTTTTGCTTCGAGGCCGAGTTTGAGTGAACTCGTGGCTTCAGTTGCTGCTGCTAGCGTGTTCGCTGCCTGTGCGGCCGATTGAGCCGACTCTCTGTCGATGCCTGGATCGGTTGTCTGCTGACTCGCAGTGATTGCCGTTTCAATACGATGCGCAACGATTTCCCCATGTTCTTGTAAGTCAGTCGGCCGAACGTAATCAAGCACCCCTGGCTTGAGTTTGTCCTCTACACCGGGTTCGGGCCCATCGGCAATACTGAGAACGATTGGACAGTCAGGAAATCCGTTTCTGAACTCGGCGACCAATGTCTCAATATCCGTACTCTCAGAAACACCCAAAATACAATCAAATTCTCTCTCTCTTCCAATTCAAGTGCGTCATCGGGGGTTTCCACTTTGGAAATCTCGATTCCGCGTTTGACCATCGCCTCTCTCGTGGCTGGTGGAATCTCCTCGGCAGATATTAAAAGCTGAGTTCGTGTCATACTAAGAGTGAAGTTAAAATCACATAAAATAGGAACGATTATCGCCTATTAGAATTGATTCGCTTAGGAGTAATGGGTGTTTGTTCCGAACCTCATACTGGTTCTGGTGGCATGACTAGAGTAGTCACTGTTCCAGCCTCGAAAAAGTGTGTCAGAGAACAGTTCCCACGAATTCTTCAGCGGCTTCTAGTTGAATCAACTGGTAGGTAAGCGTGTATAATAAGTAAAAAACTGAGGAGGAGAAGAATAGCATCACAAGTATTAACTATAATGAAAACTAGAGTTTAGTTCTATACTATTCATTGAGAATCTATGATATGTTAATAAGCCTTCTCGGAAAAATAGTACATATGGAAAATACAGCCATCAGACGAGCCATCGAATTAACGGAGGGTGTATTGGAAGATACAGACAATGATGAGTACAAATTCAAACTTCGAACTGCCATTCAATTACTTGAGATAATTGAGGAGAGACACGACGTGACTAGTGACGTGCTTGCAGATTGTAACCTTGACGAGCAAGTTCAGGCAAATCTGCAAGAATTAGGATATCTGGAGTGAAAGTATATAGGTCCAGAGTTCGAAACAGCGGAGTGCTACGTCGGTCCGCATACAGTCGTCAGTCTGCATCATAGACGCATCGGCTTGACGTAGCCATCCCACCCCACCCACACACCGTTTCCCAATCGAATTAACCCCACCATGCCTGCGACCCACCCCAGGCACGGGACGGTTTTTAACCCACTGTGGCACTCACTCTCGACTTATCCGATAAATCGCTCACTCAGCGCGCAGATTCATCATAGTTGATTGTGAATGGTGTGACTATTATTCGGCCGACACAATTCGTTTTTTATCCATTTGGAATTATACCAACAATTAAGGCACCTGTTTGAATATCACAGGTATGGATCAGCAGTTGGCATTGTCATATGAGTGTACACCGGTTTTGGAGACAAATGTTGCTTCGGATGACCGATCGCCCTCTGTAGCTATTGTCGAGATAATCGCCGATTTCGAAGTGACTGATCCGGTGAAGCTGCCTGCTCTCGCGGACACTATCGATCCAGACGTGATCGACACTTTCGTGGCTTCCACAGAATCTGATACGGTGGGTGCCCTCTGTTTCACCTACAGCGACTGGAACGTCTTCGTACGTGCCGATGGGACGATAGTTGTTGCTGACCCCCGTAAGATGAACGCGTCGACACCGCTGTTCTGAATGTGCGATATCGAGGTTCTACTGAGCGGATTCCGGTGGCAGAGGGGACTCTCTTTAGGTATTGTTCGGAGGAGGCCGCCGTCGATTCACTGACTGGGAAGACTCGTTACGATCGATTCGTAGATGGCGGATTCTAATCCAGTGTGTCGGTAGCCCGCGGCGAGATTAACATCGACAGCCCAGAACTGATTCTCGTCATCTTTAACGAAGTCGACACCGACCCCATGGAGGTTGGCACGTTCGACGAGGTACCGCAACCGGGATGTAAGCCTCGGTCTGTCGCGTATCCGTCTCAGGAATCGTTTCGAACCGTGTAACTTCGAGGTGACGCACCTCCCCGCCGTCTGCACTCGTTTGCCATCATTGACCGCGTAGTACTTGTAATCAATTGGCTCAGTAGGGATTAGGTCTTGATAGAAATCCCCCTCTCCGTTCAATTCCGGATCGCCATCCCAGATATAGGTGTCTTTGGCGACGTATTCCCCCTCTGGTTTCTCAAACGTTACCGACGGAACGAGAAATCCCACCGATTCAAGCGCTTTCAATCCGACCAACCGCGAACTAAACGCGATCGTCGCAGGGAGATTGTTCCACAGAGGGATGCCCGTTCGACGAGCATATCTGAGCGTGGGGAGGACGTGCGGGAAGACCTGCTTGTTGACGAGTAGCGAAAGATCAGTGATGTGGCTGGAGGAGAGGTCGGATTGCGGATCGAAGAACTTGACAGTATACCCTGCATCCCGAAGTTGGTCGGAAACCGCAGCGAATACTGGCTGATCATCAGCACAGAGGATTCCAATACGCCTGTCTCCAGATGTTCTCATAACCCACTGTTATTTTCCAAGCAGAATAGGAATTTGGCCGGTTATTTCGCCGCCTGCCAGACGTAGTTCGTATCTGGGAGGAACAGAGCCGTGTCTCTGTGAGATAAGCAGGCAAATTGTGCCCATCTAGTGGCTTCCCATTTTTGAGGGGTGGTCACCTCTCACAGGTATCCAGGCCAATACGTTGAACAATATGGGCAAACAATCAGCATTCGATGGCTGATGGAACCGACCCCAGTACTACGGTGCCTGGTCAACGCGTGGAGCTGATTTCCCGCGCGATCGACGCAGCACCGGTCGGTGTGATTATTACGGACCCAAGACAGGAGGACAACCCCATTGTGTATGCGAACGCCCGATTCGAAGAACTCACGGGGTATCCGGAAGCCGAGATTCTGGGGCAGAACTGCCGATTCTTGCAGGGGGAGAAGACGTCTCCCGAATGTTGCAACCCTTTGCCAGGCAATCGATAACGCAGAACCAGTCTCGGTTGAACTTCGGAACTACCGGAAGGACGGCACTGAATTCTTGAACCACGTCAAAATCGTACCTGTCGAGACTGAGGCTGGAGAGGTCACTCACTTTGTCGGTTTTCAACAGGATGTGACCGCTCGCAAGGAAGCCACACAGACGGTCAAACAGAGCGCGCAGTTCCGGCGAGAGCTTCACCAGATCACCTCTGCCACAGATCGCTCTCTCAACGAGAAAGTCAAGCAACTACTCGAATTAGGATGCGACCGACTTGGCGTCGAGAACGGCCATATCGTTAATATCGACGCTGACCGGGGACACCACACCATCGTGCAAACGGGTGGGTCGTCGTTTGTCCAGACCGGGACAGTCACCAACCTGAGCGAAACATTCTGTCGAAAAACCATCCAACAGGACGGTATTTTAGCCATCCATAATGCACCTGAACAGGGATGGAAAGATGATCCAGCCTACCAGAAATGGGATATTGGCTGTTATATCGGTGCCAAACTGCTGGTCGAAAACACCGTGTATGGGACGGTCTGTTTTGTCAACCAGGACCCACGCGACACCAGTTTTTCGCAGGTTGAACGGATCTTTGTCGATTTGCTGAGTCGCTGGCTGAGTCACGTGTTCGAGCGTCGAACACACGAGCGACGACACGAGTTGGATGCCCAACGGTTAGATATATCCAAAATGAAGTGTCCCCACCAGTAACGACTTATCAGACAAGTCGAGAATCGGTCAATACAGTCTACTTATATTTCACTCAGTACCCCCTCCCTTCCATACTACTCTGTTGATAACCACAATAAACTATACACTAATTTTGGTGAGTTTTAATCCCAAGCATAAATTTCAAGCATGTGGAAAATAATCAGAAAATGGTGCTTAGTACACAGGATACTGCTCCTGATTTTGAGTTGCCGGGAACAGCGGGAACGGATATTTCGAAGTACCGTCTGCAGGAGTACACGACTGAGGGGGCTGTCGTCCTGGTCTTCTACCCGTTCGATTTCAGTCCCGTCTGTACTGAGGTTTTGTGTACATTCCGGGATTCTGAATTTCTGACGTTCACCGATGATATTGACGTGTTTGGGATCTCGCTCGATGGCTGTTATGCCCACCAGGAATTCATCCAAGAGTATGACCTCGCATTTCCACTTTTGAGCGATACGAAAGGCCGTGTCACCGAGCAATATGGCCTCGCCTACGACGAGTGGGAACATCACGAAGGCGTCCCAAAGCGAGCACTTGTGACGATCGACGACTCGAATACGGTTCAGTATATGTGGCACACGGAAAATGCATACGACAGTCCCAGTCTGGAAACCCTCCACCAGACTATCCTTTCACTGACTGACGAGGACTAGTATGTCTGTCCACCGCTGCCCAAGTGTGACAACCTGGTTAAAGTCGTCGTCAATGGGGAGCGGTGTCCCTTCTGTCAAGAGGACACGCTCTCGAATGTAGTCGGTTTTTGGAACACGTCGTAAAATAGTCACTACAGTAGGTTTACTGAGTACTCAGCTTTGAACGTTGAAGTAGGAGCGTGACGTAGGCGGTAGCGAACACGGATGATGCCGATTACGGACTTCTTGTCGTGCACGCACGTGTTCGACGAGTTTGAGTCGTTGTCATCTGCGCAATGT
>NZ_JBBENW010000036.1:0-10038 GCF_037645885.1 Salinibaculum salinum | reverse complement strand
AAAGAAGCCGTGTACAACCTTCTCTCGTGGGTTCGAGACAACGATGATCGTGGCGTCGATGACCTTATGCAAGAGATCGACCATCTTTTCGTTCACTCAACAGCCGACACTAACGTTCAAAGCTGAGTTAGTGTAGAGACATCCCCATGACGGAATGAAACCTCCCATATCCGACACTACGGGCAGGTTATTGGAATGACGGTCCTAGATTATCGGTTGGCGAAATTTGCCACGATAGCTCTCCACCGTCCGATACGTTACCGCCTAATATCTGACCAGTAGTTTCGTTGCTCGAAGGGTTTGGATGGAATACAGTCCTCCCGAGATCCTCCCCCGGGTACATATCGTCGAGTGTGAACCGAATGTCATACAAGACCCGTGACTCGAACACGGACTCATAGGTCCCTGTTTGTCCGGGTTCAAGGATCGCCGTCGCGGTTAGATCTCGTTGGGGGACTGCGACATCAGGTGTTCCCGTAACGGTGTCGTGTCCGTCTATTCGTTCACCCATCGAAGTCCCCACGTTGAGCACTTCAACAGAGACCTCATGTGGAACAGTATCGTCGTTGTGAAACTTCAAACTTCCTGCAGGTAGGCTCTCAGAGGAATCCGTTGAGCCAAGTCTAGAACAGCCTGCTGTTGACATGCTCGTTCCCATTATTCCTACTGCTTTCAGAAACGAACGCCGAGGGATGGAGACCATACATTTTCATTAGAGTCAATTTTCCAAAAATCTTCCCATACGTACACTTTCTGAGCGGTCGATACAGTGGGGATAGTTATCGATCGTCTTCTACAAATGGTTCGTGACCCTCTTGCTCAAAATACCTCATTAGAGCAATTTTTGTTCCTGTGTATGATGCCGCTACGACAGCTACGAGGAATAATAACCCGTAGACAACTGAGCGACTCAAGAGAATGTCTAAGACCATGTCCTATCTAACATCCTTCAGGTATTTAAGACCGCATGGACTGTTTCTAATACAAATCTCAGTGATCAATAGGCACGCTTACTGAGCGCTCGATACAGGTCATCCACCGAATGCTCAATGGAGTCGGGTATCGTTGGATTCTGTTCAAGAGCACCCATCAATTCTGTTTCAGTTTTGGGAGGTTCCAGTGGAGTTATCAACGTGAGCTGGTTCGCTATATGCGGCTCCGAACTGACTCGGTGCCTCCGCTGACAAGTGGCCCTCCAATCCCACTTTCATCGCTCTGTTGAAATCCTCAGTCGCTGATAGTTTTTACATCTTCAATGGCTCAGTACCATCGGTGTTCGGTTAAGCATTAGACGGCCTCATGAAGGCTTCAGCCACTCGTTCGCTCAGTAAGAGGCGTGATTTCTCTGGTTGACGGGCACCACGGAACATCAATTCAGCCAAGTTCGGTGGCGGGTACCCGAGCAACTGGGCTAGATCTTCGAGAATGAGCTGGGCGACAGACCGAAAGGTCTTCGCCCAGCGTTCTCGCGGAAACACCGTCTCAGGAAACCGCTCTTGAAACATGCCCAGCAAGGCTCTGCTGACCGTCAGCGTCAGCAGAGCCGCCACTACCAGCAGCTCCACGATTGCTGGATCGCTTGTCTGGAACTTCTCAAGGCCGTACAACGATTTCAACTCTCGAAACAGCAACTCCACTTCCCACCGCAACCCGTACAACGCCGCGACCTGCCTCGGAGTGAACTCATCGGGCAGATTCGTAACGTACAGATGGTAGTCGTCGGTGTCCTCGTTGCGGACACCGACGACGCGAAACTCCATCGTACCGGTCGATTGCTTCCCAGCGTACGCTCGCCGCTTGAACTCGATTTCCACGGTTACGTCGATGATCTCCCGAGTAAGATTGCCCAGAACGTCCCGAAGACGACGCTCCGGTAAGGAAATGGCGCGCCCGCGCCATTTCCGGCGCTCTCCGACGATCAACGGATTTGCGTTCGACTTCAGCCGAGTCAGAAAGAAGCCCTCGTTCTCATCAATCAGCGCGAACCGACGGAAGCTGTAGAAGCCCAGATCGAACAGTAACAGCCGGTCTCGCAGCCAACTCCCGGTGCGGAGTTGGCTGCTCTCGTGGGTGCGTTCGTCGGTTAGCTGGAACTGCTCGATCGTCTGCTTGGTCGCGTTCTGCACGACGTGGAGTTTCGCGCCGGATTGATCCGGGTGAGTCGCAGGAAACGCATCCAGAAGCCGATGCAACCTGAAAACGGTTGCATCGGCGATCAGCACCTCTCGGAACAGCTCGAACTGTGGCGTGACCGTATGAGGGACTGCGACCTCCTCGAGAGCGTGCTCGAGGAGGTCGCTTAACAGTGCTGCGAGTGCTGGTGTGAACCGATCATAGAAACTTGAGCGGGCAACGGTTTGGTTGGTTGCTGCGGAGTACGCACGCTGGAATCCGGCGATGGTACGGGCTTCGCCGTCGACGGCGAAGCCCATGATGAGCGTCCAGACGAGCATCGTGATGTCGATCGTCCGGTTACGTTGGACGACATCGCGCTCGCGCGCGATGTCTTCGATAAGTTCGGCTGGAAACAGGGAAGTGAGCCGCCGTCGTATGAGAGTTGGGGAGAGTTGCTTGAACACATTCTCTCCCCACGCGGCCTACAACCATAGCTGCGTCAATCGAGCGTTGTCTCTTGATTCACCGTCTTAACCGAACACGGATGGGCTCAGTACACAAGAAATGCTTATCGCCGGTGTTGTTCGATCAGATAACGAATGACCGATTGGGGATCCGTGAAACAGGAACTCCGAGAAGCGGGCTACTCTGGATTCGCTTCCGAAGCCACGCACTTCTTCCCACTCCGGGGCATCAATTTGTCCATGGGACAATACGATATCCAGGGACTTGATCTGTCGTCCGATCATTACACCGTCGAACAGAGCTTAGTGCGAAACAAGTACACAGCAGAGGACGACAGCGGCAATACGGTCCTTCAGGGGAAGCAGGAGACGTTCAAACTCAAAGAGGAGTTCCCATTCTTCGACGAGAACGGCAAAGATGTGTTCACGGTAAACGCTCAGCAGATCCGGGACTACGAGGGCCAGTACGTCCTCACGGAGGCCCGAAGCGGTGAGGACATTGTCGTCCTCGATCACGAGTATTCCCTTCTTGAACAGATCACGGGTGCGAGTTGGACGATCCGCGATCCCGAGACTGATGCTGAACTGGCGGAGATTTCCTCTCGGAAGTTCGTGGGCCTATTCCGCAGGGGACTATTGGGTAATCTAATCCCACACCACTACGAGATTACCGACGCCGACGGCGGGCACGTGGGAACGATCTCCGGCCAGCTCTCGATGAAAGACCGGTACGACATCGATATCGAAGATACCAGCGCTGTCCCACGGGAACCGATAGTGGCCGCCGCGATGGTTATCGACGCAATCGAAGGAAACTAGCCTGCTCGATTGGTGTTTCCGATTGAGAGATTGGTAGTGTTCAGATATATTTATTCGGCTCTGTTGAAATCCTCATCTTCAGACACATGCTCGTCCGAAACAGCTGGTCACTGAGAAGTGCGAACTTATCGGAGTTCACCGACCCAAACGCTATATGGTATAGAAGTTACTGTTCAGATATGTATAGGACAGTTCGGGATTCGCTTGAAGACTGGTATAATCCGAGTATTCAGTCTGCGGTGATTGTCTTGATGGGGTCGAGTTTTACCCTCTTTCTGTTCCTCAACAGTCCCGATTTTACAAACCCATACTACGTTTTCGGAGTCGGAGTAATGGGCTTTACAATCGTCTTTGCGGCGCTTATGCTCATTTCTGTGCTACTGAAGCGCCGATAGACTACTATCCTGTATTGACCGCAACCGGATCAGAATATATCACTGCTGAGGATTTCAACAGAGCCGGGAGTACGTAACAACAATGGAGTTTACAGAGACGTTCGATGCTACAGAACCGACACATAGACTCGTCACTCGGCGTCTATCCGGTGTCAAGGACTGGGACGAGCTCGGCGGTGTGACAGTCGAGAACCAGGTGATCAGTGATCTGATGGACTACGGAACCGTTGTCCACCTAGGGCTTGATCCAAAACACGGTCAATTTGAGACTGTCCAACGGGAGCTAACGCAGGTCCCCGACTCGAAATGTATCTTTATCGGTTCGGATCATGAATTTCGAGCGTCGCTTCCCGAGGACTGGGCATTGGTTGAGTCAGTACTCGAAGTCCCGGACGGTGATACTGATGCGTGGACGGACCGTCTGTTCTACTTCGCCGAATTTGCAGTTCTGACCGACCAGTCGTGGCTATATCGCTCAGTGCCGCATGAGGCCCATATCCGAGAGATCAACGCGGGGGGACATGAGGGAGTAATTGAGAAATTGGACGAGACACTTGATCAGGTACGAGGGTCGGCTGTTATCCCGTTTAGTGGGCTTGCCTCGTGGACAATTAACGGTACCACGTATGATTTGAAATGGGACTCTCTGTATAGCTCCGATAGAGAGAAAAGCGCATCATATGATTTAGAACGGCTAAGGCAGGTGACTGCATTGTTTTCTGAGAACCTCGTACACCTCGATTGGAAGCCGGTATCCGAGGAGTCGTTACTTCGTCGAACGGTTTGGCGAGTTCTGGGTTCGGAGAGTACTACTCCACCACCACAAGTCGAGATTCCTACTGGTGAAGACGGAGAAAAGATACTGGATGCGTTCCATCAGCTACGTGAGAAACTTGGATATGAATATGACGTTGAAACTTCTTCGGATTAGCACCCCTTGATCAGCTTAGAGTCGGTAATTGGTTTGTCTGTATTGATTCGATGGAAATTCTGCTATTCCATGAGAGCGTGAAACAAGATATGGGACGCAAGAGACCGAGAATCGCTCAGTGCCTTCGAGCACGTTGTATTGATTGGTCCGAGTGCGAAAGAAGCCGAATCGTGGGCATTACAGCCCGGCTGACGCCGGAAGCGTCAGCCGGGAAAGCCCGAATAGGTGACTTTCTGTTTCACGCACCAGCGTCCCGGAGTGACAATCCATGTACATTGGAATTGACATCCACAAGCGGTACGCGCAAGTGGCAGTAATGGATGAGACTGGTGAGATTGTCGAAGAGGTTCGCGTCGAGAACGCGAACCTCGACGAGTTCGCCCAGCGCTATGCTGGAGCAGATGCCGCAATCGAAGCTACCAGCAACTACTACCACATCTACGATACGCTGTCAGAGCATTTGGATGTGACTGTTGCTCATCCGAGCAAACTGACGCTGATCGCTCAGACGGACAAAAAGACCGATCGCATCGATGCAAAAGAGTTGGCGCGGATGGTCCGGCTTGAGTCAGTACCAGAGAGCTACGTTCCAACAGACGAGATCAGGGAAGCCCGCGCACTCGTGCGCGGGCGACAGAAGTTAGTTGAAAACCGGACTGAGTACACGAACAAGATCCACGGCTTGCTTGCTGATCACGGCGTCACTCGGAAGGTTAAGCCGTTGAGTGTGTCGGGGCGAGAGTCCCTGCGGGACCTCTCGCTCCCGACGCCATGGGATACGTTGTTAGCGTCGTACATAGAGATGATCGAGACGCTGACCGAAGAGATTCATCAGCTTGACGACGCCATCGAAGAGCGTGCTGGGTCTCTTCCCGAGACCCAGCGGCTGATGACAATCCCTGGCGTGAGCTACTATTCAGCGCTGATGATATATGCAGAGATCGGCGAGATAGAGCGGTTTGACCGGGACAAAGAAGTGGTGAGTTACGCTGGACTGAACCCGGTGATCCGCGAGTCAGGCGACTCGCGGATCGAGGGTGGCATCTCGAAACGTGGCTCACGTCAATTACGCTGGATTCTCGTTCAGTGTGCACAGACAGCAGTCCATTCCTGCGAAGATGAGTACCTAACGCGGTTCTACGACCGGCTAGCAGGAAAGAAAGGGTCACAGAAGGCAATTGTCGCAACAGCTCGCAAACTGCTGGTTTCTATCTACCACATGCTCAACCGAGAGGAGGTGTATGATCCGCCAGGTGTGAGTGCCTGAGCGCCGCCGAATCGGCGGCGCTCTGTGGCCGGGTCGCAGACCGCACCAGCAACAGCTACCGCACACGATATCTCCCGCCTGCCTACAGCTGAGAACAGTACCAGCGTTTCGTCTGGTGGTTCGTGCAACTCAACGGAGAGATCTCTCGGTGGACCAAAATATTATATCGTCAACGGTGGTTTGTTCAGGTAGCAGAATTTCCATAGGTGAGTGGTTAATCCTGCCACCATATTCATATTGGCTACCACTCTATGCTCTCTCAATGAGTGTGGAACAACGGAGCGGGCTCCGGGTTTTTGCAGCCGTTCTTGGGAGTCTGTGGCTGATCGGAACTCTTGTGTTGTATTGGCAGACCGGAATAAACTGGACGAATCGTGCCACCGTTACATGGGTTGGAGTCGTTGTTGTCGTGTCCGTTGGCGTGCTTGTCTGGACGGTGGGAATACTCACCGGCGATTACGATCGCCGTCACCAATCATATATTCGAGTGATGCAACTTTGCGGAGCTATTGCACTTGCTGGACTGGCCTCGCTGGTCGTACTCTAAGAAGGAATGTACTCTAGAATCCATCTTATGGCTTGAACTACTCACATCCGGCATTGTTGCCCTTCTCGAAATTAGTGATTGCAACGATAATCCGGAGATACAGTGCAAGGAACACCTGTGTTCGTGCATGGAAGCGGCCTCGAGCGCGGACGTGCCCGAGGCCACAGTTCTTGACTGCGTCGTTGGTTCGTTCGACTCCTGTCCGGGAGTTGTGGCTCTGTTGAAATCCTCTTCTTCAGATATATTCTCGTCTGAAACAACCGTTAGGTGAAGGGTGCGAATTTGTCGGTAGTTGAAAGGAACACCACCTGGGGAATTCATATTATGAGCGAACGAGACCAATTGTATGGATAGGCTCGGTCAAAAAATTGTGCGCCTAGATGATCTTCTGTGGCATCTAAGCAATGTTGGCGTCGGTGTCGCTGTATTCGTTGCCACACTCTTGTACGCCCCACCGGGAAGCTACTCTCTCAATGTCGTTGTGTTCAGCATCGACCCGTTTTATGTGCTCGTTCCGCTTTCAGTCGTGTACACCGTCTGGACAGGAATTGATTTCTGGAGATGGTTCTCTGGCAGCGACAGTCAATGACCCTGGTAAACATAGGGGAAGAACTTTTCAGATGGATAGGGGTAGTAAGGATAGATGTCTGATTCTGAGTTTCCGTCTTCGTGGAGTGACCCCCGATACGTTGCGGCTATCGTTAGCGTGATCGCCACTGGAGCACTCTATTTCTATAGTTCCCTTACACAATCTGGACTAACTATAGAAGAAATCACGTTTGTCATATTCGCTATCCTTCTCCCAACATCAATCGCATACGAAATCGCTCGTCGTTTGTGAACTAACTATAGCAATCTGTTTCATTGACATACTGAGTGGTCAATGAAGAGTGCATATTCAGCGTATAGGTTCGATGGGTTCACTGTTATGGTGGTTTACTGGAAAAGACCTATTAGCTGTCTAAGGCACAGATCTGTATGAAGAATTGGATCAAACTCGTACTTGTTGCTGTTGCTGTGTTCGCCGTTGTCGCTGGTACTGGCTTTCTCTTTCTTCCACCCGACGCGTTCTCAACGGCCCCATTCAGTATCGCGGCACTCGTAATCTGTTGGACTGTTGCATATTGGTTCGTCTATTATCGGGAGCGAAGGACACCGTTCGATTCTGGTGCATAAGCACTCTTCTTCGACCAGCTGTTTCAGACGAGAATACATCTGATGGATCGAATCTCAACAGAGCCAGGGGTAATCTATCGCTTAGAGGACTCCTGTGATACCAATGAATAGAAATAGCACACCTAATCCGCGATAAAGCCAGACAGGGATGTTGGACTCCTCAGATAGGTCGGACGAGGAACGCCGAAGGAACTCAAATCCAACCGTGTGAATCCTCTTCGGAAGTATAACGTAGGCAAGACCAAGGATTACAGCTAGGACATATCCGACTTGCCACAGAATACCCATATGTGAATTTTAATGGGTGGTCATATATGTCCAATGGTCAACACTCACAGTTCACCGACTACTGTTTCGGACAAAATGGCTCTGTTGAAGTCCTCAGCAGGTGTACATTCTGGCCCGGGTGTGGTCAATATAGTGGATAGACCCAGCACAGTAATCACATTCTTCAGATAATGACTAAGTATGAACATAAGCACTCTTCATCGACCAGCTGTTTCAGACGAGGATATATCTGAAGAAGAAGATTTCAGCAGAGCCAACTCAGACTCCATCTCGGTCATCAACAAACAGGAATTACTGATGATGCAGAGCCATAAGTCTGAGAAGGCGGTCGGGCACTTCCTGAACAGGATACTACGCCTCGCGGTTAGCTACTCCGACCCGCGGATTCGTGCGAGAAGAGAGGGACCGAGGATCGAGATAACAAATCCGGTTATCACGCCGATGACCGCAGCCGGGCTGCCGGTGAGCGGCCCGGGATCGAGGAGGAGTTCGCCAGGGAGCAACACGAGGACCACGAATACCGTGACCGCTACCGCAACTCCACTGATCCGGACTAGCGACGTCGTGTCAAGAGTAAGATCAGTTCGTTCTATGGGCATTTCTTATCGCAGTTGAGCTACCTACGCCTAAAAGTGTGGCATTCAGCGTGGACTTCCGCTCTGGCCACTAGCAGTGCCAAGAGAATAGCCCCCATTCACGTTCATTGTCTCGCTGTGCAAACGCTTACCCAAAGGTGCGCCTCTGTCACGGCCACTTTGGTTGCGACGGAGATACCGCAGTGCGACGCTTTTCGTAGCGTTGTAGTTGGCGTGATGCTCGTACCTACAGTTCAGAGACCGAAGTGTGCGTCGCGTTCAACGACTGTGTATCCCTGAGCGGTGAGCACATTGTCGCGGTACCGTTTTGCGAGTAGTTCCTGTGGTATGCGTCGTAGACCAAAACGTCGGTTCGAGGTATATTCTACCGCTATGATCGTCTGTTCGTTCGTGGAATTGATTGTCGAAGTGTACGTTGCCCAAGGCTGATCGTTTACCGTGACTTCCGACTCAACCAGATACCCTCCGCTTGATGTAGTATCTGTATGAGTGTCAACGGCTACCTCTACAGAGCGGAGTCCGAAAAGATACGAGATGGGGTATATCGCCATATTATCTTCTGTGGTAACCTCATTGGCTACACCCCACTGAAGTGCCAAAACGGGAGGTGTTGGGCCAGTAAACTCATCGACGACTGTCCCCAGATCGTCGTCCGTTTGGAGTCGAATTGTACCTCTCGACTGAAGTACTGGAGCGCGTGCGGCGATAAGCAAGATAGCTGCGACAACGACCGCTGGGAGAAGTGAAGTCGCAAGGTATGTCCCGTGAAACACCGATACTGCGAGTACGACGACAAGTGCACTAAGAGGGCGTTCACGTCTGAGATATCGTTTTGCAACGTTGAGAGCTTCCTGTGATCGGTCGATGTCGTTTGTGGAGGGCATTATGGAAGACATCTGTTGCAGGATTATAGCCCTATTAAACATTTCTTCGTAGCTTACGTTTCGACACCATTCGGTGTGAATAGATCTTCCTCTAGTCAACTGCATAGGATTTCAACAGAGCCGCATAATTCCCTTTTGCCCGTCGGTACGCGGTGACAACAAAAAACAGACCGATTGCTACCACGAACAGCCAAAATGGGTCTGTGAGCAGGTCGATTAAGAACGTTACAGGAGGTTCACTGAGAACCATAGCGATAAGAACTCCAAGTATAGCGAGGAACGCGATGAAAATGCACCCCATGAATACCGTATCACGGAGAACTGAACGTTGGTTCATACAAACAAAATATCTGAATACCTCATACGTCTTCCGCGTTACATACGCACGCTTAGTGAACGGTCGATACAGAAATTCTATTGGTCGGAAGGCATCGGTTCTAGTTTAGTGGCGGTCAAAGCCGAACTCACCTCGTTCAACCTGCTCACGTAATCGATCTCTGTGTGGATTTGGATTTTGTGACGCCCACAGCAACAGCTCGTCCAAATCCGGCAGCTC
>NZ_JBBENW010000035.1:0-10270 GCF_037645885.1 Salinibaculum salinum | reverse complement strand
TCTCCTCGCTTCGCCTGCTCGGCACGGTCGGTGAGCCGATCAACCCGCGCGCCTGGAAATGGTACTACAAACACATCGGCAACGAAAACTGCCCCATCGTCGACACCTGGTGGCAGACCGAAACCGGCGGGATGATGGTGACCACGATTCCCGCAGTCAAGAACATGAAACCCGGCTCTGCCGGGCCGCCGCTGCCAGGAATCAGTGCGGATATCGTCGACGAGAAGGGGTCCCCGGTCGAGGCCGGCCGCGCGGGCTATCTCGTCGTCAACAAGCCGTGGCCCGGGATGCTCCGGACGCTGTACAAAAACGACGAGCGATTCATCGACGAATACTGGGACGAGTACTCGATTCCGGAGAAAGACCAGTGGGTCTACTTCCCGGAAGACGGTGCGAAGATCGACGACGACGGCTTCATTACCGTGCTCGGCCGCGTCGACGACGTCCTCAACGTCTCCGGACACCGCCTGGGAACGATGGAAATCGAGTCGGCAATCGTCGGTGTTCCCGGCGTCGCGGAAGCGGCAGTCGTCGGCGGCGACCACGAGATGAAAGGCGAAGCAGTTTACACCTACGTCATCACCGAAGATGGCTACGAGGGGAACGACGAACTTCGCCAGCAGATTATCGAAGCTGTCGAGGACAGCATCGGCCCGATCGCACGGCCAGAGGCAGTCGTGTTCACACCCGAACTGCCCAAGACGCGCTCGGGCAAAATCATGCGCCGCCTACTCGAGGATATCGCAAACGGCGACGAACTCGGAAACACGTCCACGCTGCGTAATCCAGAAGTCGTCGAGGATATCGCGAAAAAGGCCCAAGACGACTAACCCTCCACACAAACAATGACAGACAACGACACGACCGAGCCGACTGATGGCTCGACTGACGATGTACGAACCGATGGAGGTGTGGTGTCCCAGGAGCGGTCCGCCAACTACCTCGAAAGCGAAGTAAACATACTGAGTCCGAGCACGCCCTTTATGCGCGACCACCTCAGGGTGGTCTGGGGCGGCTTTATCGCGTGGCTGGTTATCGTCTGGGGTCCGTTCCTGGCGACGGTGCTGGCGACGGACACGATGACCACCCAACTGCCGGTCATCGGGTTCCCGGCACACTACTTCCTGGTTGCCTTCGTGGCACCGACCGGGTCGCTCGTCCTGGCGGCAATCTACGCCAAGAAGCGCGACCAGCTGGACGAAAAGTACGGTATCGACCCGTCCGAGGTCGAAACCGAAACCGGCAGCGAGTCCGCAGCAGCCACTGACGGAGGGGTCGACAAATGATAGAGACACTCCCGCTGCAGGCAGAGGCGCTCAACATTTCCTTCAAGCCCGTCGGGGCCGCCATCGTCTTCCTCATGATGGCGTCGTTCCTCGCTATCGGCTACCTGTTCAAGGTCGCCGACACCGACGGCATGTGGGTCGCCGGCCGTGGTATCGGGAACATCGAGAACGGGATGGCAATCGGAGCCAACTGGATGTCCGCCGCGTCCTATCTGGGGCTGGCCGGCCTGGTCGCCCTCTCGGGCTTTTACGGCCTGGCCTTCATCGTCGGCTGGACGACCGGTTACTTCATCCTGCTCATCTTCCTGGCCGCGCAGATGCGCCGGTTCGGGAAGTACACGGCACCCGACTTCGTCGGTGACCGGTTCAACTCGGATACCGCACGCGCGATTGCAGCCCTGACGACACTCCTCATCGCGTACGTTTACTCGGTCGGTCAGGCAAGCGGTATGGGCCTGGTCGGGCAGTACGTCTTCGGGCTGGACTTCGTGCCGATGGTCATCGTGATGATGACGATTACCGTCGGCTACCTCGCGATTTCGGGGATGCTCGGCGCGACCAAAGGGATGGCCGTCCAGTACGTCATCCTCATCGTGGCGTTCCTCGCGGGCGTCTACGCGGTCGGCTTCACGCAGGGCTACTCGACGGTCCTGCCCCAGATCGAGTACGGCGCACTCATCGGCGAACTCAACACGCAGTTCTCCGAGCCGTTCGCCGGCGGTGGCGAGTACATCTGGGCGGGAACCGCATTCTCGCTTATTGTCGGGACGTGTGGCCTGCCACACGTTCTCGTGCGCTTCTACACGGTCCAGAACGAGCGGACGGCTCGCTGGTCGACCGTGTGGGGCCTGTTCTTCATCATGCTGCTGTACTGGGCGGCCCCCGCGATGGCCGCCTTCGGTATCGACCTGTTCGAAGTGACGCAGGGGACCAACGCCTACGCTGCAACTGGCGGCATGTCCGGTGCAGAAGGTGACGTGATTGTCGTGCTCGCGGCGCAGTTCGCGAACCTCCCGCAGTGGTTCGTCGGCTTCGTCGCCGCGGGTGCGATGGCCGCAGCGATTGCGACCACGGCAGGGCTGTTCATCACGGCCTCCTCCGCGGTCGCACACGACATCTACTCGGAACTCATCAACCCCGACGCGACCCAGCGCCAGCAGGTCCTCCTCGGACGTGCGACGATTGTCGGTATCGGTGCAATAGTCACGCTCACTGCGCTGGACCCGCCGGCACTCATCGGCGAACTCGTCGCGCTGGCGTTCTCGCTGGCCGGCATCGTGCTGTTCCCGATGTTCTTCCTGGGTCTCTGGTGGGAGAACACCAACCGCCAGGGTGCACTCGCCGGGATGATTGTCGGACTCACGATCTGGGTCGCTGCCGTGGTCAACGACCTCATCGCGCCGTTCAGCGACATCTACGGGCAGTGGTTCCCGGCAATCGGTGCGGCACTGCTCGGAACCCCGATCGTGTTCATCGTCACCATCGCCGTCTCGCTGATGACGCCGGAACCGGACGAAAAGACCAAGCAGATTGTCCGGCAGTGTCACAGCCCCGAGCCGATGGGACAGCAACAGACCGCCGAAGACGTTGTCGCAGCCGACGGGGGCCAAGAGACCCCCGCGGACGACTAACCAATGTACGAAGATATACTCGTTCCAACAGACGGTAGTGTGACCTCGGAAGTAGCAGTCGACAACGCCGTCGATATCGCCGAAAAGTACGGTGCGACGATACACGCGCTGTACGTTATCGACGTCGACGCAACCAGCTACGGGCTGGGCACCGAACAGGTCGACCGCATCCGACAGGGGAACCTCGACGACATGCCCGAGGTGAAAGCCGATGCCGACGAAGCGACCAGCTACGTCGCCGCCGCGGCCGAAGAGAGGGGCGTCGACTACGAAGAGCACATTCGTATCGGCGAACCCGCCCGGGCAATCCGGAACTTCGTCGATGACGAAAACATCGACCTCGTCGTTATGGGGTCGCACGGCCGGTCGGGACTCTCGCGGGTCATCCTCGGCAGCGTCGCCGAGAAGGTCCTGCGGCGGACCCACCTGCCCGTCCTCGTCGTGGACAGTCACGAACTCCACGACGACGACGAAGAGTAACGCCCCACATCGAGTTCCGTCGTCTTCGCGAACCGAACGCGACCGTATTTTTTGCCGATTGGCTCAGAACAACTTCTCTTCCAGACGCTGTCTGAGCGGCCCGGGCGGCTCCGAGCCGTAGACGACGACGGTGTCATCGACGTCCGAAAGGTGACGATCGGTGAGGAAAACGTGCACGTCGGCATTGCCGGGACAGACAGCAACGACCGCAGCCGCGTCGGTGAGGAACTGGACGAAATCGGACTGGAAATCGACGACGAGGTCCTCATCCGCAACAAGTATACGACGCCGTACAGCGGTTTCGACGGTAGTCCGGACAATGGGTGACACGCGGCGACCGATAGCCGAAACTCCCGGAAACACCCCCTTCACCCAATGATTTAGCCCATCCTCCTTTTGCCGGTTCGTTGCAAATCCACGGGTACGGTGTCGAATCGACGACACTGAGAACCTGCACGGATGGACACCGCGATGTGGTAACACGCCAGGCGGTTGCCAGACAGTAGCCCCCAGTCAGCGATTATGATACAAACACTCACCAACGGTGCGACGGGAGTACAGCCAGAGATCATCCTCCAGATGACACAGAACGACGCATTCGAGTTTATCCACAACGACGCACTACTCGCGTCGTCACTGTGGGCGAACATAGCACTCGCGGGGGTGGCAATCCTCCTCTTCATCTATATGGGCCGGAACGTGGAGGACCCGCGGGCACAGCTCATCTGGGTCGCCACGCTGCTGGTGCCGCTGGTCTCGATATCCAGTTACGCCGGGCTCGTCTCGGGATTGACTGTGGGATTCCTGGAGATGCCGGCAGGGCACGCTCTCGCCGGCGAGGGCGGCGTCTTCTCGCCGTGGGGTCGCTACCTCACGTGGACGTTCTCGACGCCGATGATTCTGGTCGCGCTCGGACTGCTCGCCGGGACGAACCGGGCAAAGCTCGCGACGGCAGTGACGATGGACATCGGGATGTGCATCACCGGGCTTGCCGCCGCACTGACGACCGGTTCGTACCTGCTGCGGTGGGTGTTCTACGGTATCAGCTGTGCCTTCTTCGTCGCAGTGCTCTACGTCCTGCTGGTCGAGTGGCCCGCAGACGCAAAGGCCGCTGGGACGAGCGAGATATTCGGGACGCTCAAGGTGCTGACCGTCGTGCTGTGGCTGGGTTATCCGATTCTGTGGGCGCTCGGCGCGGAGGGGTTTGCCGTCCTCGACGTCGCAATCACGTCCTGGGGATACTCCGGGCTTGATATCTTCGCAAAGTACGTCTTCGCGTTCCTGCTGTTGCGCTGGGTGGCTGCAAACGAGCGCATTATCGGCAGGACAGACAGCATCGCTGAAGAGACGACGACAAGTAGCGCCAGTCCGGTCGACGACTGAACGAAAAGATCAGGCAGAGAGAGACAACGGCGTCATTCCCTGCGGTCGATGTCGAGCTGGTCTTCGACGTCGTCGAGCCAGTCCGCGTCGGCGAGGTCTTCCATCTGCTCCTGGAAGTGCGTCTTGCAGACGCCGACCTTGATTCCGTCCTTCTCGACGGCGATATCGGCTTCGCGGTCGCAGTAGTGACACTGCATGCACTACTCTTGGGGCGGCACACCATTGAACCCTGCGGCCGCGGCGAGTTACAACCTGACGTGCGAGCGAAAGTGCTGGTAGGCCTCGCTGTCCAGTCCAGCCAGCCCCAGCGTCTCCTCGTGGGCGTCGCTGCCACCCGTCGGAACGAGGTCGTGTCGCTCGATCGCCCGCTCGACGGGTCGCAAATCGACCTCCCGACCGTATGGATACCAGCGCTCGACGGCATCGAGCGACTCGGTGAGCGCGAGCGCCGCCGCCGGGTCGTCGTATCGGAGCGGATGGGCCAGCCCCACGAGTCCGCAGGCGTCGGCGAGCAGGTCCCGTCCCGTCTCGAAGTCGGGAATCTCGCGACCGACAAAACAGGGGCAGTCATCACCGATGAGGTCGGCAAAGGCGTCGTCGTACTCGTAGTCGGCCTCGCTTTCCGCGATAGCGCGGGCGATGTGTGGGCGACCGACACCGGGTTCGAACGCGACATCGAGCGACACGCCGAGGCGATCCTCGACGCAGTCGACGATGCGGCGAGCGCGCTCGATGCGGTTCTCCTGAAGCCGGTCGATTTCCGCGGTGAGTGCGTCCGTCCGGCGTGCACCGTACCCGAGCAGGTCGACTTCACCCGCCGGCGAACGCACCCGAAGTTCGATACCGTGGACGACCGTGACGCCGCTGACGACTGCGACCGGCGTCTGCAGGTCCGGATGGAGTCTGTCGTGGTCGGTGACGGCGACGACCTCGACACCGACCTCGCGTGCCGCGTCGGGTATCGTCTCCAGTGTGAGCGCCCCGTCGGAGTTCGTCGTGTGGACGTGGAGGTCCGCGACTACCATACAGGATGGTCGGCCCCCGCGGGTATCGGTGTTTCTGCTCAGCGTAGGACCGAGACCCGGGGATCGTCTGTGCCTTAGATGCGCTAGAATACCTAAATCTGTTATGCAATGATAGATGGTGAAGTTTATGTGTCGCCACTCCCCGAGTCAGAGATATGAGACTCGTCAGCGACGTGGACGACTCGTTCGCAACGCACACGTTCCCGAGCACGACAGCCGAATTTGTCGAGGAACACGGCGAACTGGAACTGGAGCTCCCAAACGGTGCAGCCACTCTCGAAGAGGTCCTCGAGTGCCTGCCGAACGAAGAGTTCGAGACCGAAGAGGACGCGCGGCTGTCGGTGTACAGCGCGCTCGGTGAAGAGGCAATCGGCCGAAAGGGGTACAGCGACCGCGACGCGACCGCGCCCGGCGAGAAGGGTCACGACATCGTCTCGCTGTAGCCGGCGAAACCGAGCGGGCGGTTCCGGCGGGCATTGACATAGCAACCTTCTGTTCTTTTGGAATCCGGACCGTGAGGTCTGACTAGACCATGAAAAAGCCACTGCTGGCCACGGAGTTCCTCGACAGGGCACGGGAGAACTTCGGTGAACACGAGGCAGTCCTCACCGTCGAGGGCGACCGGCTGACCTACGACGAACTCGGCGACAGGGTCGACCGCCTCTCGGCTGCGCTGCAGGACCACGGCATCGAGAAGGGCGACCGCGTCGCCGTGCTGGATCCGAACACACACTACCATCTCGAAACGGCCTACGCCGCCATCCAGATTGGCGCAGTCCACACGCCACTGAACTACCGTCTCAAACCCGGCGAGAACGAGTATATTATAAACGATGCCGGTATCGACGCCATCGTCTGTGACTACGACTTCGTCGACAACGTCGACCCGGTCCGGGAGGCCGTCGACGTGGAGACCTACATCTGTACCGACCCCGAGCAGGCCGACACCGACGAGGAGTGGGCCGACTACGAGTCGGTCATCGACGGCTACGACACCGGCGAGTACGAACGCCCGGAGATGGCCGAAGACGAGATTGTCACCATCAACTACACCTCGGGGACGACTGGCGACCCGAAAGGCGTGATGCGCACCCACCGCACGGAGACGATTCACGCCTATCTCACCGCCCAGCAGAACTCGATTGCGAGCGACGACGTCTACTACTGGACACTGCCGATGTTCCACGTCAACGGCTGGGGCCATATCTTCGCCATCACGGGCGTGGGCGCTCGACACATCTGTGCGCGTGGGTTCGACCCCGAACGCACCTTCGAGAAAATCACCGAGGAAGACGTCTCCTACATGTGCTGTGCACCGACGGTGATGAACATGCTCATCGAACACTGGGAAGAGCACGACCCCCAGACCACCGGCGACAACGACCTCCGAATCGCCTCCGGCGGTGCGGCACCACCCGAAGCGACCATGCGGACGCTGGAGGACAAAATCGGCTGGTATTTCAAGCACATGTACGGCTCGACGGAGACCGGCCCGCTCATCGTCACCTCCGACTACAACCGGCTGTTCGACCAGGACGACGACTCCCGGTTCGAAATCAAGAACAGACAGGGCTTTGCGATGCTCGGGACCGAAATCGACGTGGTCGACGAGGACGGTAACTCCGTCCCCCAGGACGACGAGACGATTGGCGAAATTGTCGTCCGAGGGAACCAGATTATGGAAGGCTACTGGAACAAGCCCGAGGAGACAGAAGAGGCCTTCAGCGCCCGCAGAGAGGGGTGGTTCCACACCGGCGATCTCGCGACGCTCAACGAGGACGGGATGCTGAAAATCAAAGACCGCAAGAAGGACATCATCGTCTCCGGCGGAGAGAACATCTCCAGTCTCCAACTAGAGGACTGTCTGTACAATCACCCGGCAGTCCGCGAGGTGGCGATTATCCCGGTCCCCAGCGAGGAGTGGGGCGAGACGCCGAAAGCCTACATCATCCCGAAGAACGGCGACCCCGAGAACCCGGGTGTGACTGCCGAGGAAATAACGGCCTACACGAAAGAACACCTGGCCGACTACAAAGCCGTCCGCGTGGTGGAGTTCGTCGACCAGCTCCCCAAGACCTCGACCGGAAAGATTCAGAAGTACGAACTCAGGCAGACGGAGTGGGACGGCCACGACCAGATGGTCGGCGAGGGATAGGCACGCTCGGCGCTGTAGCCGATGCACAGAAATTTACCCGTGGGGGTGTATCCGTCCGATGAATGGCAGATTCCGAGCCCGACTCAGAGAACGACCCCGAGGAGAGCGTCCGGCAGGCAGTCGAGCGGTCCAGAAGTGGTGCACCCGCGGCCGGTCGGGTCGTCCGTGATCGCTTCTCCGCCGACGAAGTCTTTCAGCGCATCGTCGCCGCTGCCGACGAGGAGATTACCGCGGGCAACCGGGAGCTGTTTTTCAGCGGTCTCGCTGCTGGCTTTGCTATCACGATTACGTTCCTGCTGTACATCTCCCTGACGGCGTCGACGGATGGCCATCCCGTTCTCTCCGCGATGCTGTACCCGCTCGGATTCATCTACATCATCATCGGTGGCTACCAGCTGTACACCGAAAACACGCTCCCACCGGTCGCACTGACGCTCGAACGCATCGCGTCGATTCCGGCGCTGTTGCGCAACTGGGTTGTCGTCCTGGCCGGAAACTTTACCGGTGGCACGTTCGGTGCCATGGCACTCGCGTGGGGTGGCGTTCTCTCCGCCGACGGCTCTGCGGCCGCAGCCGACATCGCCACGAAAGGTATCGAAACCGGGTCGACGGTACTGTTCGTCAAGGCGGCCTTTGCCGGGCTCATCGTCGCGGGCGTGGTCTGGGTCAGTTTCGCGGCCAGAGATACGATTTCACGGCTCGTCGTCGTCTATCTCGCCTTCTTGTCGATTCCCATCGGAGGCCTGTTCCACGTCGTCGTCTCGTACACCGAGATGGTGTATCTCGTCTTGCTGGGTGAACTCTCGGTGATTGTCGGGATGACCGAGTTCGTCATCCCGGTGTTGCTCGGAAACACCGCTGGCGGGGTCGTACTGGTGACGGTTGTCAACTACTTCCAGACCACAGAAGAGCGGCTCGAATCAGCCCGGTTCGAGGGCGCAAACCGTCGCCTCTCGAATCGAGAATGGGTTCTCGGTAGCCGCGTCGGGCGGTCGTACGTGCCGCTTATCGACACATCCGAACCGGCCACACAAGCAGAGGACGGTCCGTTCCGCATCGTCGTCCCGATTACGAACCCCCGAACCGAAGCGCGACTGGTCGAGTTCGCCTGTACGCTGGCCAGCAACAGAGACGAGGCCATCGTCGACGTCGTCCACATCGTCCAGATGCCGCAGCAGTCCTCGCAGGGGTACGGCGTCAGACAGAGTCGACGCATCATCGGCGAATCGGAAGAGTTGATGGCGGATATGCGAGGTATCGCCGACGAGTACGGCGTCCAGTGTGAGACATCGACAGTCCTGTCACACCGCTCGTTCGAAGAGATATTCACCGTTTCCAAGCGCAAGGGCGCCGACCTCGTTGTAATGGAGTGGGGCGAAGACGGCGTGTGGAAGGCCGCGCGCGCGGACCGTCCCCTCGACGACCTCACACGACAGCTCCCCTGTGACTTCCTCGTTCTCAAAGACAGGGACCTCGACACGTCGCGGGTCCTGCTCCCGGTCGTGGGCGACAAATCCGACGACATGAGCGCCGACGTCGCACGGGCACTCCGCGAAATCAACGGAGCAGAAGTGACTCTCATGCACGTCGTTGACGGGCCCGAAAAGCGCGAGCAGGGCGAGAAGTTCCTCGCCGACTGGGCCGCCGACAACGGACTCGAGGACGCCATCCGACTCGTCGACGACACCGGCAACGTCGAGGCAGCAATCGAACAGGAAGCCCAAGAACACACGCTAGTGCTGCTCGGTGCCTCCGAACGAGGACTGCTGTCACGACTCGCCCGTGACGCGCTCTATCTCGACGTCATCAACGACCTGGAAAGCTCCGTCGTGCTCGCGGAACCGGCGACGAGGCGGGGACTCCTCGGCCGACTGTTCACTTAAGCGTCGAGCTCGGCGACTCGCGGTTCAACTTCCAGTATTTCGAGTGTGTATATACTTGACTTCGCACGTTAGACGAAGATACCCTCGATTTCTTGCATTAGCTCGTCGGTGCTTCGGTTCGGGCTGTTCAATGCCCAGGAGATGAGGTTTTCGACGCCTTCGCGGAATGATCGTTTGATATCGGCACGTAGCGACGCTGCATGACCGAGAATCGTTCCAAGAGCGCTGTGTGCAGCACCCAGCTTAAGGAGGCTGTAGGCTAGCATCAGCAGGTGCCAGTGCCGACTGGCACCTGCGGCGTGCCGGAGCTCGCAGTCACCAAAACCGAGGTCCTGCTTGGTGTCTCTGAAGAACGTCTCGATGCGCCATCTCATCGCGTACAACTCGATGAGATGGCTCGCGGGCGCGTCGATTTTGTTCGACACGA
>NZ_JBBENW010000034.1:0-11249 GCF_037645885.1 Salinibaculum salinum | reverse complement strand
CCCCACGAGTCTGTCGAAGATATCGTCGATATTGTGTTCGAGATCGGTGAGAAACCGGTCAACAGTGTCTCTGGATGGCGGTTTGTCGAGTCCGCAGTAGTACCAGACAAGGCTATGCTGGAGTTCTCGTGTGACTGGACGAGTGCCGTAGACGTTCTCGTAGTAGCAGTGCAGAAAGCCGCAAAAGAGGTCTGGTGGTTCGTGGACTCGTGTTCGCCCCCGCTTTGAGGGGGCGAACACGTCGTACTCAAGCAGAAACTCGAAGTCCAGATGCTCAAACAGCGGAACTGTCTCGGTGGCCGCGACATTCAAGAAGTCGTCTACCGAAGCTACATCGTGCAGGGTTGCGCTTGTGTTGGACACACTTCGCGCACCCTGCTGCTTCGTACGTGACGCTTTCTATGACAGGCTCCGTTCAACGAATCGAAGAGACCGTGACTTCGAGAGCGCATCCATCTCCCCTCCAGCTACTCACCTGTCGTGTTTGTCAGTAAGGGTTTCAACAAGGCCTAGTATTCCTACTTCTAGATTCCGTATAAGATTTTCTCGGGCCAGCTTCGAAGACCCAACGAAAACTTGACAAGTATCTGTTGGGACCACATCGCAAGATACAGAGGCTGACGGCACCGTAGAAAGGTACAGTGATGAGTTATTTGAGTTTTCTATGTAGCTTCTATTGAGATATTCAATATAATCCTCGTAAGTTATTTAGGTCAGAGTTTCGAAAAGTCAATAACTTGGGCGATAACGTGTTTAGAGAAAATACTGAACATGAGCAAGAGATGCTGTTTTCGCCTTTGAAAGATCTTTCAGGCCGGGTAAGGAAGAAACTACAGAACCACTGGTCTACTCACTTCTACGAACATGTTTTCACCCAAATTGATGAAACGAAGTTCGGACGGCTATACCACGACGGGTATAGCCGACCGAACAAGCCAGTCAACGAGCTTGTCTCATTGGAGATCATCAAGCACCTGCTCGGCATGTCCGACAAAGAGCTCGAACATGCCTACGTCTTCGACTTCCGCGTCAGGAACGCATTAGGGAAAGAGACGCTTGGAGACAACATCTGTGAGAAGACGCTCACCAACTTCCGCCGTCGGTTGATGAAATACGAGGAAGAGACCGGTCAGGATCTGCTACACGAGGTTTTTGAGGATCACCGCACCTACTTTCAGCGCGAATTTGAGATTGATGCGAGTACGCAACGAATGGATTCGACGTTCATTGAGGCCAACATCAAGCAACTGTCTCGTGTCGATCTCCTCGCTAAAGTGCTTCACAATTTCCTGTGCGATCTCCCGGAGGAGATCGTACAGGAACTTCCTGCTGGAATGGACGAGCTCGCCGACACCGAGAACTTAGAGCTGTCCTATCATCTTGAACCGGACGAAATTCCTGCCGAGATGGAAACGCTTGCCGAGCATATCGCGTGGCTTGTTGAGCGGTTCAGAGGTGAGGCTAAATACGCCGAGTTGGAAAGTTTCGCGCATCTACAGCGTGTCCTCGACGAACAATGCTATCGCATTCCTGAGTTCGAAGACGATAATCCGGAGCCAGATGATCAAGGCCATCCCGGTGACTCGTCACCGGGCTGGCAGCCACTCCAAACGTACACCTCTCCAAGTGAATCCACGGCGACTGCTGGAGATGGACCCGACTCCGAATCGGTAGACAGAGACGCCGAAGAGAAACACGATCACGTCGGACTGGAAGAGTCCGACGAGATCGGCAGTGAATCACTGCAAAACCCACACGACGACGAAGCGACGTATCGCTCCAAGAACGCGGAGGATTACTTCGGCTACAAGTCGAATATCGCTGAGACATGCAATGGTGAAAATCCATTCCGCTTGATTACAGCGGTTCGAGTCGATACGAACAACACGGATGATGGAGACCTCTTGGGTGAGGACGCGAGGAATCTCGCCGAGGAAACGGGATTACGTGAGCTGCTCGTAGATGGCGGGTACACGCACAAGGAAGTAGAGAAGTGCTGCCGTGATCAGGGGATCACGCAGCACTTCACAGGAATCACAGGTCAGCGTCCTGCAGCAGAGAAGATGTCTCTTGCCGCTCCAGAGTGGGATGGGACGAGAATGGTTGCGTGTCCTGCCGGACACGAACCATTCGAGCAGAACCATTACGAGACCGGCCGTATCTCGGGAAAGATGGAGAAGCAGTTCTGTGATGGCTGCCAGCACCAAGAGAACTGTTTCGTCAATGAGCAGCAGGAACACTACAGCTACGGGTTCAGGGAACGGCGGGTGGAAGTTGCTCAGCGACGACAGCGGTTAGATGATCCAGCGGAACAGGAGTTCCTGAACTTACGTGCCGGAGTGGAATCATTGATGAACGAGATGTATCACCAAGACGGAGAAAAAACACGGTTCACCGGGACGATCAAGGTGAAGAACGCCTCGATAGCGAAAGCTATGGGGAGAAACCTGAAGCGAGCCTCCGGATTCCTGGAATCGGAGGCGAAGCAAGAGAAATCGGCAGGATAGTCGGAGAGAAAGTGTCGTTTGTCGTTGTCAGCTGGTCCTTCTGTGGTGACGGCTCCGTTCTGATGAGATAGTCACTGGTGATCGGGTCGGGGTGTTCTTGTCAGAACACCCCTTTCTGCGGTGCCGTCAGAGGCTGAAGCCAGCACGATGGAGGGGCTACTTCGTCCACCTGATTTCGTACTCGAGTTCGTATCGTTGCTCTCCTGTTTCCGAATCCGTAAGTCGTTCAAGTTCCACCTCGAATTGGGGGTTCTCTGGAACCGTCACACTCTGTTTTTGCGTTCCGCTGACTAACTGGACATCACCAGACTCAATCTCGTCTGCAGCCTCACGCAATGCTTCTGCGACTGTGGTTCTCTCCGTCTGTTCTTCGGTTTTGAATAGTTCTTCTTCCGGCATTGAGATTCACCTACGTGATTCTAACAGTAGGAATACATAATCCGTATCGCTTGTTTCCACTACGTAGAAATATTGAACTTACTTATCGTGGTAAATTTGTGCGGTATATGTAGCAGTACCTTCGCTACCTGCTCAGGATCTGTCAGTAGCTCCGTGATCGATATAGAGGATTCTGTGCATTCTGTGGCGAGAATTTCCGGGACGGTGGCGCTGGATTTATCGAACACATCGAGACAGCCGAAATCTGTGAAGTAAGGTTCGAAGATTGGCTGGAGAACATCAGCGGGGACATGGGGAGTACCTGGACAGGTTGAATTGGGGCTCCTCATGAGTCTGGGCCGCCGATTTGACCAAGTACCGTTGCGTAATCTATTGGGTACTCGAACTCATCTTTAAGCTCATCGTGAAATTGCTGGGGATTCATGTATCCTGCCCCTGGTGCGTAGCCGCCCGGTTCACATCGCGGAAGAGGTGATCGTCTAATGCACGCCTCTACTCAGAGATAGCGTCGCCTATAGTAGTAGTTAGAAATAATTGCTCACTTTTCGGATAGGGAGTTGGTCGAGAGCTGTATCAATCGCTGTTGTAAGCTCGCCGAGTGAGTCAAAGAAGCGGTTGCTAAGAGACGCTTGAAGCTGTCTCCAGCATTCTTCGACAGGATTCAACTCTGGCGAATACGCCGGTAACGTCACGAAAGCGAGGTCGTCACGGCCGCTAGGTCCGTGACGGCTGACGCTTGGAAGTACGGCGCTCCATCCAGCACCACAATCAAATCATCTATAAATCCGTTGCATAACGCGAGAATGAAATGTTTCGCGTGATCGGCGGTAACGTACTCTTCGAATCAGGAGAAAAAGCGATCACCGTCCTCGGTGATCGCGCCCAAGAGACACGTCCAATCGCGTTGTCCGGAGAGTTCGACGGACGGCCGCGTGCCGCGCGGAAACCACGCGGCACGCGGCTCGACCTGCACAGATTTCTTGGTTTGGTCGATACAGACTACTGTGGCGTCCATCTCCCGCCGCTTTTTTTGAGTTCGTCGCGGAACTCCTTTTGCTCGTTTTCGTCGGCTTCAGCGTCTGAAAGTCGTGGTTTTTGATAACTCAACCCCGCTTCTTTCAGCAACCGCCGACAGCTCGGGATTGAGTATTCGACGTCGTACGTCTCCTGAAGATATTCCTGTGCGAGCGCCGGCGTCCACGCCGGCGCGTCGATTCCGACTTCTTCGGGCGGATCGTGAACCGTTTCTTCGAATTTTCTTGCTGTTATTCTAATATTTTACGCTTTCTTCCAGTTCGCATACCATCAGAAACGGCCTGCTCAAGCGACGCGTCAGTGTCGAGTCGCTTGAGCCAGCTATAATTGTGCGTCACTGAACATCGTACCACTCGGATAGCTCGGTTTGGTTCTGTTGAAATCCTTAGAGACTGATAAGTACCGGTTGCTGCATAGAGAGCATAAATACAGCAGGCAGACCGCAGTTACCCACCCCATTCTCCACCGATGTCGTCTCGAATCTGTCCTCGCCAAGCCTCGAATCGTTCTTCACATTTGGGGGCGTCCGCAATATGATCAACAAATCCGACCCCACCATCCGACAGGGCCGCACCACAAAAGGGACACAGGTCAGGGTTGTTCCACTCCGGCGAATCGCGTGGAGGGTGGTCCTCAGACATCCGTGTTAATCCTCTAGGTAGGCGTAGAGGGTTTCTTTGCTAGTTCCACAGCTTGGACAGTGGTCGGGAATCTGGTCGATATTACCCAATTCACCACACTCGCTACACCTCCACACGAGATATCCCTCGCCGAGATTAACGTTGGGAGCACGCCTGAGCGACAACGTATCAACGTCACTGTGGGTGTTGACCTCAACTCCAGTCTCCGTGATGGCAGAGATGACCCCGATGCCCCGACCGTTCCCGTCGTACACCTGCTGTCCCGGTTTAAGTATTCGATCCTGAGATACTGCTTCACTGTCTTCAGGCATACACACCATTGGAGTGGAATCTACGTAACTATTACTCCGTCTACAACTACACAATTTTCTCGATTCCAGTGGAGTGATTAGATCCTGGCGCACCGTCACGGGAATGTCTCTTACTGCGGAAAACAGTGTATAAAGGAGAGATCGCCGGAACGCCACGGCTGATTTTCATATGTCCCCGTTGAAATGCTTGTTATGACTGGGTGCGATTACTACGGCGTATAAAAACAGAGACATTCAATACGAATCTCAGCGACGAGATGGCTGAACAGATCTTTAGTACCACCCGCACTAGCCTCGGGGAAACACTCCGGAGCGTCGTGTATTTCACACCTTCCTCGTTCGACCTGCTGTACGTACGGCAGGACCTCTACCCGTCTGACGAGGCCGCCCAAGATCGGAAAGCACAATTGGTCCAACTCGAACAAGTGGGGTTCGCCGAACGGTCAGCCCGGACCGAGATTGCACACAGTGACGACGGTCGGGACATCGGTCCGTACAACTTCACCGTCCGATTCCACGACCTCAGATTCGTCGTCAGGGTGCTTGAGGGCGATGCTGGCGTGCTCTTCACTGCCGACTCAATGGACGTTAGTTCGTTCAGAGAGGCGGTCAGCGCGATCCGAGGAGTGATCAGCGGCGGGTGATACCTGTGACAAGCCTGGTTAGAGACGGGGAGCGGTTTTTTCGCACCCCCTTGCTTGTCCGACCTGCACTGACCGAGCCACCTATTCTGACGAAGACCTTGTGCGAGATACGCGCTGTCTGTATAGTAACGCCTCTGCGAACTACTTCATTTCTGCCAGTAGCAGCATGACTGATACTGAGATTGATTCCATCAGAGCCGGGCTTCTGGGTTCGGAGGTATTAGTTATGTACCGCTCCGTCATAATACTATATGAACGGAGACTTACATCGGAAGCTTGTCGAAGAATCTTCGGACATTGCGACGATCATCGATTCAGACGGGACGATTACGTATGTGAGTCCCTCGGTTACTCGGACGCTCGGATACGAGCCCGAGGAGTTGGTCGGAGAAGTCGGCTACGAGTATCAACATCCGGACGATCGTGAGGCTGTTGCAGACGCTATCGAGACCATCCAGACGAACTCTGATGAGACCCAGATAATCGAGACACGGTTTCGGCAAGTTGACGGCTCGTGGTGTTGGATCGAGGCAACGCTGCAAAATCGCTTCGACGATCCGGATATCAACGGGATTCTCGTGAATAGCCGTGACATCTCCCAACGTAAGCGACACGAGCAACAGTTTCAGGAGCTTGCGGAGGAGTACAAAACACTCCTTGAGACTGTCGAAGATAGTATTTTCTTCCTTACCGTCGAGTCAGGGAAGACAGGGTGCGTGTTTCGCTTCGAACGGCTGAACCGGGCCTACGAGGAACAGACCGGGATTACAACCAAGGAAGTCAAGGGAAAGACCCCGACCGACGTGTTCGGTGAGGGCCTTGGGACAGAACTCCAGGCGAACTACCGCCGGTGTGTCCAAGCCCGTGAACCAATTTCGTATGAGGAAGAACTCCCCGTCAAGACGGGCGCACGGTTTTGGCAGACGGTTCTTACACCAGTTATTACGAACGACGAGGTAACCCAGATCATCGGTATCACACGGAACATCACCGAGCGGGTCAAACAGGAACGACAGCTCAGGAGCCAGAAGGAACAACTTGACGAGTTCGCAAGCGTGGTATCCCACGATTTGCGGAATCCGCTCAATGTCGCACAGGCCCGGTCAGAACTGCTCGCCAACGACTGCGATAGCGATCATCTTCCCCCCATCGTCAAGTCGCTTGACCGGATGGAGGAAATCATCACTGATACACTCACACTCGCCAGAAATGGTCAGGTCGTTTCGGACCCGGAACCGATAGAGTTAGTCAATATAATCGGCACATGCTGGAAGAACGTCCGAACGGACGAGGCGACTATCGAAATCGAGGACGAAGTCACAATCACTGGTGACCGGAGCCGACTCCAGCACGTCTTCGAGAATCTTTTTCGGAACGCACTCGAACACGGTGGGACGGACGTGACCGTCCGCATCGGCCAAATCGATGATCACGGGATTTACGTCGAAGACACTGGTCCAGGGATTCCTGAAGACGGCCGTGAGGCAGTGTTTGATCCCGGGCATACCTCGGCAAGCGGCGGAACTGGGTTTGGACTAACGATCGTCAAACGGATCGCGGAGGCCCACGGCTGGCAGGTTGCGGTTGTCGATGGGACGGACGGCGGAGCCCGGTTTGAGTTCACTGATATTAATTTTGATCAGTGAGCGGGATGCGCGGTGTATGCAGCGTGTCCGGACGATGCTCTCTCTATGTCTGTCTCTTACCCACAAATACTATTCCTGCTGCTGACGGACTGAAGCCGGCATGAACAGCTCTCTGCAGCAAGAATCAATGGATTTTGATGATGATTGCTCATTCTGTGAAATGGACATATCAAACCAGGTGCAAACCGAGTTTCAGCACGCTGAGTTTGGAGACACACGCCTCACCGACCGACTGGTACAGATTGGGGATGAACTCGGCAGTTCACCTGCCGAGTCCATCCCGATTGCATGCGAGAACTCCGCCTCAACAAAAGCTACATACCGATTTTGCGATAATGAGAGTGTGAACTCCAACGACATCTTCGCTTCGCACAGGCAAGCACAACAGTCACGAATCCAAGAGACGGACGAGCTCCTCGTCGTCTCTGATACGACTGAGCTTACCTTCCCACACCATCCAGCAAAAGAGGGTCTCGGCGATATCGGCACGGCTGAGATGGACATCCACGGCGTCAAAGTCCACTCAACGATTGGCGTTGATCCACAGACCCACCACATGACGGGGGTCATCGATCAGCAGTCGCTGATCGAAGACCGACAGACGGGGAATACACACGATACAAACAGCAACGATGAGCCGATTCCGCTTGAAACGCGCCACACAAAGTGGATTCGCGGGGATAGACGTGCCAGAGCGTGGCTTCCCGAAGACGTACGACCAGTTTTCGTTCACGACCGCGCAGCAGACGACTTCTCGTTGTACGCTGAGATCATCAACGAGATGGACAACGCTGGTTTTGTCGTGCGTGCGCAGTACAATAGAAAAATACGCACACCGACTGGAGAGGATGACAAACTCTTCGATTGGAGTGGCGACCTTCCCGAGGAAGGTCGCACGACAATTGATATCCAACAGGCTGGTGGGAGAAACGCACGGACCGCGGAGCTGTCAATTGCAGCAGGGACGTGTGATCTTCTGCCGACAAAGTCTGCTCCTGATGGAGCAGACCCCATTCCAGTGAACGTCGTGCGAATTGACGAGGTTGGGCAAAGTGAGGATCCGATGCAGTGGGTGTTGCTCACCACTGCATCGGTTGAAGATCTGGACGAGGTGTTGACCGTCATCGAGCAGTACCGTCTTCGCTGGCGAATCGAAGATTGGCACAAGGCGCTGAAAACAGGCTGTAAAATCGAAGAACGGCAACTCCAGACATGGGATCGCATGGATGTGTTATTGGGTGTGTACTCGGTGATCGCGTGGAAAGTGCTGGAGTTACGAGATCTGGCTCGTGAGAACTCATCGGCTGATCCAGCAGTGTTATTGAGTGATGCCGAGCGCGCAGTTCTGGAAGCAAAATTTCCAGAACTGCGCGGGGAGTCTGGCAAAGCCTACGCGATAAGTGTGGCAAAGCTCGGGGGCTATCTTGACCGCAATTCAGATCCGCCACCAGGATGGCAGGCGATGTGGAAGGGACTTCAGAAGCTCCGTATGTGGCCGGAAGGCTACGAACTCGGCGCTGACTGAGCGGCAAGCCGCTCAATCAGCGAAATCCGGCAAAACGTCAATCCTCCCCTCGGCCTCATGGAGAGAGATCTACGAAAGAATCGTGATCCGCCAGGAACAATGATTGCTTCCTGACCAGTTTTTTTGTCTCATCCCTCGTTTGGATTGTTTTTTCTCTTGAGCGCTGAGTTATGGGTAAGAGACAGCATTGTATACGGCACGCTCATCCGAAGCTGACAGATGCCAGTACTCTCGGCAGACCTCATTCCTGGCTCGTCATCATCGGTAGTTTCCGAGATCCGGCGAGGAAGAGAGGCTACTACGGGTGAATCTCATTCAACGATAGATCCAGATTGAAGTTATACATGTTATTTGCAGATAACTCTAATCGCATACTCGAAATTGTACGCCCGGAACACTACCGGGCGAGAAACTACTAGTAGGCTCGATGGAAGTGTATTAACCGACTAGAGATGCTCACATGCGTAAAATCAACGTATCTGTTCAAACCCATGGGTCGAGTTCCTCACGTCCACCGAACGAATTTCGATTCTGATACGCGTCGGTCATTGTAATAAGACCTGCCGCAACCTGGTACGCCGGCATCGTATCGTCGTAGAGGAGAACAATGCCTGAGTGAACGTCAAATGGTAATCCGCCGAAGTCTTTCACGTCACTTGTCACGATGATCAGTTCGTGGTCTCGGGCATACGGAAGGACATCGGCTTCATCGTCAGCCCCCTGCCAGAGCGCATCGCGGACGTGTTCCGCATAGATCCCCTCTTTCTCTAAGTACGTCGCCGTCTTTGGGTCGATATTCTCATCGAAAAGAAAGCGCCAGTCGCTCATATCAGGCGGCATCTGGATCGACGCCTTCGGGACGGTCGATCGATTCGCGGAACTCTTCCATAGCGTCTTCGCGCTCCTGTTCTACATCACGCATCTCTCGCGGATGGTCGTGATAGTACGCCAGCGCGTGATACACGTCAGCCACGTCGAGATCGTACCGATCGGCAACAGCTTCGGGGTCTTCACCGCGTTCTTCGACGAGGGCGTACACCTGGCGGACGCTGATTCGGCGGCCACGCACATGTGGTTCGCTCATGAGATCGCGTGCGATCCGTCGAGTGTCTCCCTCGGACATATCTACACCTTGCTGCTACTCCCGCAAAAGCATACTGCTGACTGGGTGTGGGGAACTGAATAGTGTATAAACCGTGCTTCAGGAATTTGGTTTCAACTTAAATAGGATGGATCAGCCAGTAGAATACGTCTGCGGAGTGACCGCCGATATTTCTACCAGTTCTAAGAGGCTTTCCGGTAGCCGTGCGAACTACCCAGCGCGTATTCATAAGGAAGGTCTGCCGGCAATGAACTGAAGCCGATGTTGGCCGTAACGCCAGTATGCTACCCCGTGTGATCGGTGGGCTCCAACTGTTGGATAATCCATTCCCATTACTTGGCGGTACGGTCATTCAAGTTATCACCTTCGTCGCAGTGGTCAGTGTAATCTACATAGCCGGACGATTCGTCTTTGAGCCACTTCTGACCGCGCTCTTAGACACGGGCGGTGTCGAGATAACGTTACGCCGGACGATAGAACAGATCGTCCACGTCGGAGTGGTTCTCTTCGGTCTGTACGCTGCACTCACCCTTTCCGGTTTCAGTCAGAGTATCAATATCACCGGTCCGTTCCTCGCGGCCGTTACGCTCGCGGTCGGATTTGCGGCGCGCGACGTCGTCAATAGTGGTGTATTCATCATCGCTGATCCCCGGTTTAAAATAGGCGATTGGATCGAATAGAACGACAACACTGGTGTGATCGATGACATCACGTTTTGTACCACTCGCGTACGTACGTTCGATAACGAGATCGTTAGCGTCCCGAACTCGGAACTCGCCACTTCAGCTGTGACCAATTCCGTCGAGGAGAAGCGGCTTCGAATCACATCCGAGTTCTGGATCAGTTACGAAGATGACGTCAACGTGGCGACGACGATTCTCCGTGAAGAAGCAGAGGCGCTCGATGAAATACTCGACCAATCGGAGCCGACCGCTCGGATTATGGAAGTCAACGATTCGCGTGTGCAACTTCAGTCTCGGATCTGGATTCGAGATCCCAGTAGACAGGACTTCGTTCGGATCCGGTCTGTGTATCTTTCACACGTGAGGGAACGATTCCTCGAAGAAGTCATCAGGATGCCACCAGCGTGGTAAGAAATATCCGGTACCCGTGGTACGCTAAAGGCTACGAAGACCCGACCATGGCTCAACGGACAAAACCACTTGTATTGAATTCATACTCCGTATCTCGCACGTCATTATTGACCGGTATCTGGTAGCTCAACCTCTAAGCGATGTGTGCATCCCCTATATTGACTGATTAGATCTAGCTGAACTTGAAGGAAAATTCGTGCGAGATATGCGCCCTGTATTCCTGTCTCTTACCCACAAATGCTATTACCGACTCTGACAGACTGAGGCCGAGATGAACAGCTCTCTACGGACGGAACAACCGGATTTGGATGGCGAAGCCCCATTCTGTGAGATGGATATATCAGG
>NZ_JBBENW010000033.1:0-13222 GCF_037645885.1 Salinibaculum salinum | reverse complement strand
CGGGTCAGTCAAGCCGTCATCGGCGTGCAAGAGACACCGTGCACGCGTGAGTTCCCGCGTCTTGTATGTGCCAGCCGAAAGCATCGCGTTCAGTTCCGCTCGTTCATCGGCAGACAGATCGACAGAGTACTGTTGAGTTCGTGGCATGGTCTACTTCAGAAGATTTCTGAACACTCTCTAGAGGCGCTCTACGTAGATAAAGCTAGCAGTTCAGGACTGAAGCCGCACTAGTAGTTTCTCGCCCGGTAGTGTTCTGGGCGACACCTTCAACCTCACCGCTATAATCCGGTGTATGATGGCTTCTATAGCCGTATCTGGACAATTCGAGTATAACACAATCGAACTGAATATCAAGCTGAATGCTAACGACATTATCGATAATCTCAGCAGGTGGGTGTTTCAGACCTCCGTGTGATTACGATGATCGCCGGGTAAAGGTCTACTTCGGGCCGTCACGAAAGGTTGAGGTGACGAAGGAGGTGCTGGCGGAGTTCATCATTGAAGAGATGTCTCTCGAACAGTCTGATGGTGGACCGAAGTGGACTGAGAGTGTGGCCGAACTCATCAAACTTGGGATGGAAGCGTTCGAGGAAGCCACTTCGAAACCAGTACACAGCGAGATAGCCTTCCCCTTCCGAGTCGATGACCCCTTTGTCGAGATCCTAAGACCACGGAGATCGGACTGATCTCTCTCCTGGATCCTGCTGCAGGACGCGCAGAGAGGTAAGGGAATCTTTCGGTCTAATGTTAGCATCTAACTAAGTCATCTGGCAGTCCACTTGAGGTATGAGTTCACTTGTTGTACTCAGATTCGGCGACATAGACGGCGCTGAAGCCATGCGCGACAGGATGTACGACCTACAGAAGCGGGAGCTGATCAAGCTCGAGGACGCAGCAGTCGTCGTCCGGAATAAAAAAGGGCGTGCGAAGGTCAAGCAGGCGCACAGCCTCGTCGGTGCGGGCGCTCTGGGCGGCGCTTTCTGGGGGATGCTCATTGGGTTGCTGTTTTTCGCCCCGTGGCTCGGCCTGTTGGCCGGCGCCGCTGGCGGCGCACTCTCCGGGAAACTCGGCGACTTCGGCATCGACGACGACTTTATTAATGAGGTACGGGACGCGATCGAGCCCGGAAACTCTGCGCTCTTCCTGCTCGCACGGGAAGGCAATATAGAGCGCATCAAGCAAGAATTGTCGGACTTCGAGTACGACTTCGAAATCATCGATACGAACCTCTCCCCGGAAGACGACGAGCGCCTCCGCGAGACCTTCGCCGCCGAGGAAGTCGCCGGGTGAATCCATTGGAACCCCGTCGCCGACGAAAGCCGAGTTAACGGAGCGGAAACCGCACCCTCTGGTCGTCTGGAACGCTCGGACGACCGGTCACTCAGTATCACATGCGACTCGTCCAAGTTCTCATCCCCAAGGGAACCCGATCGGCCGTCCTCGACACGCTCGACGACCAGGGTATCGATTACGCCGTGTTCGACGAGGTCGGCCGTGGTGACTTCGAGGCGATGGTTCAGTTTCCCGTCCCGCCGAGCGGCGTCGAACCGGTGATGGACGAACTGATCGAGGCCGGTATCCAGGAGGACGCATACACCATCGTCCTCTCGACCGAGACCGTCGTCTCACAGCGTCTGACCGCACTCGTCGAACGGTTTCCCGGCCTCCGGATCTCGCGCGAGGAGTTGTACGCACGGGCGCAGGATCTCGCCCCGGCGAACTCCACCTTCTTCGCGTTTCTCCTCCTGAGCACCGTCATCGCGACGACGGGCCTGCTACTCGACTCCGCGGCGACGATCATCGGCGCGATGGTCGTCGCGCCGCTGATGGGGCCTGCCGTCTCCGCCTCCGTCGGGACGATCCTCGACGATCCGGGGATGACCAAACGCGGCGTCAGACTGCAGGTCGTCGGGCTCGTCGCTGCCATCGCGACGGCGGCGGTCATGGGGTGGCTCCTCCGGCAGACCGTTCTCGTCCCGCCGGGACTCGATATCCGGACCATCCCCCAGATCGCCGAGCGGACGAGCCCGAACTTCCTGTCGCTCTTTCTCGCGCTCGGATCGGGGATCGCCGGGTCGCTCAGCATCATGCGTGGCTCCGGGTCGACCCTCGTCGGCGTCGCCATCGCCGTCGCGCTCGTTCCACCCGCCGCGACCTCGGGTCTCGGTATCGCGTTCGGCTTACCGGGGGTCTCAATCGCGGGCGCCGTGCTCGTCGTCGTGAACCTGCTCGCGATCAACGTCTCCGCCCTGACTCTGTTCTGGGTAGCAGGGTTCAAGCCACTCGACGCAGGCGCGTTCGAGGGCGTTCGCGCCTCGATCGTCTCTCGCATCGTCGTGATCGCGGTCGCCATCGCACTGCTTTCGATCGTCCTCGGTGCGGTTACCTGGACGACGTTTCAGACGCAGGCCTTCGAGCAGCAGACACGGACTGAACTCCAGCAGCAGTTCGACGAGGCAGACATCGAGGGGGTCGAACTCGTTTCGGTGACCGCCGACTACGAACCGATCGATCTGCTCCTCGGAAACGAACCGCGGGTGAACGTCCTCGTCGGCGTTCCACGGGACCAAGAGGTACCACCGGACCTCGCTCAACGCTGGGACGACCAGTTAACTGCGGAGTTCGACCGGGACATCGTCGTTCGCGTCGGGTTTATCGAGACACAAGTGTCCGACGGGAGAACACGGGAACAACGACCCGAGCGACTGGTCTCTCCTGGGGTGTCTCGATGAGTTCTGATGCGGAAGAACCCGGGGACGGAGTCGATACCCCGGACCGACAGCAGGGGACGTTGTCATACTGGGGGCCGGCCATCGCAGTGAGTCTGGCGATGTTCATCGCGGTCATCGATTCGACACTGATGAACGTCGCTATCCCGGCAATCGTGTCAGACCTGGACACCACCGTCTCCGTCGTTCAGGGCGCGATAGCGGTCTACTCGCTCGTGATGGCGGCGCTGATGCTCCCCGGCGGGAAGCTCCCGTCGATATTCGGCGTTCGGCGGCTCATGCAGGGGACGCTTGTCGTCTACGCCGCTGGTTCGCTGCTGGCGGCCGTCAGTTGGAGCCCCGCCGTCCTGTACTTCGGCTGGTCCCTCGTCGAAGGTGCTGCGGCCGCCGTGTTGATGCCGCTGACGTTCACTGTACTCATCGTCACCTACGATGGGAAAGACCGCGCGAGGGCCCTCGGGGTGCTGGCGGGCGTGAGCGCGGCGGGCGCGGCCGTCGGGCCGATATTCGGTGGGGCGTTGACGACGTTCGCGAGCTGGCGGTGGGGGTTCGCCCTCGAGGCGGTCGTCGTCGCCGTCGCGCTGGTGTTCGTTCGCTACGTGAGCGCCGCCCCGCTGACGTCTGATCCTGACCCACTCGACGTTGGAGGGACTGTGCTCTCCGTCGTCGGCGCGACGTCGCTCGTTGTCGGCTTCCTCCTCGCCGGCAAGTTCGGGTGGCTGGTCGCGACCCGGCCGTTCGTCGCCTTCGGCGTCCAGTTCAACCCCTTCGGGACGTCGCCAGCGTTGTGGACCATCGGCTTGGGCCTGCTCGCGTTCGCCGCATTCGTCCAGTACGAGTACCGCCTCGAGCGGGCTGGCCGCTCGCCGCTCGTCCCGATGGGAATGCTCTCGAACCGCACCTTCACCGCGGGCTCGCTGACCTTCGGCGCTCGGGCGCTCGTCATGGCAGGATTCATCTTCATCATCCCGGTGTACCTCCAGTCCGGGCTCGGCTACACCGCCTTCAAGGCCGGAGTCGCGATGCTTCCGTTCTCCATCGGGACGCTCCTTGTCTCGACGTTCACCACTGGCTGGCGCGCGTACGTGGCGCCAAAGACCCTCGTCCAGGTCGGGGCTGTGCTGATGGGCGTCGGCCTCCTGTTGCTATTCCAGGACACGAATCCGAACCAGACGGTGGGGAGCATGGCCGTCCCGATGGCAGTCGTTGGCGTCGGCATCGGGCTCATGACGCCCCAACTCGTCAATTCGACGCTGTCAGCGGTCCCGGAGGCGAACTCCTCGGAGGCCTCGGGCGTCATGAACGCGACTGGAATGCTTGCGTACGCGCTCGGGACTGCCGTCGTCGGCGCCTTCCTGCTCGGGGAGTTCTACCGTGGCGTGATAGACGGCACGTTCCGGGCGACCGGCGCCGCAGTGTCGGTGCCCCAACGCGACGAACTCGCTCTGGCACTGCAACAGGCCGCAGAGACGGTGACCGAGGCCACCAGGCAGGCGTTTCTCGCCGGATTGAGCCCCACAGAGCAGGAACTGCTCGAAGGGGTCTTCGAGGCCGCCATGGTGAGTGCACAGCGGGCGACGTTGCTCCTCCTCGTCGTATTCGCGTCGCTCACGCTCGTTGTTTCGGCGTTCTTACCACGCAACCCCGGGAATCCATGACACGCCCCCGCCTGTACGCTGGTAATTACTTAGCGCCACCAGCACCACCCGGTAGATGGTATGTTACCATTACAGCAGGGACTACCGATCGACGTCCAGCAGTACGTTCCACTACTCACCAACATCATAGCGACGATTCTGACGTTCACCATCGTGTTCGTCGTCGTCTACCGGGTCGGGCGCTCCGTCTCGACTCGGGCGATAGACAGCACCCTGCAACGTCGGGGCTTCGACGAGACGCTCATCAGCTTCGCCGTGAGTATGACGGTCATCGTGACGACTGTGTTCGCAATCGCAATCGCTGCAACGATAGCAGGGTTCGGGACCATACTCACCGCGTTTGCAACTCTGGGTGGCGCGATTACGCTTGCGGTCGGCTTCGCTGCACAGGACCTCATCGCGAACTTCGTTGCCGGTGTGTTCATCATTCAGGACAAACCATTCGCAGTCGGCGACTGGATCGAGTGGGACGGAAAAGACGGCGTGGTTCGGGAGATTCAGATGCGGGTAACGAGACTAGACACGTTCGACAACGAACTGGTGACGGTCCCGAACAGCGACCTCGCCAATGCGGCAGTCGTCAACAACGACGCGAACGACCGGCGCCGAGTGTCAGTTGGTTTCGGTATCGGCTACGATGACGACATCGACCGGGCACGCAACACCATCGTCGAGGAAGGTGCTCGTATCGACGGAGTCCTCGAGTACCCGGAACCGACAGCACCCGTCGTGGAACTGGGCGATTCAGCGGTCGTCCTCTCGGGAAGAATCTGGATCGATCCGTCGGAGAGCAGCTACGGGGTAATCCGTTCGCAGTTTGTCGAAGCGGTCAAAGAGCGCTTCGACGTCGAGGGTATCGACATCCCGTATCACAATACGGAACTCTCGGGGGGTATCGAGGTCACGAACGCCTCTCCCGTAGAGGAAGCTACGACTGGAGACTGACGGAGAGGTGCTTCAACACACCCGTTCCGGGTTCGTCGCGCCATCACCGGGTAGATAGGTCGAAATCACTCACGGGATTACAGCCAGCAATATGACTCGACCCAGAGCGGTCGTGCGGACGGCCGGCTCAGTTCTTGTTCGGTTACGTACCGGATGGACCCCCACGAAATCGATAGTGGTTGCGTTCGATTCGGCATTGTGCGACTGAAGCAGCCGATGGGTGCGTCCGCTCACGTGCCGCCAGCGGCGGTGTTCGTTCGAAGCGAGACTCGTGGACAGCGAACTTTAAATACGCAAGACGGCTGTGGGATATACACGGCCGCCGGCAGTCATAGGTTCCTATCCTGCAGGTCGCGCCCAGTACGACAATGACCACATCGAACGACGGAAATTCAGACTCTTCCTCCGAAACCTTCGAGCGAGCCCTCGCGACGCTGTTGAGGGACTCTTTCGCAGCGGGCACCGAGATCGAAGACACATGGGAGATCACCTCTCCATCGGATCTGGTGCCGGACTGGCGGGTCGTCATCGAGAAAACCAGTGGCGCTGTCCCGCCCGATAACGGCGGCGACTTCGTCGACGAGTGATGCTCTCTGTCGGAACCCCATCAGGTAGCGTATCTGTACTTGGCTCGAATATACCCTCTACACGTAACGTTAGCGGCGTGATGTGGTACATACAATTAAGATACCTTTCCCCCGAGAGTCTGGTGTACTTCCCATAGCCATACCAACAAGACCAGTCGGAGAGTCGAACCGAACAGGGAAGTAAGAACTCTGATGACAATCAAAACCGACGATAACACTGCGGGGGATATCGACGCCGAACAGACTGTGTCAGCGCTGTTCAAGCTGCTGTCCCACCACCGCCGCCGAATCGCCGTTCAGTATCTCGCCACCCAGGCCGGCACTACCTCGGTGAGCGACGTAGCCGACCAGATCGCTCTCCTCGAAGGTGAGCACACCCACGACCGCTACGAGCGCATCTGCACGAGTCTCATCCACATTCATCTTCCGATGCTGGCCGACGGCGGCGCCATCGAGTACGATTCCGACCAGGAGGTCGTCGAGCTGCGTGATCAGGCTGCGGACATGCTCCCGTATCTGAAACTCGCCGACACCTGAATTAGCCCTTCGTCTCCTCAGACTCGAATCGGCCCCGCAATTGGTCGGAGATGCCAGTCAGGTACGTCGTCCCGAAGATAGCGACCAGCAGGCCACCAATGGTGTTGTAGACGAGGTCGAGGACGGTGTCCTCGAGACCGTACTGGGTAAGCACCTGCGGAATGCCGAACAACCCGGCGCCGACGGCGATGTAGAACTCGATGAGTTCCCAGAACACACCGAAAGCCATCACGAACACCAGCAGGTACGCGAAGGTGAACTTCGGTCCCAGGTGGATGTATTCTGTGTGTTCTTGGAAGGCCCGCGTCACCGCGTAGGCCGATCCGACAACCAGCGACGAGGACAGCGCGTGGGTCATATGATCCCACCACCACGTCGAGCCGTACAGAGTCGCGAAGTCAGGACCGAGGAGTGGCACCGTCCCGAGCGCGTGGAGGAACATCGCCAGCGCGATCCAGAGGACGAGTGCCACGTCCATGACAATCCCGTATCTACGCTCCAGCACCGCCGGTAGCTGCGTGACGAGGAGTCCAACTGCGGCATTGAATGCAACTCCGATGTTACCGGAGTACAGCCCGATACCGAGAATGACGACCATCACCGTCTGGAGACCCCTGACGAGTACCGCTTGTGTGCGTTCGGAAACGTGTACGCGACTCTGGAAACTCATAGGGCACTCACCCCCTCACCGCCGAGATAGTCGAGATTCGCTCGAAGGCGCCGACGGAAGTATAGTCGAAAGAGACCGCCGGCGACGAATCCTGCCACGGTCGCGGCGGTGAATATCGCCATCAGGTCGTCGTTGGTCTCGACGAAGGTCGTTCCGAGATACTGGGCCGAAGCAGCCGATCCCGCCGCCCAGAAGCCCGCAGTCGCCATCGTGGTGAGTACCACGAAAACCACGGCGAAGTTAGGCGTCATGCGCACCAATCCTGCCGACTGGAGCGCGACGACCACAAGCATCCCCAGCGCGGTGACGCTGAGGCTGGTGACGAAGCCGGCGAAAAAACTGGCTTCGATGGCCCCGACGGACAGGGGAATTGTACAGACCAGCAGGAGCGGCCATGGCACCGTCCGGGTCCACGTTCTAGCAGCGAATGCTGGCGCGATAGCGACGAACGCCGAAACAGCCGCAAGTGCCATGTGGACGAGCAGGAAATTCAGGAGCGCGGTTATCGCCACGACGACGAGAGCGCCGACGAGCAACCACGCGATGGCTGCGTTGATCCGACTGTCTCTGACAAACCACTCTTCAGGTAGTTGTTGGCTCATGCTCGATTCCACTCCCTAAGGCGCCAGTCGTGTTGCGTGCCGAGGAGCGAGGCAGCTTCGCCCAACGCCTGTGGAGCAGTCCCTAACAGGCAGCGAGTCTCGACAGCGTTTGCTGCTGTCCAACCATCGGGCGGGCGAGAGTGGAGTAGAACCCGTGCATTACCACGTGGAGCGGCAGATTGAATGGAAATCCCTTCGATCGATTCGACGCCGTTCGTTGGGCTTCGATGTCTCCGGGAGTGACGGCTCCGCGGAGGTACCCCTCGGTTTCGGCCGAGAGAGTGATTCGAATGACCTCCGATTCGAGTTGTTTTATTCTTTTCAGACGTCTGGCGAATCCGCCTGAACCCTGGGCCGACCAGACTCTGGTCGTTACAGGCCAGCGTAACTTTCAGGTTCATCCTTGGCTCCCCTGTGCGATGTCTTGCGCAATTGACTCGCGGGTTTCGCGTCCAAGGAGGACTATCGAAACGCCGGTCACGAACAGATTCACACCGAGGAGGACGCCGATGGCCCATATCGCGCTGGTCGGGAAGCCGAGCCAGAGGAAACCGGCCAGCAGGAGGGAGATGCCACCGCTGACGAGAAGCCACATGGCTCCGGGCTGTCCGCGGCTCTGCAGCCCCCACGCGATCTCGATGAGGCCGTCAAGGAGAAAGAAACCGATGGCCAGCAGGGTCAACGTCGCCAGTCCGACGACTGGGTTCGCGATGAACGCAATTCCCGAGAAGACGTAGAGGACGGCGAGTATCACTTGCCCGAGTACGGTTCTGAAATTTCCCGCGGAGAAGGCGTGCGAGACGTGTACGAGCGCCCCGATAATTAGAATTGCACCGAGCAAAATGGCTACCGAGAGCCCCGTGACGAACGGAAAGACCACTGCGAGAAATCCGAGTATCGCGATACTCAATCCGGCGACCATCGCGGCGCGGCTTCCAGAAGCGTTCGGTTCGATTTCGGAACTTGTGCTAGAAACCATGGTTCTCAGTCCTCTTACGCCGGTTCAGATAATGAAGAGTAGAGATTGTTCAGCCGAATCTGTCCTCCGGTTGGAGGCCACTATGACTCGGTAAGTGACTCCGAGAAAGCAGTTCTGATTGCCAATCCAACACTCACCCAACTGCGTGTCGCCGCCGTCTGAGCGCTAGTTTCGAGTTAGATGGATTGTGTCGGTTGTAGATTGGACTGAGATGTGCCATTCCTCTGAGAGTCGTTCATTCGCAGAAAGAAACCGATAGAGTAGTTGGATGTAAATCTCCGGTAATGACCGATTCCTTTTGCTATCCGCCGGTCGAAGACATCCTCGACATCCACGAGGACATTGTCTCGGAGTACCCAGACACTATAGTAGCCACTGAAAGCCATTGCACATACGACCGTACGATGGCGGTGCGGTCGGTGTGTAAACCGTTTCAGTTGTTATTTCAATCAGAGTCTATCGTTGAATGAGATTTACCCGTAGTAGCCTCTCTTCCTCGCCGGATCTCGGAAACTGCCGATGGTGACGAGCCTTGAATGGGGTCTGTCGGGAGTACTGCCATCTGTCAGGTTCGGATGACCGTACTGTATACACCGCGCATACTCAGCAGACAGTAGTCTGAGATCTGTCCGTATTGAGGGCAAAAATCTGATACGGTCACTATCAAAAAGAATGCCTGCTGAACTAGTCTTGAGTAACTGTCTTGGTCGGTTGCTCTGCCGCAGGTGCAGGCGGTTCGTGTGTCCCGAAGTCGGGATGCGTTTCTTCCATCCAGACGTACACGACTGCACCGGAGACGAACATCAGGATTGCAGTCATGTAGAACGCTGCTTCAGCGTTCACGAACTCCATCGAGAGTCCAATCAGGATTGCGCCGACAGCATACCCGGAGTCACGCCACATCCGGTAGACGCCCATCCCAGCCGACCGCCACGTCGGGTGGGCGGCGTCGCTCGGCACAGTCATCAGGTTCGGATACAGTAACGCCATCCCGAGACCGGAGATAGCGGCCAGGACAGCCCAAGCGAGGTACCCCTCGACGAGAACCATTCCGAGGACACCGGCTCCTGCGAGGAACATCCCCCAAATGACAGGCGGACGGCGACCGATACGGTCAGCGAGCCCACCGGTCGCAATCTGGAGGAAGTACATCGCGCTGTGGACGCCGACGACGACTCCGACTGCCGCGATGCCGAGCCCCTGGCTGACCAGATACAGCGGGACGGCGATCCAGAACAGCGTGTCCACAAAGTTCTCGATGTGGCCGGCCTGAGCCGCAGCGAACAGCGTCCTGTCACCGTAGGTCGCTCGCTTCACTACCTCGTTGAACGGCAGGTTCGCGTCGTGGTGGTCGTCGTCTCCCTCGGCTTGGGCGTACTGGACGGTTTCCTTGATCAGGAAGATGGAGATGAGGAACGCCAGCACGACGACGACGGCGAGGAAGTAGAACGGTTCGGGTCGGAGACTCCACTGACCGGCGATAACGCCCGTAAGCCATGCCCCGACGGCAACGCCAGTGTACCCGAACGACTCGTCGATGCCGACCGCGAGCCCGCGCTGGTCGGGCCCCGCGAGGTCGATTTTGGCGTTGATCGCCATACTCCAGGTCAGCGCCTGGTTGATGCCGAGGAGTATGTTCCCGACCGTGATCCAGCCCCAGCTGGGAGCGAAGATGAGAATGAGCGGCAAGGGGAGTGCCGTCGCCCACCCGGCGATGAGTACTGGCTTGCGACCGTATTCTTCACCCCACTTGCCAGCGTAGAGATTGAGGATAGACTTCACGATCCCGAACGAGACGACGAACGAACCGATAACCAAGAAAGACTTGACGCCGAGTACCTCTTCTCCCAGAACAGGGACGACGGTCCGTTCGGATCCAATAGTTAGGCCAGTGGCGAACACCAGCAGGACGTGTAGCGAGAACTGCCCGAGGTGCTCTCGAATACCTTGTTTGAGCACAGTAGCCGTGTTCATGGATTCACTCCGCCGCGCAGTTGTTGGGGCCGAGTTCCAGTTCAGCCAGTTCGTCAGCCGGGACAGATTCCTGCCCGACGTTCGTTCGCTTGACACGCTCGAAGTTCGGCGGGTGATCCGGGATGTCCGAAGCGAGTTCGTTGACGAACTCCTCGCGGTTGCGGCCGAGATCCTCATTTCGGTCTTTGACTTCCTGAAGGGTCGCGGTCACAGGCGGTTCAGGCGAGCCAGGATCGTGTGCTGGCAACACAACTGCATCGTCCGGCCTGTCCAGCAACCGCTGGAGGCTTTCGTAGAGCGTTGCGGCGTTCTGCTCGACGTCGGAGTCTTCGATTCCTGCATCGACGCCGAGTTCGACACGCCCCACGCTCTCGTGGAAGAGCGTATCGCCCGTTATCAGCGCAGCGCCGTCAATGTCGAACGAGACACTCCCTTCGCTGTGCCCCGGTGTGTGGATAACCTCGATATCGAGGCTGCCGACCGCCACAGTCTGTCCATCCGCGAGTGCCGTCGCGTCGATGGCAAGCGCGTCTTTCGGATGGAGGTAGTATGGGACGCCGTGTCGGTCGGCGAGTTCCCCAGCGCCGGAGACGTGGTCGGCGTGGGCGTGCGTATCGAAGACGCCAACCAATTCGGCATCGTATTCATCCAGAATCGAGTCGTACTCGTCAAGATAGTGCGACGGGTCGAAGACTGCGGCTTCACCGTCCGAGATGAGGACATGCGAGAGGCAGCCCTTCCCCGGACGTGCGACCTGAATAAGCGTGCCATCGAGACCCACTGCCACTTTCGCGTGTCGGTGAACCCGACTCCAGCCGTTCATCCCGTCCGTGAGCGTCACTGCGTCGTAGTCCAACTCTTGGAGCACTTCCGTCGCAGTCTCCGAGACGACACCTGCGGCACAGATAGTCACGATCTGATCTTCATTTGGGAGATCCGAGAGGGGTTCCTTGGTCTGTTCTGGGTTTTCAGTTAATTTGTCGTAGACATCGACGTTGATACTACCCGGGATATGCCACTCCTCGAAATCCTCTTCGTGGCGAATATCGAGAACAAGCGGATCCCCGTCACCATTTTGTAACTGTTCGCTGAGTTCTTCCGGCGATATCTCCTGCATCGGTACTTCCGAATAGCGGGTATATTTGTATATAGGTACTGCCGGACATGACCGGCACTAATTATCATAAAAATCTCAATATTATTAGTATGAGTATGTACTACCGCATCGAGGAACACAACTGCCTGTATCAGTCGCCGACGATTTACCGGCAGGGTTGAGAGCACTACACCGTGGTTGCATTCGACAGTGCGGACATCCGGGAACTGGTCGGTGATCTGCGAGCCGACAGAGAGATTGAACTGCTCTCGAAAACCTCCATTTTGGAGACGCAGATCCCCCACAGTATGCTTGCTCCGGCGAATCAACTGTTCGAGAACATCACTGACCGGCAGTTCGCAGCACTCCAATTAGCACTGGAAAGTGGGTACTACAAGCAACCGCGGAAAACCTCGCTTCGGGACTTGGCCGATCAGAGGGCAGTCGCACGCTCGACATACGAAGAACACCTTCGAAAGGCGGAGAACAAACTCCTCACGAACGCAGGACAGTTCCCGCGACTAATCACCGCGACATCGACGGCTGACCCGCTGCAAGTGGACAAGACACGGCAGGCTGAACAGCCTGCCGACTAGGCTGCCAACGTCTGTCGTGGGTTGAGCGTTTAGTTATCCGATCGTGAGCACCTTCTCGGCGTCTTCCACGAGCTGTAGGCAATCGCTCATCGTCGCCCGAGGTCTGAGCTCGTCCGATTCAAGGTCGCGAGAGTCAAGACACGTCCCACAGGCAGAGAGTGCGCCTCCGTTCTGGGTGTATCTGAGCATTACACCGTGAGGATTGAATTTCTTGTGCTCGAGGTCCGGTGCCTCGACACCATCTCCTAGGAGGAAGGTTTCGACCGTGTGATCTGCATCGAGCGCTGTGTTTGCAAGACGGAATGCGTTCCAGACGCGCTCAGGGTCGTTAGTCTCCAGAATGATTCCGAGATTCATACAGGAAATACGGTAGTTGGTGACTTGACTCCCGGTGGTAATTCTCCAATGGATGGAACCCGACCACGAATTATCTGGGGCAACGTGGACGACGGACGCCCCGTTTCGGGAGACGGAGACTGCAATTGAACGTGCGAGGTCAGAAGAAATCCTTGCTGTCGAAATGGAGGCGGCTGCACTGTACACGTTCGCGGAGGTTCGAGAAGTGCCAGTCGTTTGCTTCGCGCATGTGACAAACCAGATGGGGCAGACTGAGGAAGATTTCGAGAAAGGGGAAGCAGATGGAAGTCAAGACGCGTTAGAGTTGATTGACGCAGCTGCCACCGCCTGGCGGTCTTTCAATTGAGGAGGACACTGTCTAGTTCCTTGACTTCGCACGTTAGACGAAGATACCCTCGATTTCTTGCATTAGCTCGTCGGTGCTTCGGTTCGGGCTGTTCAATGCCCAGGAGATGAGGTTTTCGACGCCTTCGCGGAATGATCGTTTGATAT
>NZ_JBBENW010000032.1:0-15996 GCF_037645885.1 Salinibaculum salinum | reverse complement strand
ACGGAGGTCGCTGCGTGGGAACGCACCCGAAACGAGGACGAATCCGAGATTGAGTGGCAGTTCACGGCCGATGACGCTCGCATCAAACTCCGCCAGCTATATCCAGCAAATCACGATTGAAGCCGCAGTAGTTTGCTAAGTAGGTTGCCCGACTGTGGCGGAAGTGGTGAGGGTTGACGGGCTTTTCAATCCCGACTCGCTCTCGCGCTTGGTTGAGGATCCGTGAGCGAATGTACTGGTAACTGATTGTGTCATCTGGTGAGCCTTGCTTTTCATCGATCTTGCACCATAGCGGCGCATCCGGCCGCCTGTTTGGATGAGCGGTGAGCCACGAGTCAAGGTACGAGACTGATTCGAGCAAGGGGAGTCGCCGTGACCCGGTTTTCCCTGAAATGACGACTTGCTTCCCCTGTGTCGTTTCTTCGATGTGACTCACTTCGAGGTCGATGAGTTCGCCGATCCGGGCCCCGGTTTCCCACAGCAAAGCGATGAAGGCGCGGTCGCGCTCGTTGCGGCACGCGTCTACTAACGCTTGGACATCGCGCGGTGTGAGCAGGCTCTGTGGCAGGATTCGCTTCTGTTCAACCGGTCCGCGCCGGATCCATTTCGTTTCCTCGGGATCTTCGCCATTGTTCATCCACTTCCAGAACTGCTTGATCGCCTGTTTGTAATCGACGACGGTTGATGCACTCGTGCCGCGGGTGTACAACCACGCGACGAGATCCATGATATCATCTTTGTCGAGGTCAGTAAACGGAGTCTGACCAACGTGGTCAGTGATGATTTTGAAATGCGCGAGTAGCTTCTGTTGTTGCGCAGGGCTGATGTCCGCGAGAACCATGTCCCTGTGGTAATCGTGAATCAGTTGCTTATTGTCCGGGTGGATATGTGGGGCCGACTCGACGTAATTCAGTACGCGGGCTGCTGCCGCCTCGTAGTCCATTGTCGGCATGCCACACAGACAGGGTCTCTACGGAGATAATCCGCTCGGTGATTCTTCCTTATTTTGTGCGATTCACAGCGGTAACATTGCGGAAGCCCACGGTTTCAGTCATTGGTAGCTGACAGCCGTACCAGTGATTTCACTTCTGGTAAGAATCGTGATGTTATTTATTTTCGGCTGAGAGGACAAAAATTGTTTCCGGCGATATTCGGGAGTGACGGGAAATGCCCGGGATACACTCTTATGATCTTGGATTATGCCTGGAGAACGGGAGATAAGACTTGATTTTTGACCCGAGTCCATCACCAGTCGGGATCTCCCGTTGTAACCACTGCTCGAATGCTTCGTCTGATGTTATCCAGACATCATTATGGGCTCGTCTGGCTCGGATATGTTTTGGCAGGTTGTGAAGATACGAATTGTTGATCTCGTATGGGGTGATGTCCGAATCGAACGTCGCAACAAATCGGTCGTTTCGTCGCTTGATCCTGACGTAGTTACGTTCGATGGCTTCTAGCCACCGTTGCCGGCCCACATCATGTTCCCACTCTGCCGGCCGTTCAGGAAAGTATGGCGGGAGGGACCGATCTGCGAACTCGTAGAGGTCTTTGACTGTCTTCCTGACGATCGCAAGAATGTCGTCCCGGCCGGTTTCATCATCGACCAGGTCCGACATTTGGAACTCACGCTGTAGATACAGGTGGGTGAACCACTTGTAAATCGGATTCTTCTCTTCAACGATTTCCCGCATCTGCATTCGAGCCTGTGATTGCCCGCTGAACATGAGCTTGAAATGCAGCATCTTCGAGCGTTGTAAGAACCACTTCTTGGGTTTGTTCTCGTTACTTGTGATGATGACTGCCGGAAACAGCTTCCCGTCCCAACTGTCCCAATAATTCCGCAACCGGCCGAGTCGATCGAACAGTTGCCGTTCGAGGTCGTCAAACGCTACCGGGAATGCAGTCACTGGTTCCCGAATGGTGTTCGGCGTTCGACTCCCTACAGTCGCACCGTCGATTGGACCTAAGACCGTATTGTCGGATATGAGGCGTAACGCAAACTCAAGAAACGTCCCTTTCCCGGCGTTTGGCTCGCCGTGGATATACAGAAATGGGACGCTTTTTTCGACATCGTTGACTCGTCCCGCTCCGAATGCCTTGGCGTACTGGTTCACGAAAGGTGCCCAAAAAAAGTAGAGGACTGCCTCGTACATATGCGCCTTCGCAGCACCTGCATCATCTGTCTCGGCGAAGTCGACCGTTTCAATATAGGCTTCGATGTTTGCCAGTCCGGCATCGACGACATGTGGTTTCGGGAGTGGTTCAGTGAGATGAATGTGAGTCCCGGCTGATGTGATGAGATGGACAGCATCAGGGGTAATCCAACACTTGGGGAGATCATAATTGATTTCGACAGCACGACCGTACTCACCAATTGACGACCGAAACATCATGTCGTTAATAGTGATGTCAAAATCGCCGAACAACTCCTGCAGATCAGAGTGGGTCTTATCAGAATACTTCTGAAGAGATTCGTGGATGGCTTCTTTCGCATCGACATCTGGACCGAGTTCACCGAGACGGTCCGTGATCTTTCCGTGAAACTCTTGCACTTCATTCTCATCCTCCACGTCACTCACAGCGAGCCAGCGTTCGATGATCTCTTCTGGCGGGTCGTCGCTATTCTCTAACTCTTGGGTCAGATCTTCCAAGAATGGTGCGTCGTCGCACAACTCACGGTACTCACTGTACAAGTCGAGTGCTCTCTGATCCCATTCCGAACCCGGATCGCAAGTGAATACGTCCAGACAATTGACCTGGTAATGTCCTGTCCAGGCTGTGTCGGTGAAATTTGGCGACCCTGAGAGAATCGTAATCTCTCCGTGTTCATCTTCAAGGATGTAGAGCTTCGCGTGAATATCCCGGTCCGGAGAGAGATAGATCAGCAGATCCCCATTTCGTTTGTACTGCTCAAGCTCCCGGGCGACGTTGACAGATTTTATCTCCTCACGAAAATCCGTCTTCTCACCCACAATCACCTCTAATTCTGTGAGACCATGCTCCTCAAATAACTCTAGAATCATCCGTGGAGAAGTACAGTAACTCACGACCTTCATCCGCTCCGCTGAAGCAAGATACTTCTCAAACCCTCTATAACTCCGAAGCGAGACGAACGGCGTCAGTGATTGTTCACCGCTGGCTGGCTCTTGAGATGTCATGAGGCATAGTGTATAACTGAGAAGATAAGTATTGTTACCACACACCACGACATCGATGTGTGCTCTTTCGAAATAGATACAGAAGCAACCCAAGAAGAATCATACAATCGACTGAAACTATAATCCTGATAACCATCTAATATCCAATCTTCACAGGTACTTCCTCGACCCGCGATCACGATACACCAATAGGGTGAAAGAAGCAGCTGAAACTTCCAACGTCACTCTGTATGGCCGCTCAAATCGTCAACTACCTCAGCCTACTTCGCTCACCCTGACGGGTTCGTTCATGGAGGGTGGGGCTTATCCGTAAACTCGGCCTCAAAGCCGACAGGGTAAACGCTGAATCCGACGTTCGACGTCACACTGACGGCTGCTCACGCCGCAGACTGTGGTGGGGCAGGCATCTATGTCGGTCCCGACAGTAGCGCTGCATACGGCGGAGTGACCTTCGACGACGTCGAAACTCGTGTCGTGGTTGATGGCGAAACCCGAGAATGGGTCAATTAGCAATTATAAATTAGATTATCCTGAATTAGGCTATTCGAGCGTTATATTTGCTGGCCTCCAGCGTAGTATGGAAGAATTCGTGAACCGGGTAGACGAACTCAGTCGGCTTCGAAATCGTTACGATTCAGATGACGCTGACATAGTCATGATTCTGTCGCTGCGAGGATTAGTGAACCACCCGACAGAGAACAGCAGCGGCCAACCACAATAATATGACATATCGCATGGATATTCTCTGTAACCCATACATGTGGTAACATATGAGTTTAGTCGAACCGTAAGAATCAATCAGCGTTAGAGAATGCGACATCTTCAATTGCTTTCAAAAGTTCCTGGTGAGTAACGTCAACTCGCAGTCCGAGTTCAGGGGACTGAGCTCGATTAATGAGCGTGTGCCAGTTCTGAAAAAGGATAGCAACGTTAACACCGTAGAGTCGAAGCTTCTCATTACCGCTTTCGATCCGCGGCATATAGTCATTTGAGATCTGGTTAATCGTTTCTTCGATTGCCCACCGTTGATAGTATCGGAAATGAATTCCGGCAGCTGAACGGTCCGGCAAAGATCGATCAGTCAAATATAATGCGTGCTTCGTTTTGCGGTCTACACCATCTACAGTCTCGGGGTCTTCGAAGATATCGGTGAGTGAGGGAAGTTCAGACGCAGGCGTTGTCACAGACTCATCAAAATTCGAGAGGTCGGTCTGCGTCTGCTCATCTTGTATGTCAACGTCCCGGAGTTCGGCGGGGGTGAACCTGATAGTTGATGGATTATCACCTTTTTTGGGGTACGCGACGGCAGCAGGTTTCGGACTCGTATTCCATGACACGCTTGGGAGGTACCCCACATAATTCTCCGGAGTATATCTCCATAATTTTTGTATCACTCTCCTATTGGGTGCTCGAACGATCCAATCTGAGTCCGCCAGTTCACGGAACGCATCGATTAAATCTCCAGAGATAAGTTCGCTATCAGCGTATAACGCCTCAACATCGACGAACTCGTTCGCAACAGGCGTGAGCTCCCTGACGGCAGACGGATACCATGATTTGTCCGGCAGCCAACGCGCCCCAAGTGTGAACCGTGCTTCTGTATCGATAATCCCGATCACTGCGTACGTCCATTCCGACCGGTTGTCGTTCTCTGACTTTGCGGGACGATTAATTGTAAGGTCATTTTCTACGCCAGCCCATTCGATGCGGTACAGATCAACCGCTAACGAACGTGGTTCGTTGAAAAAGCCATATTGCTCTGCAATTCCGAGCGTTGCACGATGTGCGGCATCAAACTGCTCTGATATCCCTCGCTTTGCTGTGTCCCCCATCTTGCCCCGACTGTTACTCATCGGGAGATCCTTTCTGATGTATTTTCCAACTCCGCTGCCTTTGGGAATCAGATCTCGATTGTAATGATAGTCGGAAATATCTGGAACTGTTTGGACCCCACAGTTGTATAGTGCCGATGCAGCAAGCAGCCCGATATACTGACGAAAAGTCATCTGTGGCTCGGAGCGCCCGAACGTAAGAGGATCCACAGTCTCATCCAGGAGAAGATTAACCCAATTCCGAAGAGCAATCTTCTCTGTCGGACGACTAACTCCCTTCTCGTACAATGGCGCAGTGACAGCCTCGAATCCGCACTCGGTTTCCACTGACGGTGGGACTTCAATCCCGTTACGGTACACGGAATAAGTCGCACGTTCAACAGCGGCAGCGAACGCCTCTGTCCCCCGTTCTATACCCTCCAGTTCAGCCGGGATATCCTCGTTTAATACTCTGCGAAGTCGCTCGTAAGAGGGGCCTCCTCGTTCAGGGCGGTAGCCAAGTTCAGTAAGGACTGGTTTTGATTCCGTAATATATTCGTGGAACTCTTTGAGGGTTTGTGGTTTCCGTGCGCTCTTCAGAAAGTAAGATCGGAACCGCCGTGGGAGAACAGTATGTGAGTCCAGTGAGAGTCCCTCGATTTCCAGAGCCTGGTCCATAACATCGAGGATAGCAACATCGAACAAGGTTGTACTATCATTGGGAAACGGCCAGTCGCTGTTCTGCTGGATGCGATTCTGCTCGTGAAGCTGCGCAGTCAGATGGGTTTCCTGCCGTAATTCCGCAATCGTCTCTGCAGGGCGTTCAATTTCTATTTCTCCATCAAACCGCTCCGTTACTGAACCATACTCCGTCTTTTCGGGATGATCCTCGTACGCTGTCGGTACACTATAGTCACCGTCTCCGCCCGTCGCGGTCGGTTTAAAATTGTCTGTATGTGAAATAGGTGGTCCGCTAGGCATCGTTGATTAAAGATATCTTGCGGTCATGGATAAAAGATTGCCCGAGATTCACACATCGTTCACGATAACCATCAAACGCTCACTGGAAGTCAGTTGGCACAAAAGCTCACCACCGGACCTCCGACTGCGTTCGCTCTGTCTGAGGTCTGCTTTCCAACCTACAATAATACTTCTATCTCATTGATAACAAACCCATCATCTCCTTTGAGTCTACCAAGTCCCACTCAGAAAGGCTATCAAATAACAGTACCTTATCAATATCTGTTAGAAGAAGCAGGCGTTGACTATCATCCTAATCCCGTTTGCCGACGGTCCCTGACCTCAGAACGAATCTAGATTCGCTAATTGATAGATTTCCTGTCACTATCTGTCTCAGCCCGCATTTCCAGGGTAGTTGAATGATCGAGAAGACATTCTTGTTCTGGTTGATAGAGGAAGGGCACCAAGATCCGGCAAATACTCCACAGTCACATACGACGGCAATCAATCGCAGCGCGGATATCGGGTTCATTAGCAGCGATATTGCCGCTCGTCTGACCGACCTGTGGGCTGGTAACCGAGCGCAGACGTATTACCAGGATGGGATTGCCACCCAAGAACGAGCAGAAACGATGCTAGCACTCGCTACTCGAATCCACACGCAAATCCTCCATTTGGCCGGGCGCCATCACGAATGCATTTGTGAGTGATTCTGCCTCTCGATCGTGATCGTAGTCAGACATATCTAGACCTGTTTGGACCCCGTAGCCTCGCTGCTATTTGGCCCTCAGGGCAAGGACCCTGATCGGATTAAGCGAAGTTCCATTGCCTTCCCGGCAATTATCCCCTTGCTATATTAACCATGCCACCATTAGAGACACTTACACGGTCGAAAACGAGCGATATGCGGAAAGTTAGAGATGCCCACCCGATAGGTCCATAAAAAGGGCAGGTGATGCTCTCTCACGGCAAGGACCAGGGTTCGAATCCCTGACGGAGCATCCTTTTCCCGTCGCTGTCTGGTGATTATTAGCTCCTTTAGTGGCCGTCTCTCACCAAATCGTCAGGGCAAACCGATTCCTACGAATTGGTCATCTCGCTGCAGTCTTGCGGTTTCTGTTGTTGCCATACCATGCCGATTCGAACGAACCTGTGAGTCTTTTTCAGTGGGGACTGGCTTAGACACCTTGGGCGATTACCCCAACGCTGTCTCCAAGATTTGGTTAGACAGTAATCCAAGATAGAGAGGATGAAGTCAGCACGTCACCTTCTTTTGTTTCATCTTTACTACGCTGAACACTCTACTCACTAAACTTGCCTATTGATCGAAGCTGTACATATACATCTCACATGTCGGCGAGTTGTATAGCACGGGCAATGATGTAGATGAGTATAATTCCAGTACCTATAGCGAGTATTAATTGCGTTAAAAGAGTAAACAGGAAACCAATGAAGGAATCTCCAAAGAGTAGTATTGTGAAAATAAATGGGAAGAGGGCCAGTGATGCAAATAATAGGATGAGTCCGACAAGTGGATATGCTTCTGTTAGGATCTGGTTCGTGTCCAAGCCACCTGTCTCAGAATCAATGAATGGACCAGTGGGCGACATTGTGCGGAAGTCTCTCTACTCCAGTAAGGGTTTTTTGATAAAGCAACATGAAAAGACTCAATGAATGGTCAGTAGCAACTGATGGGATATCCGTTGCGTGAGATAAGCTCTCTGCATCCCCAAGTTGGCTTGTCACGAGAACTGGTCACCGCGTCGACCGCTCACTAAACCCACTGTATTGACCGGGTTTGGTGGGAAGACCAGAACGCCAGTCTCGCTCACTACACTGCGTATTTTGGACCTTGATTTGTACTCTGTTTTTGCAGTTGGGATTAGAACGAACCACCGATACCGAGGTATACGAAAATTCCAACAACGGTTGCGACTATCTGGAGGACGAACAATATCGCGTAATCCTTTGGTTCCATGTTCCTCTGTCTCCGAGTTATTCACTAAACAATAGGGAAGACTTACAGAGAAATTTCACATACTGCTTCGGTCGCATGCGAGTCGGTAGCTCTGGTGTGTCCACGCCCTGTATTGGTTGCTCACGAGTTGTTGAATAACTCGTTCAGATGGTCTCATATCGTTTCGATTTCGATGGGTGGATACGCTGTTCACTGAGCGCGCCTATTTGCCAGACGCTCTTGCGTAGCACATTGTTGGTTTCAGAACGTCGCTTGGATAGCGAATTGGAGTGCCTCTCGGCCTGGTTTTCGATATGATTCTCGGCAGGATGGAACGCCCTGATATACTGTGTCAACGTATCCTGGGGGATGCCTCAATCAGACTGTTGGCGCCGTCTCTTCGACACATTGAATGAACTTCGTGAGGCTTCACTCACCGCGCTTGATGCCATCGACCCGACGAATATTTTCACGCACAGATGTCCCTGAATATGAATAGACGCTCTTGATTCAGTACGCAGTGTTTGGCAGACACTGGATAAAGGGTGGTGTTTTACCGGTGCTAAGCTACTAGCAGTTCCCAGGTGTAGTGCCCGCGTAGCTGGAGAAGGACTCTCGTTGGAAAGGCATTCCATATTTTCAGAGTATTGGTAGACTGGTCGATAATTGAATAAATAAATAAAAATCCATCTTACGAGGAGATTTATTGCGACACCTGGCATGGTATATGAATTGTTCTATGCCATCTTCAGGCAAAGCGGCTACCCCGCCCGTGGCTCGTCGGGAAGTGTGAGTCGCACGTCGCTGCCCCCATCGTCGAGAGTGGCCAGTTCGAGGTCGCCACCGAGTCGGGTCACAGCCCAGGAGACGAACCAGAGGCCGACACCGGACCCGTGGCGAAGCGGACTCTCCGCCCCGTCAAGCAGGACTGCTCGCTCCCGCTCGGGGATTCCCGGGCCGTCATCACGGACGACGATTTCTCCGCCCGTGTCGTTCTCTGCAACCTTGATCGATACTGTCGGGATTGGGCTGTCACCATGTTCGGCCGCGTTTTCGACGATTTCTCTGAGTGCCGTCCGTAGCACCTCACGGTCGGTACAGATCGAAACACCTTCGCGGGGAGCTGAGACTGAGGCGTCGAAGTCGTATTGATGTTCGATATCCGAGACGACCGCACGGGAGAGCGCAACGAGGTCAATAGACTCGGTATTGAGCGCTGCCCGTGTCACGACACGGTCGGCTCGTTCGACCGTTTCACCGATATCGACAAGCTCGCTTGCCGTCGAATGTATCCGTGCCGTTGCAGTGTCGGTGTCTTCGACCACACCATCCGAGAGGCCTTCGGCGAACCCTCGAATCGCGTCGAGGTCGTTTCGGAGATTGTGCCGCAGGACGCGGTTGAGGACTTCCAAGCGCTGCTGGCGCGTCTGCTGGTCGGTCACGTCCCGGAACAGGTACGAACTCCCGACCGTTTCCCCGCGGCGGTCGGTCAACACCGAGTGGCTGACATCGAACTGCCGGGTGCCAGCGACTGTCGACAGCGTGACCGACTCACCGGCGAGAGTGTCGGGCGCGGCGTCGAGAACCGACCCGACCGGTTGACCAGCGTCAGCGCCGAGAGAAATTCCGAACGTGTGCTCTGCGGCTTCGTTGGCGTCGACCAGCCGTCCATCGCGGTCGACGACGACAACCGCCTCGCGCATCGTTTCGAGGACAGATTGGCGCGCCAGCGGTCCGGTCGCAGGCGCTCGGCCGAACACACTGAAGCCGAACACCGCGATTGCGAACCCACCAGCACTCACTGCGAGAACGCCGGTAACCCCCGATGGGAGTGGCTTGGGACCGAACGTCGACAGCGTGCTGACCGAGAACAGCGAGAGCGTCACGCACAGTCCGCCACCCGAAAGGACGATGGCCTCTCCGAGAGGGGGGTCGGTGTCGACGAGAGCTGCTCGGATGACGAGGAACACGCCAAAGAGCCCAACGCCGAGCAGTACTGTCTGTAACACGGCCATCACGAGACGGATGACACCACTGGCTGTCGTGGTCCCGGTAATTCCGAAAACTGTCGTGACACCGACGACTGCGACGTAACACGCCGCAAACGCAATCCGTCGGCGGGTCGGGGTTGGACCACGTCGAGTGTACGTAAAGACGAACCCGGCCCAGAGCGTCGTCGCGACAACCCAGCCCAAGAGTATCGCGGTCGCCGCTGCTCGTGCTCCCAAGAGACCCAAGCGGTTGCCGACGAGGACACCGGAGAGGGCAGCGAGAGATACCCACAGCGTGCCCGCGACAGCAGCGCCCGGTTGGTCGCGGTGGCGTACCGCTACGATTGCGAGCAGGGCAAAGGTACCTGCAGTGACGACATCAAGAGACACGAGTATCGCGTGCTCAGTCATTCAATATCACCGCCCGGAGCTGAGCATGCCGGACCCGGTCGAAAGCAGAGCCTGACACCGTGTGTCCTCGACTCCTGAACGGTCGTGAGGTCCCATGACGCGCTCTCAGCGGCGGTGTTGGCGATCCGAAGTGAGAGCGCTTGTAATGAGTTCTCCCCTGACGGATCGAACGGCGAGATGTCTACTGTGACTCGTTCAGGGTCAGTGGAAACGGTGACTGTGGCTGACTCGGTCCCGGCCAGAAGCGTCGTCAGCGTCGCAGTCACCAGCTCTGGGTCCGCAGCGACAACCGGCGAACGCGGGCCCGCTTCGACAACAGTGTCGAATTTTCCGTCGGTGGACAGCGAGTCGAGCGTCTCCCGCAAGTCGAGGTGGGTGTGCTGTGACTCCTCCGACGACGACAGCGCACTCTCGATGTCCCGGACGCAAGCGACCAGCGTGGCAACGTCCGTTGCAGTCGCCTGAATCCGGTCGCCGCCATGTTCGGGCTCACAGTCGCCGGAGTCGATGGCACCGGTGACGCTCGTGACAGTTTGCATCTGCCCGGTCGTCACCCCAGCGATGGCTCTGGTAAGGACGCTGAGTCGCTGAGTTCGCCGTCGCTTTGCCGTGATGTCACGGCAGACGAGCGACCAGCCGAGCCCTCGGCTGCGGTGATCGCAGATTTCCTCGACGCTGACCGAAACTGTCCGACCGGTCTCGAGCGCCACGTCCGTGGGTGAGCCACCACCCGAAATCGAAAGGTCGGGGATAGCTGGCGCGACGGTAGCGAGCGGTTGGTCGACAGCGGATGCTCGGTCGACCTCGAACAGCCGCTGTGCTGCTGGGTTCAGGTCGCGGATGTGTCCGTCGCTTCCGACGATGACGACGCCATCGGACATCTCCTCGAATACTCGGTCGCGGCCAACGAGGGACACGACGGGTAAGGTTTCGAACGGGCGGTGTCGATACAACACACCTGTGAACAGAACCGCCGACCCAGCGAGCAACAGCGGCGTCGTTATCGGATTCCGAACGGTCGTCGCGACGAATGGGACTAGCAACACAAGGCCGACAGCTCCGGTAAAGAGCGCAGCCTGTGCCAGCGGAAACGCCTTGTGCTGGAACGTCACGTCGAGGACGAGAAATATACCGATGAGCGCGAGCGCTTCCGCGAGCACCACCGCGACGCCAAGCAAGAGGTTTGGCGTCTGGGACTCGAACCCGACGTAGGACCCCGACAATGTCAGCATGAAATGCGGTCCGAGCAGGAGGATAAGAACCCCCGCGACCGCGAAGTACGCAATCGAGGATGTCCGGTCGTCGCGCCCAGTGTACTGGAGCGCGAAGAGAAACCACAACACGCCCACGACTGTTGAGATGTCAAAGGCGACGAGCAGCCAGAGGCCACCAGTCGTGTCAGTCGGCCCGCCGAGAAGCCCGAGGACGGCACGGACAGGCACGAGGTCGACGACTGCGAGGTGAGCGAACGCGCCGACCAGCAGTGCGACGGCGACGCCGATTAGCGGTCTCGTGGTTGGGTTTTCCCGATAACCGAATATAGCACCTACAAACCCTCCAGACGCGACGAGTGCGGCGAGGCTGACCGCGACCGCAGTCGTAGAAGTGGCTACGACCATCGGCAAACTCCGAGACGTGAGTACTGTGGTGTGGATCCGATCATACGTTTCGTGGAGTAGTTCGACTACAGGGGAGTCTGCGTCGCAACCCCTAAATGGTGATTCCTCCTCCTGGGATGAGCCGTCTTTTCACCACAGGTGTCCGGACACCAGAATCTATCGGGGTGTATGTGTCCATCGGCGAGCCACTGGTTCACTCCAGCGACAGTGCAGCCGTGTCTCACGGTTGGACAACCCTCGTTCCCGCGATTCGGTCGCCGAGCCGTTTGTTTTCATCGGAGACAACCAGTACGACGATACCGAGAACGTACCACACTGGGAACCAATCGAGTAGGCGTACGACGTTACGGATCGCCGATGAGCGGAGCGACAGCGGCGTTCCACTGTCCTCGACGACCCTGATGTTCACGAGATACTTGCCGACGGTATTCCCGAAGCGCCACTCCGCGAGCGTGTGATAGCCGATAGCCAGACCGAACCAGAGGACGAGCGCAGCGGCCCCCGCACCGCCCTGCAGATCTGCGTCGACACCCCCTGCACCGGTTTCTAACTGTCCGATTGGGAGCGCAATTGCGTACACCGCGACAAACAAGAGAGCGAACCAAACGAACGAGTCGATCACCATCGCCACACTCCGAATACCGAGCCCACACACAGTCTGCTGTTCGGTATCGTTCATACGTTACCTGCCGTTCACGGCACCAGCATAAATACCAGAACCGTGTGGTTCTGTGAGAGAAACGCCACGGGTCTTCGTCTTGAATTGACACGCTGAATAGAGTCACCACTGTACAGGGGTTCCCTCCGTTGCAGACAACGGACCGATAAGTCGGAATTTCCTTATATCGAACAGATCAACGGATAATGAGCTCACGACATTCGCGAGACCCATGCTTGAACTCACGCGTCGTCGACTGCTTGAACTCGGTTCCGCGGCGACGGCCGTCTCGGTTGCAGGCTGTTTCGGCGCACCCAGAGCTGAGGGGCCAAGAGCGTGGTTTCCGTCGGGAACAGGGAGCCTTCTGACCGCACATCTCGACCTTGAGGTGACAAGACAGACATCGAATGTAGATCCGGTAATCCCGCTGTTTCTCCCGTCGAACGACCGGGAGGACCCGACGGAGTTCGTCCCAAATCTTCCGCCAACGGAGGAGATCGATGACCCGCTGGTCCGGTTCCCTCTGACAGCTGGCGGCCGAGTCATCGGCGTCAGCGCGCTGGCACTCATTGCCGCCGGCTTGGGACACCTTATCTACCCAGAATCACCAACCCGTGAACTGACTGATATTGTCGTCGTAAACGAGACCATCATCGGAATCGGCGATATCGACGTCGGTCGCGCTGAGGAATCACTTCGTTCGGGCACTGGGTCCGCCTTCGGTCAGGTCGAGTTCACCGAAACTGGCCAGAATGGGCAGTACACTCTGTACGAAGCCAATACCGAGGAGGGTGGCTTCATCGCGCTGAGTGACGATGCCGTCGTCGGCGCGGAGGCCAAGGATTCAGTGCGGACGGCAATCGAGACGCGCCGGGGCGACCACGAACGTATCGTCGGCGCGGACGCCACCGCGAAGTGGCTCTTCGATACCGTCGGTGCGAGCGACATCTCAGTTGGATTGCTCGGGCCGGTTGACCTCGAAGACTACTATTGGGATGGCGGCGACATGAACACTCCAGTGGAGCTGCTAGCGGGCCGTGAAAATCTGGTTTCAGGGCTCTCGTTTGCACCCGAGAAAGAAGAGATAACGGCAACGCTCGCGGTGCAGGAGTCCGGATTAGACGACACCGTGAGGAACCGACTCGAGACCCGAATGGGGTCTGCCGTCGACGCGTCGAATACGGTCCGCGACGACCGACTGGTCGCCAGCGAAACGTACACCGACGACGTGCTCGACTTTGAGTTTACCGAACGGTCCACGCCCTCGGAGGAACCGGAGGTTCCCGCCGGCGACGACGTTCCGCAGGAAGTCGCGGCAGCCGTCTCGGAGGACACGTTCTCGTTCTCACGGAACCGACAGAACGGGACGGTTCGCGTCGATTTCCAGGAGGAGTTCGATGCCGACGAAGTGACGGTCAGAGCACGGCCGTCCGGAAACGAGTCCTCAACGACCACACCGGACCCGGTAACGCACCTCAATGTTCTGGTCTCACCAGACGACGAGAGCGTCGTCGTCATCGTTACCATCGATGGGTCGTCCGGAATCGTCGCCCGAGAGAATATTCAATAAACGAACAGTCGATAGGTCGTACTATTTCCACGCTTGAAACGCGTCGTCTTTCATTTATGAGTGTCACTCCACATCCTACGTATGCCTGACAGACGGTTTCACTCTCAGAGCCTCACGGACACGTGGCGTTACGCCCTCATCGGTGGTTTACTCTCGATTCCACTTACGATTAGTCTCTACTATCTCTCTGGAATGGGCAATGAACTCTCGCTCAACATGCTCTTTTTCGGTGGTCTCATCGCTGTCTACCTCGCAAAGAGGGGACCGGAAACAGTCGACAGTACCGATGTTGGCCTCCGTGCTGGCGTCGTCGGTGGCCTCCCAGGGGTTTGGCTTCTTGCCGAGATGGTCCACATTGTGACGGCGGCCAGCGGGCCACTGTGGTTCCGTGTCGTGGGAGGCGGATTTGTTACAATCGCGTTCGCAATTTCGCTGTTCGGACTCGCAGCACTCGTCGGCCTTCTCGGTGCGAAAATCGGCGCGTGGCTGGTCCCACGGACCAGGTCCAAAAACCCGCCAGTTCCCGAGCGAGAAGGTAGTTGATCGCCCAGTTCTCCGCGTTTGACGTGGGTGCAGTCTCTCAGTGGCGTTTGCGTCGTGAGATGAATGCACCAGCGTGCGACCGCTATCGCGCTCGCTGGTCGCCGATCTCACTCTCCGCGTCGCTGATGATTTTGTAAACGTGAATCGGGACGATAACGATTCCAAGGAGCAGATAGTTGAGTGTCAGGAAGTTTACGATCGCTAGTTTCGTCCGCCCAACGTAGTAGTACGCGACTGGCGAAATGAAGACCGCCAGCAGGAGTGCGACTGGCGTGGATTTGTCTGCGATGGCCTGTACAACGGGTTTCTGGTCGGTTGAGGGAGGGTCTGTTGTCGACATTAATGTTCGAATTAGCGGGGTGATTTACTATTGAATCGGCGGGGCAGCATTCGTGGGGCATCGAAACGACACAATCCGTGGTCCATATCCCTCCGTACTCGGGTGGTGTAGCGATATACACCTAACTACCGCCGTCGTGTTTCGCCACCGGAAACAGCGGAGATGGCTTTTGATCCCCGGCAAACTATGCTAACGACTTCGGTGAAGCAGGACATTCCTGAGACAACTACAAGTTGGTTGTCGATATCGACGGCCCAAATCTTCGATACCTTCTGGTGAAACTCCAGTATGCAGAACTCCGGTGATTCCGAGTAGTGGATTTAATACTTATCCTGCGTTGCAGAGCCAGAAACAGGGCAACGGATGTTTTGTATACTCCTCTCGTAGAGTAGGCTGGGAGGTGCACGGTCCCCGTTGGAGCTACCAATCCCACTGTCACCTGCCCTTCGAAGCCGTGGTGAAATGCCCACCACGCCTGCCCATTCCCCCTCTCCCCCGCTCCGACTCAGCTAACCTGCCCGTGCCCTCCCTCTCTGTCCGCTTGCTCACCGAGAGACTCATTCCATTCGCTTAGGTATGCATCGCATCCTGTTGTGCTATCCAACCATCCCCCGGCCGCGTGCCGCGTAGAAACCACGCAGCTCAAGCTGAACAGGGTTCTTGGTTTGGTCGATGCAGACTACTGTGGCGTCCATCTCCACTCGCCCTTTTGAGTTGCTTGTTGAACCGTTTTGGTCGTATTTTTCGGCTTCAGTGGCTAGAGAGATTTTTGATAGCTCAATCCTGACTTTTGTACTAACATCCGACAATTACAGCGGTAGCGAGGCGAAAGCCCATCGGCTTTAGCCCTGTCTCTTACCCACAAGTACAAGCCGCGGAGTTGACAAGCTGAGACTGGAAGATGGAACGCTGTTCACGGGGTTGGCGGCCAGAAGTTGATAAAGATGGACAGCTGCGTGACATGGATGTCTCGGG
>NZ_JBBENW010000031.1:0-19463 GCF_037645885.1 Salinibaculum salinum | reverse complement strand
CGGGTCAGTCAAGCCGTCATCGGCGTGCAAGAGACACCGTGCACGCGTGAGTTCCCGCGTCTTGTATGTGCCAGCCGAAAGCATCGCGTTCAGTTCCGCTCGTTCATCGGCAGACAGATCGACAGAGTACTGTTGAGTTCGTGGCATGGTCTACTTCAGAAGATTTCTGAACACTCTCTAGAGGCGCTCTACGTAGATAAAGCTAGCAGTTCAGGACTGAAGCCGCACTAGAGGAGATCAAGGGCATCCCGATTGAATCGGTCACCGGGGAGATGGCTGCACCTGACGAAGACCCCCAACGGTTTGTGGAAGCGATCGACTCATTCTTAGAGGATGAGGAACCCGATGTCGGCGAGTGGGTTCGAGAACCCGACGGGTCGGAGACATTAAGCCTCGAATTTGACCTCTCGTTAGAATCGGTCGGCGAGGTATGTGCCGAGCAACGGTTCGTTCCGGTGAAACTCTACGATGGCGAACGAGGTGTCGCGGTCATTTCGAGGGACGTTACCGCGCGCAGGGACAAAGAGAAAGAAATCCAGACGCATCTGGAGCAAGCCCAAGAGGTCGGGAACGTGGGGAGTTGGCATGTGGATATTGACACTAGTGACCTCCAGTGGTCGGACGAATGTTATCGGCTCTTCGGCTTGGAACCGGGAACGCCGATGACGTATGAACGGTTCCTGGAGCTGGTTCATCCCGATGACCGTGAGAAAGTTGACGAAGCGTGGAGTGAAGCAATAAAAGAGGGCAGCTACGACATCGAGCATCGAATCGTGGTAGACGGCAAGACACGATGGGTGCAGGAAACAGCAGCGGTTGAATTCGACGCAAACGGAGAGCCAGAGAGCGGTATCGGCGTTGTCCGAGACATTACCGAACAGGTCCAGCAGACCCGCGAGATACGCGCACAGAAAGAGCGGTACGAGTCGTTATTTAATAGCGTCAGCGGTGCGGTCGTAGTCACGGATCTCGATGGCACGATCACGACGTGCAACCCGGGCTTTACCGATCTGTTCGGGTACGAGAGTGACGACATCGAGGGAAATCATCCCAGTACCATCACAGACGAGAGTACGGATGTAGAGCGACTGCTTGAGACGACAGACACCTCCCGAGAACCACTCCTCCGTAATTTCCAGAAAAAATCGGGACAGGTCTTCCCGAGTGAAACACGGAGTTCGCCGCTTCGAACGCACAATGGCGACATTGATGGACATGTGGTACACATAATTGACGTATCTGAGGAACAAGCAAACCGCGAGCAACTGCAAGTTCTCAGCCGTGTCTTCCGGCACAACGTAAAGAATGACATGAACGTTATCATAGGGCATGCCAAAGTCATTGAACAACAAGGGTCAAATGCAGTGTTGTCCAACGCTGAGATGATACTCGAAAAAAGCCGAGACTTCGTTGAGATGGCGGAGAATCAACATAGAATCACGAAACTTCTGACGAAGAACGCTGAAACCGTCGATGTGGATTTGGCCCCGACAATTAGACAGGCTGTCTCAGACGTGCAGACGCAATACCCTGATGCGACATTGCAGACGGATCTGGATCCCAACTGTCAGGCGAACACTACGCGTGAGATTGCTGAAGCGATTCGGGAATTGGTAGAGAATGCGATTATTCATTCGGACCAAGCGAGCCCGAGGGTTAATATCCACCTCCGAGATACGGAGACAGTGACTGAACTGACGGTACGGGACGATGGACCGGGAATTCCAGAACAAGAATGGAACGTGTTGACAGCAGACGGCGATATCAATCCGTTAAACCATGGGACGGGACTCGGTCTGTGGCTCGTCAATCAAGTTGTTCGTCGTTCGAACGGAACGATGTCGTTTGACACGAACGACTCGGGAGGGTCTACGGTGACTGTTCGTCTTCCCAAGGATAGTTCTCGCTCAAAACAAAGGACGAATTAAAAATGGCCATAGTTGAGTGTCCTACGTGCGATATCTCTACTGTAATCGGGCTTCCAAGCGATACAACAGTAGAGAGTATCTCAGCGAAAGGCGTGATAAAAACGTTCGAAGACGGTCGGAAGACACGAAAAGTGAATTGCTCGCAGGGACACGATGTTTACGTAACATTCAGTCCACGATAACTGGCAAAGGCAATTCTGCTCCCCGACCAGTCCGGTTGTCTCTGAAGCCATGCATAAGGAACTCCAGCAAGCCTACGAAGATATCCGGTATGTCGTTGGCGTTTATATCCAGCAAGGGGGAACGACCAACAGGAGACAGACTGTTACAACGCGCCCATAAGTCGAGAGGATTTCAACCGGGTTCAAGTCCACGACTGCGTGAGTGCTTCCCGAACCGACACTGGAATTTTGATACATAACGTCAACGGAACGTAATCATTCGATAACCCGTCATAAGTAGAGTTCTGTAACAAGATCGTCCGTTCAGTCGTGTACTGGTCGGGATGTGGTGACCATTACGCGCGTTCTATTTAGCATTCAGCGAACCGATTCCTAAGCAAACTGTCAAAATCCTACTGCAACATAGAGAGCGTGAAGTCAGCACGAAGGCTGTATTTGTTCCACGTTGAAACTGCTGAACCAACCGCTCACTAAGGGTGCCTATTGACCAAGGAGAGGTCTGTCAGTTCAAGATAATTTTATGACAACCGTGCGAGATACAGAGCGCGTATCGATGACCAACCATCTGGAGCAACAGATGAGCATAGCATACATAGCTTTCCTCAGTTGTTAATATAAAATGACTCATGTGAGTGGATATGGATTATGGACATCTCATATTCTCATCGGCGGAGAATCCTAGTTGGTGTGAAGACTGTTCGAATTCTTATTTGCACACGGAGGATATCATGAGTGACCGTGAAACGCAGAAGTGGTACAATTGGAGATATCAGCAAGGATGGGGGCTACTAATCGGTTTCTCTATCGGAGCGGCTATTGGATTCGCAGTAGATGACTTTGCGCTCTGGATCGCTATCGGGATGGCGCTTGGTGTCGCTTTTGAAGCGTCGATGAATCGAAAGTGATGGCCTTGCTGGAATACGCAGGTAGTGACAGGCTCCGTTTATGATGCTGTATTCATCCTCTGTATCGACCGATTCACTACTCTGGAAGCGAGGGAGAACTCCATGCAAGACTCGCGCTCTGTATTCAGCAGAATCGCTGAAACCTATCACTGGCTAAGGATTTCAACAAGGCCAAAATTGCCCAACAGCCTTGCACACCAAGCCACTAATTCATATGTAAAAAAAAAGAATGAAGTGTGTGACCCAGGCACCAGACGCTTTATTCGAGGCGCTGTCTGACCCATACCGTCGCCAGCTACTCGTTGCTTTGTTAGACCACAATCCGCAGGATGACAGCGACCGAGACCCGTTGAACGTCGTTTCCGACGATGTTGAGCCAGAGGTTCTCGAAACCGCGCTCTTTCACAGCCATCTCCCGAAGCTCGAAGAGATGGGATACATCAGATGGGACCGGGATTCTAACGAAATAAGCAAAGGACCAGAGTGGGACGAAATTGAGCCCCTACTCACCCTTATCCATGACCATCAAGATGAACTCCCTGAAGACTGGTTGTAAACAATATCCGGTCTGTATTGAGCGATTGGATGTACTGTTCTGGAAGCATCGAGAATATGCTGCTCATAGATCAGCCTCCTGTGCGCCGCCGATATTTAATCGAAACATCTTCGAGATGCCCAACAGCGCCTCCCAGCGCTGTGCGTTGTAGGCACCAGTCAACCCCTCGTCCCAGTAGTGCCCGCGCTGCTGGGGGACGATCCACGGGTTCGTGACTGCTTCAGGATAGACCGACCAGCCGTTGGTCAACCACGGTTCGAACCTATCGCTGAGGTCTTCGAGCTGGATATCTTCGCCGACCTCAGTTGTTGCCCGGTAGAAGTGCCACGGCTTGACCGAATGTACCAGCGGGTGGGTTTCACCGCTCGTTTCCAGCGTCGGGTAGGTCTTGTTCAGGTAGTGATACCCGTCGACGTGGATTGCATCGATGTCGCCAACCTCGTTGATTTCGAGCATGACTGGTTCGCGGTCGAGCGGATGACTATCCGCAGATGTGACGCCCTCCTGGGTGACGTAGTAGCAGTAGTACACCGCCATCGACGTGTCCTGTTCCGTCGAGTCGACGCGCCACGCGTACCACGCGGTGGGTTTGATGTCGAGATGTCTGGTGACGACGTACGGTTTGTACGTTGCCAGCCAGTCCTCGTCGTAGGAGATCGTGACGTAGTCGGGCTGACTCTCGTAGGCTGCTGTGGCGGTCGAGGAGAGTGTTGTCACGCCAGTTGCCGTAGCGACTGCCGTTGCTGCCTCCGACAAGAACTCCCGACGCCCTGGCATGCTTACAGCCCCACTTGAGCTTGAGCCCGCGCGAGGAATTGCGTCAGTCGCGTCTGCCCGTTCGCTGCGTCACGACTCTGTGCGGCGTCGGTCCGGGCGTCTTGCTGAGACTCGCCGCTCTCGTCCTGTGTGACCAATTTCGAGGCGTTGACCATCCCGCTGCCGACTTCACTGGAGCCCGCGTTCGGGACTGCCGTGGTGGTATTTTTCACGAGGGCAGTAAACTCCGCTGTCTCGTTTTCGAGGTCGGGGTTGGCGTCGAGGCCGAGCGTCGCGACGCCCACTGCGAGTGGCGTAGCCATGCTCGTTCCGGAGAGCGTCGAGTTCGAGCGGATATCGGACTCGGAGTAGACCGGAACGGTGACGGACATACCCACCGCGGCCACGTCCGGCCCTTCGCCGGTCGTGGTCCCCATCGAACCGTCGCTAAATCCATTGTCCTCACCGGTCTGGCTGAAGTACGCCGGCCCAGCAGTACTCGGCGCACTAGCATTCGTCGCTGCGACGCCGACGACACCCTCGTCAGGCACGTCCGATGGCGAGGCGATCTGCGCCGGTCGGGTCGTGCGACTGTTGCCGACGGCCACGAAGATCGCCGTCCCGTTACCAGCGACGAAGTCTCGCATCGCATCGGCCAGCGCTTCGTCGTAGACCGGGCTGCCCAGCGACATGCTCAGGATGTCCGCGTCTTGCTGTTCGGCCCACCGAATCCCATTGATGATGTCTGCCGTCGACCCAGAGCCATCGTCGGCGAGCGTCTTGCCGATGAGCAGATTCGCGTCGGGCGCGACGCCTTGCAGCGCCTCATTGCTGGCGTTCGACGCCAGACTTGAGGCCACCCACGACCCGTGGCCATCGCCGTCACTCACATTTTCGAAGTCGTTGCTCGCGACTGCGTCTTCGTCAGTCACGAAGTTGCGCGCGGCTGTGATGCGGTCGCCGTAGAGTGGGTCGGCTGTCCCGTTCCGAACGTTCAGCCCGGTGTCGAGCACGGCCACGTCGACGCCAGTTCCATCTTCGCTCACGCTGTCTGCGCCGACATACTCGTTGACTGTGCCGATGTCCGTCGCGTTTGCCTCGAACGCAATTCCTGTGGTTTCGGGACCGTCACCAGGCAGCACTCCGCTGAGTCCCCGCTGTGGAATCTCGAACTCCTCAGCGCTCAGTCCGTCTGGTTGGTCTGGCACTGAGTGGCGGTAGTTCGGTGAGACGCTCTCGATGTAACTCCGGCCTTCAAGCGGCGTGTCGGCGACTGGCGTGCCGGCCAGCGCGGCAGTGAGCGGTGCATCGAAGATGCCAGGGGTCTGGACCTGCCAGCGTGGTCCGGAGACCGTCGCAATGTTCGACGCGTTGTCGTGGCTCTCAATATCGAACTGGCTGGAGCTCTCAGCCCACGCTTCCAGACTATCGAACTCATCATCTTCGTAACTCACAACGAACGAGGGCGTCGACTCTGCGCCGAAGTTGACGATATCAACATCACTCGCTTGTGCTTGTGCGGCGACCGGCATCGCAATCGTCGACGTAAGCATCAGACCGACGAGTAGCAAGCCAACGAGGCGGCGGCTCATGCCGCAGCACCTCCGTTGCCACCACGACCACGGCGGCGAGCCAGGGCTCCGGCCGGGATGACTACCAGCAAGGCACCCATTGAGATCGACGTGCCACCAAGGCCGTCAACTAGGCCACTCACCTGCACCTGGAGTTTCGCAACTTCCCACTTCGCGCGTTCCCACGAAGTGGCAGCGATGCCCTGCGGTTGGCGGACATCCAACGTCACCTGTCCGTTCGCGTCAGTGTAGGTCTCGATGAGCGTCTGGTTTGAAGAGAACCGAGCGTCACCCTGCGAGTCAGTCAGCGGCTGGCCGTTTCGATAGATGTACGTCCCATCTTCGGGCATCGCCTGGGCGTGGATGATAACCCGCGAACGCGTTGAGACTGAGGAGCCGTCTTCGCGCAGGACGCTCATCTTGATGTTGCCCGACGGACTCTCTTGAATGTCACCCGGGTAGGCGTGGATGCGCGTGGGGACATCGTCGTTCTGGCCGACTTTCGCAGCCATTTGCAACTGGCCCGGCCGTTTTTTGATTTCACCGCCAGCGAGACCGTCGGCAGCCAGTGCGTAAATGCCGGTCGGCCCGCTCTGGGCTTTAATCGAAGCCGGGCGTGCGCGGTCTGCATCGTCAGCGCCGATGTGGACTGTTTTCGTCCACTCGTTGCCGTCGACATCCGTGTACGTGAGTTGGAGCGTATGGCGGCCCTCAGATGCAGTCGTGAAGTTGAATCGTGTGCCGTCCTGAATTGCGCCCGTTGAAAGCGTGGTGCCGTTGGGTGCGAAGACAGTCGCTGCGGTGAGCTCGCGGAACGAACTCTCATCGTCGGGGTTGACTGCGACGCTCACCCGGTCGCTCGGTCCCGGAGCGAGTGAAGTCAGCGTGACGCTGTCCACGTCTGGCGCGTCGGCGTTGATGGTCGGATTACTGATCCGTTCCGTGGTTGAGGCGTGTCCGTCGGGGCTTGCTGCAATCCACTCGAATTCGACGCTTGCGGCATCGCCGAGTGGCAGGTCGTTGACCTGCACTTCTGTCGACCCGACGCCCGCGACCGTGCCGGCCGACCTGTCGATTGTGACATACTCATCGGGGACTGTCTTCGTCGTGCCGTTGCTGTAGGTCGCCAAGACCTGCACCTGGGAGTCGTTCAACGCCGTCTGGAACGTCGCGATTGACGAGATTGTCTCCGCGCCGGTCGAGGAGCTGGTATCCGACTCGATTGTGTTGCGGAGGCTATCGATTGTCTGTTCCAGTGCCGCCGTGCGTTCGCGGAGTTCCTCATCGGTGGCTGTTGTGGCGTTGATCTCGAAGTCTTCCTCGTCGATGTCGAACTCTTTGTTGGCGATCTTGTCGAGTTGGTCATCGAGGTCGCCGTTCTGTTCGCTGATCTGTTTCAGCCAGAGGTACTGTTCTTCGAGGTTCGCACGCGTGATGTTGTGTTGCGCGAAGAGGTTCTGGAGGCGCTGACTCTGATTCTCGAAGAGTCCCTCAAGTTTCTGGAAGCGGTCTGAGTAGTTGGTGGCGTTCTCGTAGGGAGTGAAGGAGACTTCACGCATTTCGACATCCGCATTGTCGGTCGGTGCCTGGTAACGAGTTGGCCGAGCCGGGAGGTAGACACTACCGTTCAGGTCGCCCGCATTGGTGAGTGCGCGCAGCACAGTCTGTGGATGTGCGTCGGCGTTGAGTCCGTAGTTAGTCGGGTCAATAGCCGAAATGTTGACCTGACCGTTGTGGTAGGCGGCGACGGCTACCGTTTTGACTGATTCCCCAACTTCGACACTATAATACCCTGACTCGTTTGTCGTCGCTGATGTGGATTCGAATTTGTTGTTCTCGAAGCGGTCGCGAATCTCTTGAGCACGCTTGGTCAGCTGGTTGGCCTCATCGCGGAGATCGTCTTCGATACTGCGGGCCAGCGCGTCCGGACTCCCGACGGAGATGAGATAGGACGCATCCGAGCCCTCGACGGAGATGCGATAGATTCCTGGTGTAAGTTTGGCCGTCCCGTATTCCAGTGAGGATGGATCGCCCAGCCCACCGCCGGCCTCCTCGTCGACGGCGATCTTCGTCGTGGATACCGTATCGCCAGTCGGTGAGAGTTGCTCAGCGATGATTGGTCCAGTGTCAGCTGACTTGCCCGGGTGTTGCGTATCGTATTCACCCTGGATTGCAAAGCCGCTGGGTGGTTCTGGGTCCCAGGGAACAAAGACAAGTTCTTCGTCAGCGGGCAAGACTGTTCCCGGCTGGGAAAGGTCCGCATCGTCCACCCAGGCGCTTGCTGAGATATCCGTGTCGTACGCGAGCGGAACGTTCTGACTTTCTTGGTTGATGATGTCGGATTCGACTGAGAGCGTGCGGTCGAACTCCGGCGGCAGTGGATCACGCGACTCTTCAATGAGTTCTTCGGCGCGCTCTTCGAGACTTCGGCCAGACTCTGCGACAATGTTATTGTAGTTGACGCCAGTGACGCGGACCGTTGCATCGTCAACTGGTTCACCGTCTTGGTTCGTGATTTTGCCACTCACGGGTTCCGTGAACGTCAGGAACTTCCCATTTTTTGCCCAATTGTCGAGCCCCCCATTACTTCCAGCCGCAAAACTCAGTCTATCTATGTTTTTATCCACATCAAATGCCCACGAATCTTCATCAGCCACTACAGCCCCATCTGAATCGTAAACTTCCACGTCAAATGTGTCACCGCTATAGTCGATGTTATGAACCCTAACGCGATACCAGCTTGATGAACCAGATGGTAAATTTGTGATGGTATTACCCTTTATTTTAAAGTCTCCATCACGAAATCCCGTTATTAGAACAGATTCCCCAGAGGAAACGTGGTTTGCAATCACCAATGATCGTCCACTAGATGGGTTTCTAAGATGCATCGAAAACTCAGATGGTCCATTTACATCGCCAGTGAACGCGCTTTCGCCAGTGTCAGAACTTCCCCTTAGAAAGTAGTCACTGTCACCGGGCCCACCACTTACGACATCGTGTATGTTGTCAGGGTCAGAGACTGAACCTAATGTACCATCTTCAAAGTCCTCTATAAGAGTCGAATCACCCGGGTCAGCATCTCCAGCGGAAGTAGGTTCAATCATCGTGATAAATGGTGCAACTGGTGACAGCGCCAGGGCCAAAACGATGAGTAGCGTTGCTATCGGACGGACGTGTCGGAATTTCTGAATCATGGTCTTATGTACTGAACACGATGAGGTTGTGAACAGCCAGTGACGCGAACGCGACGCCAGCAGTCACGAACACGACGTCTCTGATAGTCGTACCAGGCGTAGGCAGGTTGCTTGCAGCTGCAACGGCGTCGAGCGCGGTTGTCGCGACCCGGACTGTGGTCCAGACGAGTGCGATGGTCAGCGCAGCAACCAACAGCGAACCCAGCGGGATGCCAAAGGTAGCGTGCATCGCAGCCGGGAGCGTACTTGTCTCTGCCGCGACGATGCTCTCAGACTGAGGGCTGAGCTTCAGGACGACAACCGTTGAGGCCGTATCCAGCAGTTTGCCGCTAGCGAGGATTGCAGCGGCAGGCATCGGTTGTGAAATGGACGACAGCGACGCTGGCAGCGACAGTGACAGCTGGCGCTGGTCAGGCGTCTCCTGTGGGGTACTCATGTTTGTACTGAAAAGCTGCGTTTGAAATGCTGCGGGCGAGCTACGTCGGGACTTCGTAGGTGCGAATCGTCGCCGAATTCGTCCCTTGCTCGTTCGTCCAGGAGAGACGGACAGTGTCGCCTGGCGATGCCGAGATCGTCGCCGAGTCACCAGACGAGACCTCCGTTCGATTCGCATAGCCGTTGGCGTCGGTCCAGGTCTGGCCGTTCAGCGATATCTGGTCACTGTTGAGCGTCTCTCCGCTCGCGTGAGTCACCGTCACCTCGCCGGCATCTTCGTCGTAAGACACGTCGAAGGTAGCCTGTGGTGCGGTGTCACTGACACGGTCACCCAGGCCAAGCACGAACGTCGCGATGACGGCGGCCAGGATCACTGTGATGGCGACCATCAGAATCACGCCGATGACCGGACTCACGGCATCGTTGCCCGGCCAGAGGCGATGCTGGCGCGTTCTGGGTACCCAGGCACCTGGTGGCGTGTCGGTTCTGGACTGTTCGGTCTCGTCGTCACTGTTGCTAGTCTGTTGAAGCACTGAAAATCACATCCAGTCCCATGTCGACTGGTCTGCGGGGTCGGACATGGCGACCCCGTGGGCGCGAAGCCCATGGCCCGTGGCTGACTCGAACAGCCGTGATACACCGTGTGCGAGCCTATCGCCTGAAAGAAGAGATTACCCCGGTGTCGACCGTTCGCCTTTCTGCATGTCGATAGCAAGCAGTTCGACGATCCGCTGGTCGGTCTTGTCCGTCCCTTGCTTCATCGATTTCGCATCGGAGAGAAGTCCGTCAGCAAGGTCGCGGCTGATCACACCCTCGTCGACAGCATAGTTGAGCCAGAGCTCGATCAGGAACACGAACTCGTCGGCCGGGCTGCCATGGTAGAGTACCCACGTCGATTCGCCCTGTGAGACGTAACCTTCGGTCTCGTTGACGCGGGCGTTTTCGACGTGGTCCATGAAGCCCTCACCGACTGGGTAGTATCCCGGCTCGGTGAGTTCGCGAACGGAACGGTCCTCCCCACTCCAGCTCTCGCCACACAGCGCCGGGACGATGCCCTTCAACATCTTGACGGCGACGTGCTTAGCTTTGTCTTGGCGCTGGGTCGTTTCGTGATATTCGCCGCCCTCGTCGGCGTGTTTGCTGGCGACGGATTCGACTTCGGGCGACCCGTGCCAGTTGTCGCGGCGATGCTTGTCGGCGTCGGTCACGGCCGCCATGCCTGTGTGTGTGCTCATGGATTGCGAGAGGAGTAACTATCGACGGGCGCTGTTGACGCCCGCCGCCCGCCAGCAATCGGTCGCTCACGCAGTTCCTGAGCCACGGGTCGGCGAGGCCGATGGCCGTCCTCAAGGGGTCATCTCCTCGTGGAGACCGTGCTGGTGGGTATTATCTACACTGCCGCCCCGAAGCATCTTAAAAAGTGTACGTTCCTAGAACTATCTTCAAGGAATCTTAGAGACGATTTGGAGGTGCCTCCTGAGCGTCTGCAGTCAATCTTCTCTATGCTCGATGGATTTTTCTAGGATAAGAAGTAAGTATATAGTAATGCGACAGAAGCTACCAGGTGTGCGAAAAAACAAGGTGCGTGAAAAAAGCGGGTCCTACGAGTACGTCATCCCAAGGGACGCTGGTGACGAACTCAACCTGGAACACGGCGAGGTGCCCGAAGAGGTTGCGGTCGATCTGGAAAAGCGAGAGATTACACTCTCGTTTGAGTAGGCTCAAAAACGAAGAAAATCCGTCGAAGTCTTACGAATCCTGGACTTCGTAGTTCCGCAGCGTCGCAGAGTCAGTGCCCTGTTCGTTCTGCCAGGTGATCTTGATGTTGTCACCACTGCCGACCCAGATATCTAGGGAGTCACCAGATGAGATTTCGCTGCCTATACCGTAGCTCGGACCAGCGCCAGCACTGTCAGAATCGCTCCAGGCTTGCCTTCCATCATATCCTGATGATCCAGATACAGATACTTGCTCAGCTTGTAATGTTGCTCCGCCTGCGTGTGTGATGGTGAGAATCCCATCAACCTCGTTGTTTGCTAAACTGGCGTTATCGAATGAATCAGTGCCAGTTGCACTCTCGTCGTAGTCAAAGTTGAAGCTCGCCTGCGGTGCTGTATCGCTAACCTGTTCGCCGAGTCCAAGCACAAACGTCGCGATGACGGCCGCCAGGATCACTGTAATGGCCACCATCAGGATGACGCCAATGACCGGACTCACTGCGTCGTCGTCGTTGAAGAGTTGTTTCAGTTCCATGGTTCGTTGGTCCACGGGTGACGACGAGTTGGCAACACAACCGTTGCTCTCGCAATCGAGTTGCAAATTCAGGTAGTATGCCCACCGACCTGCGCCGCCTCGTCGTTTATTCCGTGTTAGGTACTGCTTACTCCCACAGCGGCTTATATTTGCGGGAGTGATTTCACAAAATGAAATTACCCGTCGCAGGGCAGATGACTGGGGTAATGCCCTGTATACTCTTCGCCACAGAGGTCACAGACACCGCCAGCCTCGAATTCGCCGGGGTTCTGGTTCTGGTTTCGGTCGAATGGTCCCAGCAGTTCCGTTGAGACCTCGCGAAAGCTATCGTCGTAATCGACGATGTTGTTGTGGATCTTCCAGTCGGTTGGATCGGTCTCGCCATCTGCATCTTCAAGGTCGTTAACCGCCAGCCACCGTCTGAAGACCTCCCGTTTCGAGTGCTGTGGTAGGTAGTATATACCCTTGGTGTGCAGGGTCACATTCGGCGAGAATTTGTGAACCCGGTCGCGAAGCTCGCTCCATGTCTGAAATCGATCCGTTGGCATCGGTCCCTCTTTCTCCAACGTCCGAATTGGAACTGGCTTTTTACCCACAGTTATCGACTACATGTACCATTCCCTTATGAGAGTATTGAGAAGGGACATGCCACGATAAAACACAACGGAACCATATCAGTTGCCAACAAGTCGTCCCTGACGACTCGCCAATCAAAAGCAAGACGCACAAATTCACGCCCGTGGAGAGATTGAATGAACTATCCGCTCGCCCCCTCTGGTTGGCCCCTGTTTTGGAGCGTCTGTGGATCGACCCGATCGCCGTCGACATACACGCGGACGTGCTCATTCGCGAGGAAGCGCGTAATTTCACCCTCAATAATAAACTCGTCGACGCCCCGCTCTGGTCCGACGTGATCAATCGCACTGTAGCCGTCGGTAGCCGCTTGCGCATCGGTGGCCTCAATTCCCTCCGATGCGGTGATCGCGTAGACCCCGTACCCGGTGCCAGTACTCTCGATACGGACCGTGTGATCCGCCGAGGTGACGCCACCACCGGATTTCGGCGAGGAAAGCGAGGCTGAGTCAACTTGATCACCGTTCCATCGGACCTCAGCAGCGCCCTTCTGTAAGAATGTCTGAGGTTCGCCGGTGACAGTGTAGGTATCAGTTCCACGTTCCGGGCCGAGCCAGTCGAGGGCTGCCGTCGACTTTTGAATGCCGTCGTCTTCATTGCTCGATATACCGTCTGAAGACACGAGCAAGAAGTACGCCAATCCATCTTCCACGCCATCTTTGGTCACTTCCAGTGTGTTCGACTGGTCGCTATCCACTCCGGAATCGCTACCTTCGGACTCATCTTCACCTGTAGGCTCAGGTGTTGGCGTCGCTGTTGGCTCTGGAGTGGGTGTTGCCGTTGGTTCGGGTGTTGGTGTCGCTGTTGACTCTGGAGTGGGAGTTGCCGTCGGTTCGGGTGTTGGCGCCGCTGTTGGCTCTGGAGTGGGGGTCGCTGTTGGCTCTGGAGTGGGGGTCGCCGTTGGTTCGGTTGTTGAATTTGGCGCTACTTCTGACATCTCAACAGTTACATTTGTCACATAGGTCGTAATTTCGCCTGGCCAGACGCCAAGACGGATCTCTATCTGGCTTCCCCGGGGAAGATCTTGAGGCACGGTTCCGACAAGTGTCCCATTGTGCTCACCGCGACCCGGGTCGTTATCTAAGTTAAATCTCTTTGTGCTATTTGGATGATAAAGGAGGATACGTGGACTACCGGGTTCGCCGTCAAGATTCGGCGACTCGTAGTTTGCTGTAATCTTTGTTCCTTCTTCAAGCGGGCCGACGCGACGATAGACACCAATATGATTCGGGCCACCGTCGACATCAAGTCGGACACTGCCACCGTGCTTTTCGGACCACGAGCCCTCTCCCTTGCTGACGCGCGGTCCGGCCTCAGGAAGACCGATTTGCCACCCATTCGTATCATTTGCAAATTCTTCAGTAAACGGTGGTTCGAGTACCTCGCTTGAAGATGAGGTTTCGTCGTTCTCACCGTCGGGGCCCCCGGAGTCGGCGTTATCATTTTGCTCCTCTCGATCGTTCGACGGGTTCGTAACCGTCACATCTTTTGTGACCTTCTGGGTCGCTCCGTCGTTGTCGGTTACGATAAGCGTGACCGGATTCGTTTCTGCCGAGATGAAATACCATGAAACCTGTTCGCCCTGGGTCTCGATCTCGGAGTCACCGTCAACGTCCCACTTGTATGACTGAATCGAGCCATCTGGATCATTGGCTTCGGCAGTGAAGGTGACTTTTTCATCGATCCTTGGGTCCCCCGGAGCATAGGTGAAATCAACTGTCGGTGGCTCGTTTTCATTATCTCCTGCACCCCTATCCGAGTTCCCTTGGTTCTCGTTAGCGGCTTGGACCTGAATTTCCTTGGTGATCTCACTCGTTGAACCATCGTCAGCCGTCACCTCCAGCGTGACCTCTCTCGTACCACTTGAGGAGAAAGTCCTGTCTGTGCTTGCGCCGGTCGTTTCGTACGAACCATCGCTTCCGAAATCCCATCTATACGAACGAATTTGACTGTCGGATGATGCGACAGTCGCTCTGAGTCGAACCGTCTGCCCTGCCTCTGGTTGCGTTGGTTCGTAAGAAAAGTCAACCTGGAGGTCAGATTGTTGCGGGGCTTCGATTCGTTTCACCGACCAGCCCTGTTGTCCTGTAGTTCCAGTGCCGGGTGATCTTTGATAGCCACGGTCAGGGCTGATAAGTGGCCGAAACGCAGTCCGATAGGAGAGCCATGCCTTTCCTGGACGTTCTTTCTCGAGAACGGCTCGATAGGTGTGTGTTTCATCAGTGTCGTACCCAGAGATGATATCTACGAGAGGATTGTTGAGTGTTGTCTCACCCGAACTTGCTTGGACACGAGTCCCAGGAGAATTACGGACGACCTTCGTGGCCGCGTTCTTGGGTGAGACCGTAGAAATATCGGTAATGTTCAGATTCTGTGAGTGGGAAAGAGAGAGATATCCCTTATCACTGGGCCCTGCTCTAGGTCCGTTGATAACCGTGAACGTGACTGCCATGGTCTCGTCCGGTGAAAGGCGGCGTAACTGTTGCCGGACCTTCGATTTTTCTTCGATAGCTACACTTGGTTTCGGCGTTCGAGTGAGTGGCAAGCGATTATTCTGTATACGATTCTCTTCCACGAACAGAAAACGGTTCAGTGATACCAAGAAATCGTAGAGATTCGGATGATCTGTTTTAGCAGCAGCAGGCATATCATCGACTCCTTCAGTCAGGCATTCGAAATCGAAGGACGGTTTCTTATTACAGAGGATTTGCCGTTCCTTTTTTAGAATGCGACGGACCTTTTCGTAGTCTCGTTGTTCCCATGCTTGCGCTTCCTCGTTATACTGTTTCTCTAACTGCCGCAGTCCCTTACTCACATTCCCATCACTCGCCCTCTGGACACTGTCCAGCGCCATCTGTTTCTTGAGTTCACCAACCAATCCATTAGAGATGTCTCCAACCTGTGAGGCGGCGTCTTCTCCTCTCCCAATACTGTTTAGTTCATCAATCTTCGCGGCGTAGCCCACGACCGGGACATAAGTGGCTGTCGTCTCAACGATAGCAGTTTCGACAATTTCCTTCGAGTAAATTGAGAACGCTTGGGAGATAGCTTGTTGCCGATTTTCTTCGAGTCCTCCAGAATTGAAGATATCGTTGTACATGAGACGGTACTGCTTAACGAGCTTCGCGCGAGCTTGAGCACTCTTTGATAACGATTTTGGCGTTGAGGCCTCTGTGTCCATCGTTGGCTGGACCGGATACCTCACGGTTTTTTGAACTTTCTTGTCGTTCCCGGAGGCAGTTATTTTAATCTTCAGAGTCTCCGATGTTTTTGATGCTGGAAGTTTGACTTTGAATGGAAATCTGTATTCCTCGCCAGCCTGCAGTTGTGAGCCGCCCATATGAATTGAATTTTCACCACCACGTCCAACGTTGGTATAGCCTCCCGAGGAAGACTCTGGGACCGATTCGATTGTCGCACCATTCGGTGAAGTCACTGTGACTGTTATGTACGCATCTGAGACACTCTTCGTTTCAAAAAACCCACTTGAAAGTACGCTCGAACGAAGGTTGAACCAGTAGCTTCCACCCGCTTTATAAGTTGTTCCCGGGGCGGGATCCAGTGAGATCTCTTGGTTGATCTCTTCTCCGAACGCCTCATTTTGTCTTGATTCAGTCGTGACGACACCGGAAACAGTCATCGACGAGATCATCAGCAGACAGATCAGAAAAATACTTGCAGTACCCAAGGGAATCCGCTCAAATTTTTGGGAAGGGAGTTTTAATACCGTTATCAGTGTCCTCTTCAGCCACTTGATGAACTTTTCATCCAGTTTGGATTCTTCGTTCATCCCGGAGTCCATGGCAGAATTTTTTCACCAATCCAACATAACCGTAGTTACATTTTATCACATTTTTGGCTGTTGTCCTTTTTCACGAATCTTGCGAGAAGAAAAAGCAGAATATCTCAGATGGTAACCATTCAAATATAGCATTTCATTGGACGTCACGTTGGATGTGATGTTTAAGCGCTAGAGCAATCGTCGTTGACAAAAACAGGTAGAAAGATACTATTAGTAATAATTTCCCAGTCTTATCTCACATGCTAATTGTTAAAGTGCATTAAAAGGCGTAATTCTTCTCTAGCACTGTAAATAAGAATATCAATGCTGATTTAAACAAGATATAGTTTGAAAATTTTATTATATATGGCTGCAGATGAGTTCTTAACCAACTTATCCAGTTTCGGCAAATACAGTTTCCAACTTGGTGTGAGAATTTAGGGCGTATGAGACAGGAATCTGATTTTCACACAGTTCGGAGAGCGAGCATCGCTATCATCCTCACTGTAATCATCGGGATGATAGCAATGACAGGGCCAGCTGCTGCTGACGATGAATGGCCGAGCGAATGTGATGAGGCACCTGTACTTTCACCGGGAAGTTACAGTGGAACACTCTCACCTGAAGATACTGATGTCTTCCGAGTCGACCTACCATCAGGGGATTACATCTCTATAAACCTCTCATTCTCGTCTAGTGACCCCGAGGCAATACTCAGATACTATGTGCGGGATGGAAGTCTCTCTACAACCAACGGAACAGAGATTGAAGCTGATGAAACCACGCAGTTAGATCGTTCTGGTACGACTTCGCTCGAGATGTATCCCAGCAATTTCTCATTCCGTACGTATTCAGAGACCAATGAGCCAATCTGCGTTGATTTTAGCACAGGTGGTGACCATGCCGGTGACTGGGCACTCTCCTTTACCCCTACTGATGAGACTCCGCCACCAGTCGATGCTACTACGCCACCAATGAACGTTACGCAGCAGATTTTAGAGTTGCAAGAACGGGTTGAGACTTTGGAGCAACGAGTTACCGAACTCGAATCACAGACCAATGCCACCACGACCCCTGAGTAGACCGGGTGACAATTGGTTGTTGACACGCGGGCTGAAATAGGGGTTCATGAATTCTACTGTCTTAGATCTAAAAGGCTCTGTTGAAACCCTCAGAGAGTTACATGTTCACCGTATAATTCGACGAGATGAAGCCCCTCCCGAAGTCGCAGATTCTCCGGTTTACTGAGAAGGCGATCCATCTGGCACGTCGAGCTGTCTCTCAATACACCTCAAAGTTCTCCAAACACCGCTACACACTTCCGCAGCACGTTGTTCTGCTGTGTCTCAAAGTTCAGAAGAACACGACCTATCGTGGTCTGCTTGATGAACTGATTGAGATGCCACGCATCCGTCGTGTTCTCGGGCTAACCGAGCTTCCTACTGCTTCAACGCTCTGTAAGGCGTTTAACCGGCTTGATATGGCTGTGTGGCGTATCATTTTGACTCTCTCAGCGACGCTACTTCCGACAAGCGGAGTTGTTGGTGTTGACGCGTCAGGGTTCGAACGTAGTCACGCTTTGAAACACTACACGAAACGTGCTGAACTCACGATTCAGCAACTCAAAGTGACGCTATTGGTTGATGCGAAGGTGAACGCAATCCTCGATTTACACGTGACGACGACACGAACACACGATAGCCAGATTGCTCCGTCGTTGATCAAGCGCAACCCCGAGTGTATCGATATTCTCCTCGGAGACAAAGGCTACGACGATCAGAAAATCAGACGGCTCGCCCGGCAACACGAGGTTCGGCCACTGATTAAGCATCGTGAGTTCACATCACTCCACAAGGCATGGAACGTACGCTTAGACGCTGATCTCTACGGACAACGGAGTCAATCCGAGACTGTGAACTCAACGCTCAAGCGAAAGTACGGTGCGTTTGTCCGCTCACGACGATGGTGGAAACAGTTCCGTGAACTCACCATTGCCTGTCTCATTCATAATGTAGATCGATCACTCTAAGCGTCAATACAGGGAACTCACGCACCGACATCTAACGCCGATTTCTCCACAATATGTCAGTAGCGGCGTGCGAGATACAGAGGATGAAGTCAGCACGGCACTCACGTTCAACCACCCCTCTCTAATGGATCAGCCACTCACTGCGTGCGTACTCAGTATGATAGACCCGAGTGCCTCGGACCTCGTAGGAGGTCACTTCGGCTCGAAAACGTACATATGCTCGATATTGACATCGTAGAATACGGTTCCGCGTGGTAGCCGGTAAAATCGCCAGAGTGCATACAGATCGCCTGCTCCTCCTGCGGTGTTGAGGACAAGAATAACGAACGCTGTCGTGGCAATCACCGGATTGGGGACAGCGAGCAAGGGGAGACAAACTACGGTGAGGATAGCAAGTGGTGCGATTCCTACTCGGAGATTATGTTCGCGGGAGTGAAACTGGTGAAACACCGCAGCGTACACCGCTCCCATCCGCCAGTAGACGCCATAACTCACTTCGTACCCGTACCGCTGGTAGACCACGCCGTGGAGCAATTCGTGAACGATTGCGACGCCTAAAAATCCGAACAGGAAGGGGACTGCTGTCTTGCCAAGATCAAATACAATCGCGACCTCGTCCCCGGCACCTACTTCAAAGACCACCGGCAAGACCTCCAGCCCTTGTAACTGGACCAAAAGCCACCCATAGACGATAACGGAAACAATCAGGAGCGCCGACGCACTCACGAAGAGGAGCAGTTTAGGGTACTCGAATTGATATGGTTCAGCGTACCCCTCGGGTGGCTTGGGTGCAGATACGGTGTCGACTTCACCTCCCATCACGCCTTTCGGACTCTCGTCAGTCATTATTCGGTGGTTGACTCAGAGTCATTTATTCGTAACGTTGCCTCGTACTACCCTCAGTATGTACCAACGATTCCAACACCTCGATTCTTGAACGATGACCGTGCGAGATACGTGCGTTGTATTCAGCAGGACCGTTGAAACCTATCACCGGTTGAGGGTTTCAACAAGGCCATCTAAAACTGCCTTTGAACAGGTCACAAGGTCTTGATGTTAGAGATTATCTGCTCTGTTGGAACCCCAGGAGATGATATATACCGGCGGTCGTGTTGACTCGATGGAAATTCTGCTATCCCAGCGGAGCGTGAATCAACTATGGGACGCAAGAGACCGAGCTGTATTCCGTGCCGTAGAGCACGTGGTGCTGACTGGTCCGAGTGCGAAAGAAGCCGAGCTA
>NZ_JBBENW010000030.1:0-23549 GCF_037645885.1 Salinibaculum salinum | reverse complement strand
CCCGAGACATCCATGTCACGCAGCTGTCCATCTTTATCAACTTCTGGCCGCCAACCCCGTGAACAGCGTTCCATCTTCCAGTCTCAGCTTGTCAACTCCGCGGCTTGTACTTGTGGGTAAGAGACAGCCCTTCAGGGCGGGGATGAAGCCGACCAACAGTATTCAACCGCCGAGGATGGCATAGACGGGGTTCCAACGCGATCTTTAATCCGTCCTGACTGTGATAGTATGTATAGATGGTAAAGAGTACCCGTCACGCGAAATATGAACTCTACTACCACATAGTGTTCGTGCCAACATATCGGCGTTCGCACCTGACGGGGAAGACGAAGGAACGTCTCGAAACCATCTTCGCGGAAATCTGTGAGGACAAAGGCCTCGATCTGGCCGAGTCCGAGGTCATGTCTGATTACGTATACCTGTTCATCGGGAGTCCGCCCAAGAACGCCCCGTCACTCATCGTTAACTGGGTGAAAGGCATCTCAGCGCGGAAGTATAATCAGCAGTACGACGACCGCGTGAAGTGGACTCGTTCCTACTACGTCGGAACAGCGGGGAGTGCCTCAAAGGGCGCTGTCGAACAGTACATCGCCGAACAGGAAGGTGGAGACGAATGAAGCGCGTCAACACCTTCGAGGTGGTTCCACAGACTGAGAACGACAAAGAGTGTCTTCTACGGCTACTCGACGCCTCTGCCTCTCTGTAGAACGAGCTGACCTGCGAACGTCGTCAGAACTACTTCGGAGACGGCGACGTGTGGGACACGTCTGAGTACCGAGGGCGCTACAACGGTGTCGTCGGAAGCGCGACCGTTCAACAGGTCACGCGCAAGAACAGCGAAGCGTGGCGGTCGTTCTTCGCCCTCAAGGAGAAAGGCGAGGACGCTAACCCACCGTCGTACTGGGGCAACGAGGAGGACGGACGCGAACTCCGCACCTACATCCGATGCAACCAGTACACGATTCAGTGGGGCAAGCGAAGCCGTCTGGAAATTCCTGTCGGGCAAGAACTGAAAGATGAATACGGACTCGGCTACCACGAACGACTCCGCCTCGAAGTCCGAGGCAACCCGAAATGGGACGGCAAACAGGGCCGTCTGGAACTTGAGTACGACGAGGTGAGCGACACGTTCAGGGCTTTTCAACCAGTCGCCGTTCCTGATTCTCGACTGGATTCACCACTAGCTTCTCACGAAGCCGCCCTCGACGTTGGCGCAAACAATCTCGTTGCCTGTTCCACGACCACTGGTTCCCAGTACCTCTACGACGGTCGAGAGTTGTTCGAATGGTTCGACGGTGTACGTGGGCGACTTGACCGATGTGCTGGAAACACATTGGTCGGTCAGGGTGAACAGGAAGACGCACAACTTCTGGGCGTTCAAGAAGTTCATCCGCCGTCTCGCGTGCGTCTGTGAGGAGTACGGCATCAGTCTCGAAGCCGAGTCGGAAGCATGGACGAGTCAGATGTGCCCCGAGTGTGGCGACCGCGAGGAGACAGTTCGCCACGGGGATACGCTGACGTGTCCGTGTGGTTTCGAGGGGCACGCCGACCTCACGGCGTCAGAGACGTTCCTTCGAGAACACAGCGATTGCGAAGTCAGGCCGATGGCACGGCCCGTGCGATTCGAGTGGGACGACCACGATTGGTCGGGGAAACCACACCCTCATGAAAGTTCCAAAGAAGTGCGCACGAACCCGCAAGTTGCCTCCGTGGGTCGGTAGCCGAACCCCAAACGGAGGAATCCTCGCGGTTTAGCGCGGGGAGGATGTCAAACGCGGTCGCGGCAACGCACGCCAGGGCCGAGTGATTTTCAACCGGAGACTTCACCAATCGCACGCTCCCGGAGTGTCCCGGTCATCTGGACGCCGTGGTGGTCGGTGCGACGAATCACGCGCTTTGCCTGCGTCGTCGAGAAGTATTTATCGTCGGTCGTGGCCCGCACGACTACCCCGAACGTACTGGTCACAGTCGCGCCGAGTCCGTCGGCAATCGCACGCAGTCGTTTGTCCCCCGAGACGAGTGCCACGTCTTCCTCACGCTCCCGCCCAGCCAACAGCGCCGCGACCAGCATCACGTCGCTAGTCCGCTCGTCGGTATCGAGCAATGTCATCGCATCGGCTTCGAACGTATCGATGTCGAGTGCCGTCGTCACGTCGTACTCGTCGAGAAAGCGCGCCAGATTCGCCGCTGCCGGCTCGACAGTCACCTCGTCGGCCACGGCGTCCAGCACCACGACAGTTCCCTCGAAGGAATCTAACAGGTCTAGCTCTCCGACCTGCCCCAGTTCGTACAGCGTGGTGGCGTCGACGAGAATCATAGCTCGCTCGCGCGTTCGGCATCGAAAGAGAGGTCCGTCTCGTTGAGTTGGGTCGTCAGCCCGCGCTCGTGGGCGAGTTCGAGCCACTCGCCGACCGACACCCCTGCCAGGCGCGCCGCCTCGTTGACCGAAGCCTCGCCGCTCTGATACCGTTCGACGGCGTGGCGTTCCCGGAGCGTCGCCATTCCCTCCCGGAGCGCCTTCCGAATCGTCGTGCTCTTGTCGGATTCGAGCAGTTCCGTCACCGCTTCCAGTTCCTCGTTGTCTTCTTCCGGGAGTCGTACACTCACAGTCGGCATTGTATGCGATGTAACACAATGCAAACGCACTAATATTCCCTGGTTCATCGAGAGCAATTGGCGAGTTCAGGGATCGGTCATTCCTGCGCGTCAACGACGGCGACGCCGGCCAGATTCACGATATCGCAACCACTTTTTCCCGTTCGGGGGCGCTCGCTCACGGCCTTGCCGTTCGTTTCGCGCCCCGCTCACGGCAAAAACTTGGGGAAAAAGCGGCGACTCGCCGCTGGCTTCGTCGCCGGTGCTATTCCTGTGCGTCGACGACAGCGACGCCGGCCAGATTCACGATATCTTTGACTTCGTCGCCACGCTGGAGGACGTGGACGGGTTTGTCCATCCCGGCGAGCATCGGGCCGATGGCTTCGGCACCGCCGAGGCGCTGGAGGAGTTTGTAGCCGATGTTGCCCGCTTCGAGGTTCGGGAAGACGAGCACGTTCGCCGGGGCATCGAGGTCCGAAAAGTCGTAGTCGCCGGTCAGCATCTCCTCGACGACTGCGGTGTCTGCCTGCATCTCGCCGTCGACCGGGAAGTCCACGTCCGGATTTGCGCGCAGCCGTTCGGCAGCACGGCGGGGCTTTCGCGTCCCGGGATTGTCGACCGACCCGAAGTCGGAGTACGAGAGGAGGGCAGCGCGTGGTTCGACGTTGAACTTGCGGGCGACACTGGCGGCGTGTTGGGTCACCTCCGCGAGCACGTCGGCGCTCGGGTCCTGGTTGACCGTCGTGTCCGCACAGAAGACGACGCGGTTCTTGAACGTGAGCATGTAAACGCCGGCGGCGTAGTCGGCGTCGTCGGCCGTCCCAATAATCTGCAGGGGCGGCCTGAGCGCTGCACCGTAGTGGTGGGTCAACCCGGTCAGCATGGCGTCGGCGTCACCCATCTCGACCATCACGTTGCCGAGGTAGTTGCCATCGCGCATCAGGTCCTCAGCCTCCTCTCTGGTCACGCCCTTCCGGCGACGGAGTTCGTGAAGGCGGTCGATGTAGGGGTCCAGATGGTCACGAGTCGGGTCGACGATTTCCGGCTCGAAGTCCAGGCCGAGTCGGTCGGCTATCGCCCAGATCTGCTTGCGGTCGCCGACCAGCACCGGCTTCGCGATACCTTCATCGACGAGCTGGTAGGCGGCACGCACGATTTTCTCGTCGTCCCCCTCGGCGAAGGCGACCCGCTTTGGCTCGCGCTTTGCCTGGTTGAGCACCACGCGCATCATCTCGCGGCTCTTGCCCAGCCGTGCCTCCAGTCGCTCGCGGTAGCGGTCGAGGTCGAGTTCGTTTCGCGCCGCACCGCTCTCCATGGCCGCTCGCGCGACGGCCGTCGCCACCTCGAAGAGCACCCGCGAATCCAGCGGCTTGGGGATGATGTACTCCGGTCCGAACTGGAGCGGTTCGTCGTCGTACGCTTTCGTGACCGCGTCGGGTACGTCCTCACGTGCGAGGTTGGCGAGTGCCTCGGACGCAGCAACTTTCATCTCCTCGTTGATCTCGGTCGCACGGGCGTCGAGTGCACCCCGGAAAATGAAGGGAAAGCCCAGCACGTTGTTGACCTGGTTCGGGTAATCGGAGCGGCCGGTCGCCATGATGACCGTGTCGTCACGGGCGTTTTTTGCGCGTTCGTAGCCGATTTCGGGCTCGGGGTTTGCCATCGCGAAGATGATCGGGTTGTCGGCCATCGACCGGACCATATCTTCGTCGACGATACCGCCGACCGAGAGGCCGACGAACACGTCTGCCCCGTCCATCGCATCGGCGAGGTCTCCGCCCTCGGTATTCGCAAACGGGAGCGTGTATCTGGTGAGGTCGGTGCGGTCAGTCGAGAGAATTCCGTGTTCGTCGCACATCGTCACGTTGTCCGAATCGACACCCAGTGAGACGTAGAAGCGCGCCGTCGCCGTCGCGGCAGCCCCCGCCCCGGCGAACACCACGTCGAGGTCTTCGAGGTCCTTCTCGGCTATCTCGACGGCGTTGAGCAGGGCTGCCCCGGAGATGATGGCGGTCCCGTGCTGGTCGTCGTGGAAGACAGGGATGTCCATTCGGTCGCGGAGTTTCCCCTCGATGCGGAAACACTCCGGTGCCTTGATATCCTCCAGATTGATGCCCCCGAACGTCGGCTCCATGGCCGCGACGGCCTCGACGAACGCGTCGGCATTGTCGAGGTCCAGTTCCACGTCGAACACGTCGATGTCGGCAAAGCGCTTGAACAGGACGCCTTTCCCCTCCATGACCGGCTTGGACGCCTGAGCACCGATGTCGCCGAGACCGAGGACGGCAGAGCCATCCGAGATGACGCCGACCAGATTCCCCTTCGCCGTATACTGGTAGGCGTCAGCCGGGTTGTCGTCGATAGCGCGACAGGGCGCGGCGACACCAGGCGAGTACGCGAGGCTCAGATCTCGCTGGGTGTTGGTCGGCTTGGTCGTCGAGATTTCTATCTTTCCAGGCGGGTCCTGGCTGTGGTAGTCGAGTGAGTCTTCGTCGAGTCCCATACTGCCAGTCGTAGTGCGAGGACCGTAAATCGCACCTGCCCCGTCATCACTTGACGTGAACAGGCCGCTCCGGTCTGGTCGGCTATTCCGGACAATCCTGCTTGGATATACACTTTTAGGTTACATATCCCTGAAACGGGAGTATGCACTGTTCCTCGTGTGGGGCCGATCTCCCGGATCGGGCACTCCGCTGTCCGGAGTGTGAGACGCCAGTCGCCGACGCCGGAGACGACGACCAATCAGAAACCGAACAGTCCCAGCCACCGGGTCAACCAGACCAACACCAGTCTCAGTCGGACAATCAGCAGTCAGACCAGCATCAATCAGATCCACAGCAGTCACAACACGACCAGTGGAATCCCCAATCGGCGACAGAAACGCAGCCAGACAGTCAGTCGTCACCGACGCAATCACCGGCTGACACGGGAAGAAACTGGTCCCGGCCGCACGCCCAAGACCAGTCAGCGCAACAACCGTCTCAGTCGGGCAGACAGACAGCGGGACAACCTGCAAAACGATCTCCCGATCAGTCCGCCCCATCGGGTCAGAACCGGGCCAATCAGCAGAGTCAATCACAGTCGCCACAGCAGCCACAGGGTCAGCCCGAACAACAGACCCATGGCCAACCTCCTCAGCAAGCACAGAGCCAGCCGGGACAACCGGTTCAGGGCCAGCCTCACCAGCAGCGAGGGGGGCGGTCGCTCGGTGACCGACTCGGCTCGGCTCCGGTCGTTGGCGGGCTGTTCTACGGCATCGTCGCCTTCGTCGTCAACTTCTTCGTCACAGCGATGCTCGTCGTGGCAGCCGCCGGTGAAGGTGACCTCGATGGCTACATCGGCGGGGTCGGCAACCAGGGACCTGGATTGCTCGAGGTCTTCGGCTGGTTTTTTTACTCCGCGCACAACGTCGGGATCACGGCAATCGGTGGCAGCCAGTCGAGCTCGGAGAACTTCATCGAGGTGTTTTACAGTTTTGCCACCAACCCTTCGGTGCCGAAGATAGCGGTCTATCTCGCGCCGGCGGCCGTGTTGTTCGTCCTCGCACTCGTGCTGGCCTCCCGGACATCGCTCGACGGCGATGCGACCCGTCTCGATGGCGCGGTCGCCGGTGGGTCGATTATGGTGGGATACGCGGTCCTGACACTCGTCGGTGCAACGGTTCTGTTCACCTATACGACGCCGGGCGGTCAGGCTACCGTCCAGCCGGTCCTCGGCTCGTCGATCGTGTTCATGTGCCTGCTCTATCCGGTCGCAAGCGGCGGCATCGCGGGATATCTTGTCGGCCGCTGACGCCAAAGATTAAGCGCGTCGGCACCGGACCGATGAGCCATGACCGACGTTGCGACGGCGTTCGTCCCGGGACACATCACCGGGTTCTTCACCAAGGACGCGGACCCGGACCCGACGAAAGCCGGCTCTCGCGGTGGTGGACTGACGCTCTCTGACGGCGTGACGGTGACTGTCCATCCGAGCGACCACCCCGAAACCTACCTCGGCGGCGACCCCGTCGAGATGGGGGCTGTCGACCGCGTGCTCGACGCACTCGACGTGTCCGCGCAGGTCCGCGGTGTCACCGACCTCCCGCTCGGCTCCGGATTCGGCGTCTCCGGTGCGATGGCACTCGGAACGGCGCTCGCTGCCAACGCTGCCTTCCAGCGAAAGCTCTCGGAACGGGAACTGACGACCATCGCACACGGCGCGGAGGTCCAGGCGGGAACCGGTCTCGGCGACGTGGTCGCACAGGCACGCGGCGGCGCACCGATTCGACTCGAACCCGGTGGACCTCAGGACAACGAACTCGACGGCATCCCCGCCCGTTCGCGCGTGGAGTATCACGTCATCGGACAGCTCTCGACGGACGATGTCCTGGCCGATGCCGGCGACCAGCTCACCCAGGCGGGAACCCGCGCGCTCTCGATGGTCGTCGGCGAACCGACCCTCGACACGTTCATGCGCGCCGCTCGGCAGTTCTCCCGCGAGGCCGACCTGATTACGCCCGAGGTTCGGGATGTCATTCTGGACGTTTCCGACGCTGGCGGCACTGCCGCAATGGCGATGCTCGGTCAGACGGTTTTCGCGCTTGGGACTGGCCTTTCGGATGCTGGCTACGACCCCGAAGTCTGTCAGATTCACCCCTGTGGTGCGACCCTCGAAGAGCCAGGTGGGTAGCCGTTCTGTTCTCATTCGGTATCGTCCCATTCGATTGTCTCTGAGCGGTCGGTCTCGCGGAGGACGAACGGGCCGATTGCCAGCGTTCGTTTGGCGATGGTCGCAATCCGCAACACGTAGGCGAGCAGGATGACGAAGGGCGCGAGCGCTATCGTCGTCGCGGCGCTGACGACCCAGACGAGATTGTCGACGCCGAGCGTGATTCCGGTGACGGTTCCGGGCGCATCCAGAAAGAGGACGCCACCGATAGCGACGACGAGCGCTGGCATGGCAGCGTAGAGGATCGACCGCGAGAGGTTGATTAGCTCCCACTGAAAGTACAGCGTCTTGATGTGCTCGCGGGCCGGGCCGAACAACCGCAGCGTTTCAAGGAGCTCATCGAGCGCTTCGACGGCTTCCTCAGAGAGCGAACCCTCGTACTCGGCTCGGAGCCGCTTTCCCTCGTAAATCTTCCAGGAGTAGTTGTAGTCGAGTGCTGCGTGCAGGACGCCGAAGGTTCCGAACTCGGCGTCGCCCAGGCGCTCCTGGACGTGTGCTGCGTTCGCTTCGAGGCCGTCGGTGTAGCTGGCGACCTGGCCGCGAACGTCGTCGTTGTCCTCGACGGCCGCGGCGAGTTCTTCGGCCCGTGCTCGCGTCGCGTCGACGAGCGACTGGAGGAAGGACGCAGGTTCCGGCGGGCTCACGGGAGCGTCGACCACGCTCGCCACGTCCGCGCGAAACTGCATCGCCCCCTCCATGCGCTCGCGCTGGTCGCCGGCCGCACCCAGCTCCTGTGAGAGGACCAGCTGTGTGATAGTGACGACGAGCGTGACGCCAGTGATGATGGCGGTCACGAGCGCCTGAAACAGCGTCTCGTTGGGGTCGGACTGGCCCAGTACCGTGCGCAACGGGACGGGTGCGAACGCGCTGATGAGTACCAGTACGGCGAAGAACCCGGCGAGGACGCCAGCAGTCACGAGCCACCGGTCGGCGTTCAGCAGGACCCAGAGCTTCCAGCTACTCTCTGTGGCACGGCCGCGCATCGTGTCGGCATCGCCGCTCTCGGCCGCCCAGTCGGTCATACGCTCCCTACACGACCGGGACTGTTTACTTTTGTACCGTGTCAGTCCGCTTTTGCCGCTGGCTCTCCCAGTCCTGGTATGGACGACATCGACGTGCCGGAGAGTCACCCGCGCTACCAGTCGCTGCTGACGCGACACCGTATCGAAGACGGGGTCGCGAAGGGAATCACGAGCCAGCAGGGACTCATCGCTCAGGGCCGGGGCGAAGCCTTCGACTACCTCCTTGGGGAGGAGACGATTCCGAGCGCCGACGACGCAGCGCGTGCCGCCGCGGCCCACCTCCTCCTCGCGGACCATCCCGTGCTCTCGGTCAACGGCAACGTCGCGGCACTGGTCCCCGGCGAGACGGTCGAACTCGCCGAGGTGACCGGTGCAGACATCGAAGTCAACCTCTTCAACCGCACCGAAGCGCGGATGGAAGCCATCGCCGACCACCTCCGGGCGCACGGCGCTGAGAACGTCAGGGGACTGACTGCGGACGGTCGGATCCCGGGACTGGACCACGAGCGCGCGAAAGTCGACGCCGACGGTATCGGCGCAGCGGACGTGGTGGTTGTCCCGCTGGAAGACGGCGACCGCGCGGCGGCGCTCGCCGAGATGGGTAAAATCGAAATCGTCGTCGACCTCAACCCGCTCTCGCGGTCGGCAGAGAGCGCGGCAGTCCCGATAATCGACAACATCATCCGCGCAGTTCCGAACGTGACAGCCCACGCCCGCGACCTCGCGGACGCTGACGAGTCGAAACTACGGGCAATCGTCGCTGACTTCGACGCCGGCGAGGCGCGAGCGGCGGCCGAGGACGCGATTCGATCGGGCGAACTGAACAAAGACGAGTAGCGCCCGCAGACGAGAGGCGAGGTAACGCTGCCAGTCGGATTCTAGTGGCCGCCAGACGCGAGGTGCAGCCCGACGATACCGACGACGATGACGCCGATAAATCCCATGCGGAGGAGTGTGGACGGTTCGTCGAAGAGGACGATTCCGAGCGACGCCGTTCCCACAGCACCGATGCCGGTCCAGACGGCGTACGCCGTCCCGATAGGGAGGTTCTTGACTGCCTGTGCCAGCAGGACCATGCTCACGACGAGCGCGAGAACGGTGCCGAGCGTCGGGACTGGTTTCGAGAGGCCATCAGAGTATTCGAGTCCGATTGCCCAGCCGATTTCGAACAGCCCCGCGAGCAGCAGCACGTACCACGACATGTCGACCAGCTACTCGTCGAACTGGGCTGTAGTTTCTGTTTTGCTGCCGGCCCGCTGTTGTGACTGGTGCCCCGGTATTTACGGTCGCTCGACCCCATCTACAGGTATGAGTCTGCAGGTCGACGTCAGAAAACTTGACCTCTTCAACAAGATATCCAAGGAGGGGTCCCGGCAGGTGGCCGACAGTCTAAGCCAGATGACCGGCATCGACGCCCGGATTCACGTCTCGAAACTCAACTTCCTCGCGATGGAGGACGTCAAGACCCACCTCGGCAGCGAAAAGAAGGTCGGCATCCACGTCAAGCTGACTGAGTCCCCACACGGCTACGTGCTTTTCATGCTGGACCCCCACGACAGCAAGCGCCTCGCCCAGCTCATGTTACCCGGTGACGGTGGCGACGACACGTCGTCGGGCTTTACCGACATGGAGCGGTCGGCGATTCAGGAGATCGGCAACATCATGACCTCGGGGTACATCGACGGCTGGGCGAACGTCCTCGATACGACCATCGACATGGGCACGCCTGCGTTCACGTTCGGCCCAGCCCACAGAATCATCCAGCGGATGGGCGGATGGCCCGACGAGGACATGGTCTTCGTCCTCGACTCGGAAATCGTCGCCGGCGGCGAGGACATCGGGTTGACCGTCTACACCTTCCCGCAGTTGCGCGACCTCGTCGACCTCGTCCAGCAAATCGACGTGGAAACGGACATCAAGAAAGACACTGTCGCCGACGCGGACCTGACCAGCGACTAACCGACGTTACGCTTCTTCTGTGGCCTGTCGGAGGAGTTCGATAGCGCGCTCGGCTGCGTCTGTCGCCGTCTCGCCGAGGACGTAGGTCACCGGCGGGATACCGAAGGTCCCGTCGTGATAGATAACTCGTGGCACCTCGCCGCGCTTGTCGAACCGTTCCCGGAGCCGCTGCTCTCGATTCTCGTAGCCGGCCTCGAACTGGAGCGGGTCGTACCCCTGCTCGCGTGCGGCCGCGAGCAACTCATCGGAAGTCGCGAGATTCAGTGCGCCACGCGTCTCGGGGTCGATGCTCGTCGCGGCCAGAATCGTCTCCGCGACGCGCTGGGAGGCACCGAACTCCGGGTCGGCCGGCACGATGACCCGCGAACCGACCGTCTGGAGTCGGCCTGGAACTGCCGCGACATCCGTCTCGTCTGTCGCACCCGGCACGGCGGTCCCGACGTTTGTCCCGACGTTCGGGATGTGCGTGGCGATACCGCGAGCGTTCGCGAGACGCCGTGACGCCCGCCGGACGGCGGCCAGCGCGGCACGCTCGGCTTCGACCGCGTCGTCGGTCCCGCGAACACAGAGGTCACAGCCGATGCCGTCGAGGGCAGGCATCTCCTCCTCGTGGACCGCACAGATCGGACCGCGGTCCTCGAACGCCCGAATCAGCGCCAGCAGTTCCCCGAGCGCTTCGTAGCCGTCCATCGTCCCGGCCGCGAAGCCGTCGGCGATGGTCTCGACGGTGGCCCGGAAGCGGTCGTCCTCGGCGAAGCGCTCCTCGATAGGGGTGTCGCCGCCGACGTACTGGCTGACTGCCGCCTGACTCACGCCAAGGTGGTCGGCAATCTCTTGTTGGGTGAGTCCCCGCTCGTCGAGTTCGATGGCGAGTTCGGCGCGAACCGTCGGCAGGAACCGCTCGACGACGATTTCGCTCGGGAACCGCAGCGTCATACCTTCCGATTTGGTCGGCCCCGATATAAGCCCATTCACCGCGGTCGTACAACCGGGTTATACAGACTTATTATAACGAAAGTGATAACACTACCGACTACTAACACTCGGTCGTATGAGTCACGAAACGCAGTTCAGCGACGTTGGCGAAGCAGAGGTCACACGAGCAATCGGCCAGGAGTGGACAGAGGAGTTCATGGACTTCTCGGACTCCGATGTCATTATCGTCGGTGGCGGCCCCTCCGGGCTGATGGCTGCCAAAGAACTCTCGGAACGGGGCGTCCAGACGATGGTCGTCGAGAAGAACAACTACCTCGGTGGTGGGTTCTGGCTCGGCGGCTTCCTGATGAACAAAGTCACTGTTCGGGGCCCAGCTCATCACGTCCTCGACGAACTCGACGTGGACTACAAGCAGTCCCAGGATTCGGAGGGCCTGTTCGTCGCCAACGGGCCGGAGGCGTGTTCGGGCCTCATCAAGGCCGCCTGTGACGCCGGCGCGAAGATGCAGAACATGACCGAGTTTACCGATATCGTCATCCGCGAGGACCACCGCGTCGGCGGTATCGTGATGAACTGGACGCCGGTCCACGCGCTGCCGCGCGAGATCACCTGTGTCGACCCCATCGCCGTCGAAGCCGACCTGGTCATCGACGCGACCGGTCACGACGCCATGGCGGTCAAGAAACTCGACGAGCGCGGCGTCCTCAACGCGCCGGGTCTCGAAGACGAGGCCAGCGGGATGGACCAGACCGGGGACGATTCTTACGGTGCACCCGGCCACGACTCGCCCGGCCACGATTCGATGTGGGTCGGCGAAAGCGAGGATGCGGTCGTCGAACACACCGGTCTCGCGCACGACGGACTCATCGTCACTGGAATGGCGACTGCGACGACCTACGGTCTCCCGCGGATGGGGCCGACGTTCGGTGCCATGCTCCTCTCGGGCAAGCGCGCCGCACAGGAGGCTATCGACGAACTCGGTATCGACGCCGACGATGTCGAGATGACGACGCGCGCGGAACCGGCTGACGACTGACCACACCGGCTCCCAGCCGCGACGGTTTTGATACTCAACTTCCGTCTGCGACCCAGCCGTACAGTGTCGCGTCCAGGAACTCCCCGTCGACGTAGTAGTGTTCGCGCAGTGTCCCCTCCTGTTTGAATCCGACCGTCTCCAGGACCCGTTTTGAGGCGTCGTTGCCCTCGAAGACCCGTGCCAGGAGTCGCCGAAGACGGCGTTCGGCCGTCGCGTACTCCGTGAGGAGTGTGACGGCCTCGGTAGCGTACCCCTCCCCACGCTCGCCAGCCGTTATCCAGTAACCGACCTCGGCACGGCCGTGGAGCGCGGTTTCGTGGAACAGCCAGACGGTACCAACTGGGTCCCCGTCCACGCAGACGAGAAAGTGTACCGAATCGTCGGCTTCGACCAGGCCTGCCACGTCGTCGCGAATCAGCGGTCTGTTCGTGTCGGTCACGAGTCGGATATCACGGGTGTTCGCGTTCGATACCAGGAAGTCGTAATCGTTGGGCTCGACAGGCCGCAGTTCGACCTGCTCTCCCTCACGGAAGGCTGGGCCAGGCATGGGTCTCCCTTCCGCTCCGGCGCGAAAAACGATACCGATAGTCTGAGGAGTGGTATCATCCGTTCTGGCGGCACTGCTTCGTACAACAACTTGACCAAATATAGCGCAATATGGCTTCAAGCAAAAACTTATTCAACCATCAGTTCGTTTAATTGGCTGAACAAGTAACGTATGACTGCAAAAATAAACGAAAGTACGACTATTGGGGGGGAGGCAACGCTGGAAGAGTCCGACGAGGTCCAGATGGTCCTCTGGACGCGCCGTCCCGTCTGTGGTCCCCGGACGGACGTCATCGACCGCCTGAGTAGCATGCGCGCAGACGACGTAATCGACGAGTTCACCGTCGAAACCTGGCCCGACGAAGTTGCTATCTCCGAACACACCGAGCACGCACGCGTTGTCGAGGTGTACAAAGAGTACTTGCTCTGGGCGAAAGAACACGACCTCTCGATTACGCCGCCGTTCGAGCGCCGGACCGCCTCCTCGCTCGTCGGTGGGAAAGAAGACGTTCTCACAGTTCCGATTATGTGTCTAGCTGTCTACGACGACGGTCTCTGTGGTGTGTACCCCTGCTCCGGTGAGAACCACACCTGGAACGTGGCCGACTATCTCGACGCGTACGAGCGCGCCGGCGAACGCCCCGAGACGGCGGAGAGTGATATCGAATTCCCCGTCTTCGAGGACTGAGGCAGTCGCCCCTCTCTTTCATACTTGTTAGGTACACAACTGGTCTCTCTCGGGACCCTCGATCCAGACATGGAACCGAGACTCATCACCGAGGGCAACGGCGACGCAATCCTCCAGTCGGGAGCCAGAAGCGAGTGGCTCCGGTCCGACACTGTCGTCGACCTCGACGAGTGGATCTGAGGTAGTGTTTCGGGCTGTTCGAGACTGTCACCGAAGCAAAAACTGTTTTCTTCACTTTACTCGTACGTTGCATATGACCACTGGAGCGGCCACGCCCGTTGACCGGGTAACGCTCTACCGCGCCCCAACGACCGAGGCAGACGCCGACGCCATCGCCGAGTGGCTCCGTCCACGTATCGACGCTACCGTCGAGGTGCGAGACCGGTTTCTCTCCTGTTACGCCGACGATGACCTACCGGAGGCATTTGCCGAGGCGCGCGTCCTCGACCCCTACGACCGCGAAACAGGCAACACGATGCTCGGTATCGTTCGCTACGAGGAGCGGGCCATCGAGGACCCCGAGCGCGCCGGCGGCGTCATCTACGACGGCCTGCAGGTTCAGGAGAGTCTGGGCCAGCACACCCCCCAGAGCGAACGAGATCTCGCCCACCTCCACGTCCCACTCCTCGACCGCGTGGTCGGGACGTGGGGCGACCACGACGGCCGCTGGCACAAACGCGTGAACGTTCTCGGCCAGCCCGCACTCGTCTCTGTGCCTGGCCTCTACGAAGCCCCCGCAAAACCCGAGCAGTACTACAAGGAACAGCAAAAACACGCCATGCTCTCCGGTGATGCCCCGCCGCGAGAGGTGCTCGAAAACGAGGTCGAAGGGGAGTTTCTGGTTGCCGAAGACCCACGAACGACCGAGGCGCTACGAGGCTACGTCCTCCAGGCGCACCACTATCTGGCGACCGGCGAGGCATTCTGTGACGAAGAGTGCTGCCGACTCCACAACCCCCATCGCCAGCCGGGCGTCGTCGAAGCGCAGCTCCGTGACCCCGAATTCTGCGAGACACACGCCGACCTGTACGCGCCCTAATTATTCGACGCGACCGACCAGCACGCCGAGATACCCACCCGCGAACGTCTCGAAGTGGCGCTGTTCTGTCCGCTCGGCCAGCGCTTCCCGTGCTCGACCGACCCGTTGCTCGAACGTCGCGGCGTGCGAGGACCGCGAGAACCGCTTGCCAGGTGACGAGAGTCGAACGAATCCTTCGAAGGCAAGATTGATCGGCGCGGCCAGGGTGTGGTCGCTCCGCTGGAAGTTCAACAGCGCAACCTGGCCGCCCGGGCCGACGAGGTCACACCACCGTCTGACTGCCGTCGCGGGGTCGTCGAACATCCCGACGACGAAGGTCGCGAGCACGGCATCGGCGTCGTCGACTGGCAGGCGCGTTGCGTCGGCCTGCACGTAGTCGACTCCCTGCCCCACGCGTTCGGGGTGGGTACGCGCCTGCGTGAGCATCTCTCGCGTGAGATCGATGCCGACGACGCGGCCAGTTGGCCCCACCTGCTCGCGGAGGTGTGGGACGTTCGCACCGGTGCCACATCCCATCTCGACGACTGTCTCTCCCGGAGAGAGGTCGAGCATCGCGGCCGTCTGCGCGCGCCACGAACGGAGACCAGGCAGGTCGGCCAGTCGGTCGTAGAGTCGAGCCCACCGCCCGTAGAAACACTGGGCGGCGTCGCTCATGCAATCGTGCGGAGCCGTTCCGCGACGGTCACGGCATCTGGGCCGAGAATGTAGACGATTGGTTCGATACCCATCGCACCAGTCTGGTAGAGTACGTCTGCGTCGGGCGCCGTTTCGAGTGCAGCGGCGATACCGTCTTCGAGGGTAGCTTCGGCGTCGAACTCCGCGACGGTCAGCCCCGACGCGTCGAGTGCGTCGACTGTCTCCTCGCTGTAGGCGACGTTGAGCGCCGCCCGTGCGTCGCTACCGGCGGCTTGTACTGCGAGCAGTACGTTCGCGACGTGCTGGCTGACGCCGAACTCCGGTTCGCCCGGCACCGTCGCCTGCCCGCCCACGTCAAGGATGCGTCCGGGGACGCCGGCCACGTCCTCGATTCGCTCGGCGTCGGGCAGTGCTTCCACGAGATTGGACCCCACGGCGGGAATCAACGGTGCGAATCCGCCGGTGTTTTCCAGAATGCGAAGCCCCTGCCGGACCGAGGCGCGCACGCGGCCGGCCTCGCGGAGTCGGCTGTCGGAGTCGTGGACCGCAAAGTCCGCGCCGTAGTCCCCGAGTTCCGGGACTGCTTCGGCGTGGAGGTCCGCCAGCGTCCCACCCTGTTCGAGTTCACGGATGCACACTTCTGCCTCGACCAGCGCTTCGGTCGTGGTCATGCTGCCGTCGGCCAGACCATCGGCCAGCCGGTCGACCAGGTCGCGAACGCGCTCGTCGGCGACGAGGCGCTCGTTGCGCCCGACCTCGCCGTGGACGTACTTCGAGACGGCGCTCTGACTGATACCGAGCAGGTCTGCCACCTCGCTCTGGGTCAGTCCCTGCTCGCGCAACTGCTCGGCCAGCAGCGACCGGAACGTCGGAAGGAATTCGTCGACGACGAGTTCTTCGATGAAGTGCATCTGTTACTGGTCGCCTCCGAACTTCCTTTCGTTCTCGCCGCCGGATTCGGACACGCAAGCGGTCCTCATTGGTCGCCTCCGAACTCCACTTCGTTTCTCGCCGCCGGATTCGGACACGCAAGCGGTCCTCATTGGTCGCCTCCGAACTCTCTATCGCCCTGTATCTTCGACGCCTGCGGCCCACGCTGGCCCTGGTACTTCGACCCGCGCTCGGCACCGTAGGGCCGGTCGGCGGGTGTCTTCAACTCGGTGAAGGTCAACTGCGAGATGCGCATTCCGGGAGTGAGCGACACCGGTGCGCGCCCGAGATTCGAGAGTTCGAGCGTAATCTGTCCCTCGTAACCGGGGTCACAGAGGCCGGCCGTCGCGTGGACGACAATCGCGAGTCGGCCCAGTGAGGAGCGCCCCTCGACGTGCGCAATGAGATCGTCCGGAATCTCGACGCGTTCGTAGGTCGTCCCCAGCACGAAATCACCGGGGTGGAGGACGTACTCGCCGTCAGTGCCCACGTCAGTTTCTTCGACGTACTCCTCGACTTCCTGCTCGCTGTTGGGGTGGATACAGGGAATGTTGGCGTGCTGGAATTCGAGAAACGTCTGGCCCAGTCGCAGGTCGACGCTGGCAGGCTGAATCTGTAGCTCGGGGTCGTCGAGCGGCTCGACGACGAGGCTCCCCTCGTCCAGCCGCCGCGTGATGTCCGCGTCCGAGAGTATCATACCTCTCTCACCGTCCGTGGGGCGTTAAAATCTCCCGGTCGTCCCTGGCCAGATTGCCCAGACGGTCAGCCCTTAGTACCGCCAGCCCCCAGAGAGTGTATGAAGCAGGCGATTGTCGCCCGTGCAGACCTCGGGATGGGCGAGGGAAAACTCGCCGCGCAGGTCGCCCACGCCTCGTTGATGGCCTACGAGGACGCCCCCGCCAGCGACCAGAAAGAGTGGAAAGGCGGCGGCCAGAAGAAGGTCGTCCTCCAGGCCAACGGCGAGCAGGCGCTGTTCGAACTCGCGGAGAAGGCCAAAGCCGAGCGGCTCCCTCACGCTATCGTCCGGGACGCCGGACACACCGAACTCGAACCCGGCACGGCGAGTGCGCTCGCGGTCGGCCCCGCCGCTGATAATCGAATCGATGCCGTGACCGGTGATCTCTCGCTGTACTGACCGCAACGGGCCGTGTTTGCAGGCGTCAGAAGGCCTATATAGAACTATCCCTTACCTCGGGTGAGTAGAACATCCCCCCGATACAATGCAAGATAACCAACAGCAGGCATACGACCGTGGTATCACTATCTTCTCGCCGGACGGGCGACTCTACCAGGTGGAGTACGCCCGCGAGGCCGTTTCGCGCGGGAGTGCGAGCGTCGGCGTTCGGACGGAAGACGGCGTTGTGCTCGCGGCAGATCGACAGATTCGCTCGCCGCTCATCGAGCGCGAGAGTATCGAGAAGTTGCACAAGATCGACGACCACGTCGGCGTCGCCAGCGCCGGTCACGTCGCCGACGCGCGCAAACTCGTCGACGTGGCGCGACAGGAAGCACAGATTAACCGCCTCCGCTACGACGAACCCGTTGGCGTGGAGACACTGACCAAGTCGATTACCGACCACGTCCAACAGTACACCCAGACCGGTGGCGCGCGACCGTTCGGCGTTGCCCTGCTGGTGGGTGGTATCGAAGATGGCGAACCGCGCCTGTTCGAGACCGACCCCTCCGGGACGCCCTACGAGTGGCAGGCCACCGCGGTCGGCGGCGGCCGCGACGACATCATGGGCCACCTCGAAGAGGAGTACTCGCCCGAGATGGACCTGCAGGGCGGTATCGGCCTCACGCTGGAAGCGATGGCCGAGGCCAGCGAGGACGGCCTCAACCCCGAAGGCGTCCACGTCGCGACGGTCGACGTCGAGACGGAGCAGTTCAGCACGCTCTCGTCGGAGGAGGTCGCGACGCACCTCGACGAACGCGGTATCGACAGTGAGGACCAATGATGGACACGACTGACCCCTACGAACCCGAACTCGCACCGTTCCAGGAATCGAACCAGTCCGGCGCAGACGACGACACCGTCGCCAAAACCGGCACGACCACCGTCGGCATCACGACGCCCGACGGCGTCGTGATCGGGACCGACCGCCGTGCCTCGCTCGGCGGCCGCTTCGTCTCGAACAAGAACGTCGTCAAGGTCGAGCAGATTCACCCGACCGCGGCGCTCACGCTCGTCGGCTCCGTCGGTGGCGCACAGTCTTTCATCCGGACGCTGCGCTCGGAGGCCAGCCTCTACGAGACGCGCCGTGACGAGCCGATGTCGATTCACGCGCTGGCGACGCTTTCGGGCAACTTCGCCCGCGGCGGTCCCTTCTTCGCCATCAACCCGATTCTGGGTGGTGTCGATGACGAGGGCAGCCACGTCTACAGCATCGACCCGGCCGGCGGTGTCATGGCTGACGACTACACCGTCACCGGTAGCGGGATGCAACTCGCCCACGGTGCACTCGAGAACCAGTACGACGACGACCTCTCTCTCGAAGAGGCCCAGACCCTCGCCGCACGCGCGGTCAACGCCGCCACCGAGCGTGACACCGGCTCTGGGAATGGACTGGCGCTGGCGACAATCACCGAAGACGGCGTCGACATCGAGAAGTTCGACGACGTGACCGAGTTGCTCTAACGACGTCGGGCCTTTTCTCGACAGGTGTTTATTAGGCCGAACCGTGGGTTCCGCTGAACGGATGCGCGAGGCCCACGATATCGAACGGCAGGTCGGCATCGAGTACTACGTCAGCGACGCCGACGGTATCGGCGGTCGCCTCCGCGATTCACCCGCCGACTTTTGTGTGACCGAAATCGAACTGTTCGACACGGAACCGGTCGATGCCGACCCCGCCGCCTATCCACATCTCGTGGTTCGCGCGACGCTTCGCGACTGGGACACCAACGACTTCGCCGGTGCGCTCTCTGACCGTCTCGGCATCTCTCGCGAACGGGTTTCCTGGGCCGGAACCAAGGACAAGCGCGCCGTCACGACCCAACTGTTCTCTGTCGACGGTATCGACTCCGAGGATATTCCCGAACTCTCGGATGTCGACATCGAAATTATTGGTCGGGCCGGCCGCCCCATTCTGTTCGGCGACCTCGCTGGCAACCGCTTCGAGATAACGGTTCGAAATCCCGAGACACCCGACAACGTCGACGACATCACCGACGACCTGCGCGCGTTCGCTGGCGTCGACGGTATGAACTCTGCCGAGGATGCGACCGTTGCGGTCCCCAACTACTTCGGCCAGCAACGCTTCGGGAGCATTCGACCTGTCACACACGAAGTCGGGCTGGCAATCGCTCGCGATGACTGGGAAGGCGCGGTCATGGCCTACGTTGGGAACCCGCACGATCGCGAACCCGAACAGACCCGGGAAGCGCGTGCCGTCGCCGAGACTGGCGACTGGCAGGCTGCACTCGACGTGTTTCCCCGACATCTCGGCTACGAGCGGTCGATGCTCCACAGGCTGGTCGAGAGTGCTGGCGACGAAGACTCCGAAGACTTCCGGGCTGCACTGGAGGCGGTACCGACCAACCTCCAGCAGCTGTTCGTCAACGCTGCCCAGTCGTACGTCTTCAACCGAATTCTGTCGGAACGGCTCGAACGTGGACTACCGTTCACGACACCTGTGGTCGGGGACGTGGTCTGCTTTACCGACAGCGACGCACCTGAGGGGCTGACGCTTCCGGACACCAGCCGCACACAGCGGGTGACCGAGAAGCGACTCGATTCGATTACCCGCCACTGCGAACGCGGACGGGCGTTCGTGACTGCACCACTCGTCGGCACCGAGACGGAGTTGGCCGATGGTGAACCAGGCGACATCGAGCGTGCGGTGCTGGACGAGGTCGGAATCGAACCCACTGATTTCGACCAGCCTGGCGAGTTCCACTCGGAGGGGACGCGTCGCGCCATCGCGGTCCAGACTGACCTTACCGTCGAACGCGACCCCCTGACGTTCTGCTTCGACCTGCCGAAGGGCTCGTACGCGACGGTTCTCATGCGAGAGTACCTGAAGCGGGACCCCGACGACCGGTAAAGCACGCTGCTTATCGGGATTCGTCCGCCTATCTCTTGGTATGAAGTGTCGGCAGTGTACCACGCCACTCGACAGACCCGGCGACTACTGTCTGGTCTGTCACACGGCAAACGCCGACACCGTCGTTCTCGAACTCGGGCGCGAGCGCGCGACGGTCACGACGCTCGACGGTGAGACAGTTCACGGTCGCCGCGTCGTGACGACGACCCCCGAACCAGAGGACAGCGAGCAGGAACTCACGGAACTGCGGAACTTCGCCAGCCTGATTGCCGACGAAGTGCGCCGCAAGCGCCCGGAAGAGGTGTACGCGACCGGCGACCGCGACGTACTGCGGGCGGTTCGAGCGGAGTTGCGCTACGAGTTCTACCGCGTCGCTGCCGAGGACCCCGTCGAATACGTCGTCGAACGACAGGGGGAGCCGTCGCTGGAGGTGGTCGAAGCCTCCGTCGCCGAGAAACTGGGTGGCTCACACTCGACGCTCATCGGCGGCCGTCAGGGTCGTAACGCGCTGAAAGTCGTCGCCGACCATCCGCACGTCAAGAAGATAATTCCGGGCCCAATCGACGCAGGGGGGTCGGGGTCCCGGACGGGGCTGCGAGCCAAGGCGACGCGCGCCGACGACAACGGGAACGTCCGTCTGCTCGTTCGCGACGGGTCGAGCGTTCAGGAGAACCGCGTCGTCACCACGGCCGGTGAGCGTGACCTCGGTGAGTACGTTCGAGCAGACCTGAACGAGGCGCTGGTCGAGGCCGAACTGCAGGATTGACAGGCGACACGTCTTCCGACTGGCTCCCGGCGTGGCGTGTCGCACAATCGCTGCCCACGCCGGGATATCTCTCAGAGCACGGACTGGGCTGGTCTACCCTTCGGTAATAAATGCTCGGCTGGCTCGGATGCTTGGCATCTCGTTCCCGCTGTGAATCGTAGGGGTTATTGGGGCGGTACGCAGACAGTACGGTACTATGAGCGAACAGAAGGGCCGGACCGGCAGCGACGGCCGCTTTGGCGCACGGTACGGACGCGTCTCCCGACGACGCGTCGCCGATATCGAGGCGAACATGAACGCAGACCACACCTGCCCCGACTGTGGAGAGGACCGCGTCGACCGGCAGGGCACTGGCGTCTGGACGTGCCAGGCGTGTGGCTACACGTTCACCGGTGGTGCCTACTCCCCGGAGACGCCCGCTGGCGAGACCGTCACGCGCTCGATTCGCGCCGCACTCGGCGAGGACGAAGAATAAGGGTCTCCAGCCCTGGTTATCACACATGAGCTACAAGTGTTCCCGATGCAAGCGCGACGTCACGCTCGACGAGTACGGTGGCGTCCGCTGTCCGTACTGTGGCCACCGCGTGCTCCTCAAGGAGCGCAGCCGTGACATCAAAGAAGTCTCCGTCGAGTAACCACGACGCTGTTCTGACCTTCGAGTACGACGACGCCGAGCGTGCCAGCCGTGTCGAGCGTTCTATCCGTCCGGAAATCGGCGACATCGACGGTGACCGCTCGACCGTCTCGCTCACACGCGATGGTGCAACACTCGAACTCACGGTCTATGCGGCAGACCTCGTTGCCCTCCGTGCTGGGCTGAACACCTGGTGTACGCTGGTTACTGTCGCCGAACAGACCGGTGACGCTGTGGTGTGACCGCTGTCCGTGGCGACGCTCTAGTCCCGAAAGCAAGGGTTTACCACGGCGGACACCCAGGTGATGGGTATGCAGGGTAACCTTCCGCCGGAAGCACAGGAGAAACTCGAAGAACTGCAGGACCTTCAGGAGACGGCCCAGCAGGTCGCTGCACAGAAACAGCAGGCAGAGACACAGCTCAGCGAGTCCGAGACGGCACTCGACGAACTCGAGAACGTCGACGAGGACACCACGATGTACCGCGAAGTCGGCGAACTGCTCGTGAAGACGGACTACGACGAGGCAGAATCCGACCTCGAAGAGAAGGTCGACAGCCTCGAAGTACGCGTCGAAACCCTCCAGAAGCAGGAAGAGCGCGTCCAGGAGCAGTTCGAGGAACTGCAGGAAGAACTCCAGCAGATGCTCGGCGGTGCCGGTGGCGGCCCGATGGGCGGACCCGGCGCTGGCGGCGCATAAATGGCTTCGACGGACGACCCCACCGACGACGAGGTCGTCCAGACGGCCGCAGCGGCCGCCGAAGATGTCGTCTTCTCACGACTCTCTCGGTCGAACGTCGAGGACCTCGATATCACTGTCTCGTTCGACGACGGTATCCTCGAGGTCGACATCTATTTCAATGCGCCCGACAGCCAGGCGGACATCGACCGCGTGGCCGAGGACGCGACGCTGGCCGCACGCGCTGCCGTCGACGACCTTCTGGAGTAACTACTTGCTGTCGGCGGCCGTCTCCTCTTCGAGGCGGTTCCCGGCAAGTCCCGTTCTGAACGCGATGTAGCCCAGCACGCTCACGAACAGGATTGGCGGCAGAATCAAAAAGGCCCACAGCGGCCGCAGTCCCCAGCCCAGCAGGAGGAGCAGATTGCCGATGCCCAGCAGGACGAACGGCAGGATGTACAGCGCCGCTCGCTTTCGGTCGAGGTCGTACTCCTCGCTCGTGGGCGCAGCCATGACTCAACGTTCGACACGCACGTAAAAAAGCGTCGCGTTCGTCGTCGTCAGGAGCGTCAGCGGACTTCGTTCAGGGGGGAGGATTTATACGGAGTCGCCGTCAGCCGTCTCGTCGTCGCTGTCAGCGTCGTCGGTCTCTTCGCTATCCTCACTGTCGTCCGCGTCGTCGCTTTCTTCGCTGTCAGCATCGTCCTGTTCTTCGTCAGCCTCCTCGTCGTCAGCGCCGACCAGATCGCTCACCTGCTCGCCGAGATTGTCGAGGTCACCGTCGAGGTGCTGGTGAACGAGTTCGTGAATCTGACTCACGAAGTCGGGTGCCTGCTCGGGCATGTCGGTCGGCGGGCCACGCCGATCGTCGCTGTTCTCGCCGGCGCGGTCGTCAGCTGCCGAGTTTGCACTGTTGCTCATCCCGGGGCCCGCGTCCGCGGACTCGTTTGCCTCTTCGTCTGCAGCGTCGGTCTGATTGTCTGCCTGTCCAGCCTGTGAGTCGGTGGGCGCGTTACCCGGCAGTGCTGCGGCACCTGCGGTGGCGACCAGCAGCACAGCGAACAGCACGCCGACGGTCTTTGTTAGCTTCATGTTGCACTCGACACTGGTGGCCAGAGGGACTTCAAGGGGGAAAGCGTTCAACTCGTCTTCCCTCCGAATTAAGCCGGATTAACTGTTCTATCGGCCGTTTTAATCCGGATCTCAGCTTTGAACGTTAGTGTCGGCTGTTGAGTGAACGAAAAGATGGTCGATCTCTTGCATAAGGTCATCGACGCCACGATCATCGTTGTCTCGAACCCACGAGAGAAGGTTGTACACGGCTTCTTT
>NZ_JBBENW010000029.1:0-27005 GCF_037645885.1 Salinibaculum salinum | reverse complement strand
ACATTGCGCAGATGACAACGACTCAAACTCGTCGAACACGTGCGTGCACGACAAGAAGTCCGTAATCGGCATCATCCGTGTTCGCTACCGCCTACGTCACGCTCCTACTTCAACGTTCAAAGCTGAGTAACACCTAATACACAGGCCTACTGAGCGAGAGGCTGTATGTCTGGTTTACTCACTGTGTGTTAGAGGCAACAAGATTTAGAGCACGTAATGGGTTTGAGAGTACACTCACATGAGTGTCTCGCCGACTTACCTTAGAGGGGGGGTTATACCACTCCGTCTGTTTCACTCACGCCGAGAGCTGAGCCCCCGGAGTTCGGCTTCACTGAGTCCCGCTGGTTGTTCCATAGCGTGGATCTCTTTCACGATGTCGTTGTATTCCCGGGTGATGTCAACCATTGTCAGGATACCGACTAAATCGATCCCGTCTTGGACGGGGAGTTTTTTGATGTTCTCGGTCCTCATCGTTCGCATCGCTGCTCGAAGCGATTTGTCGGGTGCAATGGTTACCAGTGGCTGACTCATCGCTAGTTCAAGCGGGATATCGCCGAAGCAGCTTTCAGTACCGTAGCCAACTTTGAGGATGTCTGTTTCAGTGACGATCCCGGTCGGATTGCCGTTGTTCACCACGACTACACTCCCAACATGATTGCGGAGCATTTGTTCTACCGCTCCCCGAACCGTCTCTTCGATATCAGATGTGACGATGTCCGTCTGCATCAGATCCTCAACGAGCATACGTATATGATACTCGCGTATTCATAATAATCTTAATAGAAAGATTGCCACATCTGAGCCTGCCGACTACACCTTCTGTATCGACCGCTCACTAAATTCACTGAACAGAACACTATGCCGAGGTGGCGGATTTCACTCCTGTGTCGGGAAACTCATCCTCAAAAGCTCTCGGACACTTTCGGGGGCTACATTGGGACAAAGACGTGAATCGTGGTCCCGTCGGAATCGACGTCAGCCGTCACAGTTCCTCCACAGTAGTCGCGATCCATGTCACCATCCAAAGGCCGAGCCCGCTACTGTGGCTGAGTTGCGTTTCTTCATCCTCAGTCAGGATGCGCTGTTCCTGAGAGGCCAGCCCTGGTCCGTTATCTTCCACCGAGAACCGAATCTCGCTGTCGCCACTGGCTATCACAACGACGCGCCCCCTCGGGTCGGAACTCTTGGTATGCTTGACGGCGTTCGTGATCAACTCGTTCAGAATCGTCAGAATCTCGCGGTTGACCTCATACCCGTCGAGACCCCCCGTCGACATCGAGTATCGTAGTCGCCTCAATGTCATCCAGCATTTCGCAGATGGACGCTATAGTAGCCACTGAATATCATTACTATGTGGTTACCAATTACTTATATATCTATTTGAGGAGCTCTAATTATGGGAACCTCGAAAACCGGTGACGGCTGGACAGTTGAAGTCGATAGCGACGTGATGGTCTGGGAGTTTCTTCCGGGCATGGAACTGGCGGCGTTCCGCGAAGATGCGTATCCAATATTCGAAGAGTTGCTTGAGACGCATGACATCGATGGGATGGTGACGGTCGGCAAGCTTGACGATCCGTTCACCGGCGACGTGTTCGAAGTATGGGAAGAGACCGGTCAACGGCTCAACCAGTCGAATGTCGATCGCTGGGCGGTCGTCGCTGACGGCATCAAGGCAATCAGCCTCCGTGGCAAAGTTGATGTCGGCGATCTCGATACGCTCGCTACCGAGGACCGAACCGAAGCCATCGACTGGGCAAAATCACTCTAATACGATCAATCCTGTACCGCAGATCCCATGAGCAACAATCAAAAAAAAAAGGACGACGGTCAGTCTGCTTCGGCGTCTCAAGGCGACAAGCAGGAGAGTGAGGACAAGCGAGCCAGTCTGGACAACAACGGCTGGCACACCAAGGGCTGCGATGGCCTCGTAGACAGGAGAAACGGTCCACACGAAGGCTGGTACACTGGCGGATACTCGATGACAAGAACCAGTAGGTTCATCTATACTATCGCCGAGAATTCCCCGAACGGCGGACATTCGAAGCCAGACGCTGACTGTCCAATGACGGAAAGCTAGTCTCGCAGCTCCCACCGCACGAGCGCCCGCTCCCGGAGGACGAGCAGTCCGGGGAGCATGACCACGACAGCGAGGAAGGCGAACAGAATTGCCATGCCAGTGACGATGCCAAAGCGCTGGAGCGGGGGCGAGAGCGCAAAGGCGAGAACGCCGAAGGCGGCAGCGGTCGTGGCGGCGCTGGCAAGCAAGGTTCCGCCCGTGCCGGTAATCATCCGCCGGACCGCTGTCGTGAGCTGGTCGCGTTTCTCGCGCTCGTCAACGAAGCGCTCGCCGGCGTGGATGCTGTAATCAACACCCAGCCCGATGGCGAGGCTGGTTATGACGGCCGTTTCGCTGTTGAAGGCGATACCGAGCAGCGACATCGCGCCCAGTAGCCACGCCAGCGAGACCACGACCGGGAGGAGGATCACCGCGCCCAGCGATAGCGACCGGTAGCGCGCCCAGAACAGTCCCGTCAGGAACAGGAGGATTACGACGAGCGTCACCGCGAATGCCTCGACCAGCGTCTCCAGCAGCGCGTCCTGAATGACGGCGGTCGTGACCGTACCACCCGTCGCAACCGCGCTGATACCGGCACCGTCGGCTTCGATCCGGTCGGCGTACGCGCGGGTGTCGGCTGCGATAGTCTGTGCCGATTCGCTACTCCGGACCGAGATGAGCAAGCGCGTCGAGGTGACGGTGCCGTTGTCGGCGCGACTGAGCACCTGGCTAGCGGCCTGCTGGTCAGTAGCGAACAGCGCGCTGTATATTGCCGAGACGTTCGAATCGGGGAGGCCGTCGCCGTCCGAATCGTTGCCCGCGACCAGCGCGGCGAAGGTCTCGTTGTCGGCCGCAACGTCCCGAATCGCGGTGTGTGGCCCGTCGACCGCCGCTCGTCCGTCGGGGCGGAGCTGGACGGAACTGTCCGATTCGACGCCCGCTCCCGCGTCATCGAGTGCCTGCAGGACTGCGGGATCGGAAACGGTGCCGCGTATCAGTATTTGCGACTGACCACCGTCTCCCCGAAGCTGGAAGTTGTTGCTGAGATAGTCGAAATCCTCGGCGATAGTGTAGGTGTCCGGAGCCAGCCCACCCGGCAGGTATTCAGTCCAGTCGGGGGCATCTTGCGGGAGGAAGTCGGCCTGGTTGAACTCCGTATCGATGCCCGTCGCGCCGTAGGCACCCGCCGAGGCCAGGAGCAGCGCGACGACGACGATAGCGACCGGCGTGCGGGTCGTGAGCCCGGCCAACCGTTCGAGCACCGCGTTTGCCCGCCCGCTATCGACACCGAAGGCGGATTTCCGTCGGCTCCGGCCGAGTCGGTTCTCGACGAACCCGTCGACCTCGATTTTCAGCGCCGGGAGGAAGACGCCGAAGGCGACGAACGTGGCGAGGATGCCACCGGCACTGAGAACCGCGAAGTCCTGAATCGCCGGGAGCGGACTGACGACATTCGAGAGAAAGCCGACGGCCGTCGAGACAGTCGCGGCGACGAGCGCCAGCACGACGCTCCCGAGTCCAACCGTCATCGCGGTGCGGATAGAACGCTCCCGCGTCTCCTCACCGTCCCCGTCGAGTGTTCCCTCACGGGCCTCACGATATCGCATCACGACGTGGAGCGCGTAGTCGATACTCAGGCCGATGAGCAGGAAGGGCACGGCGATGAGGATGACGTTCATCGGGATAGCGAGCCACCCCATGAGACCGGCGAGCCACGCCAGTACGACGCCGATACCCACGAATGCGAGCAGGATATCGAGCAAGTCTCGATACGTGATGCCGAGAACGAGTACGATGAGGACGAGCGCGAAGGGCGTGATGATGGCGAAACTGTCGCCGGTCGCCCGTGAGGAGGCGTCGTCCTGAATCCCCTGGCCGAACACGAACGCGTCGTCGAACCGGTCCTGTGCCAGCCGATCGATGACCACCTGTGCGTCGTATGCGGCCTGTGGATTCTCGTCTTCCCCGCTGTTGTCGGCCTGTGCGACGAGGGTCAACCGTGCCGAGGCTGTCGTCGACCCCGGCTCGTAGCTTCGGGGGAGGAACTTGTAGGGGTCCTGCTGGCCCAGCGCGTTGCTCTCGGGGTCGAGAACCTCGGCGAGTAGCTGTTCGACCGCCTCATCGTCACGTGATTCGAGCGCGTCAATCTGTGTGGAAAGCGACGGCTGACCAGTCGGTGGCTGTCGTGTGTCCTCGGCAACGGCTGCCGTCGCAACGATGTTCTCGATGCCGATGAATCCCGGCGCTGCCAGCGTCGCGTTCAGCGTCCCGTTTTCGCGTATCTCCTGCTGGAGATACAGACCCTCGAGCAGTGAATCCCGGGTCAGCACGTCGCCGCCATCGTTGCGGACGACGAGCTGGGCAGCGACGCCCTCGTCACCGCCGTAGTTTTCCCGCACGAAATCCTGTGCGTCGGTCTCCTCGGACTCAACGCCGAAGCCGCCGATATCCTGCTCGCCCGCGCCCCCGAACGCCGTTCCCGCCGCGACGACTGCAGTGAGTGCCAGCACGGCGACGATGACGAGTTTGCTGTGTGTCGCAATCTGTTCTGCGTACCAGCGCGAACGCTTACCGGCCATACTCAGCATCCACCCCTCTCACGTGGTGGCATTCGCCCAGCGAGGCACCGCTTTCCAGACTCGATTCCATACACTTGTGATCCCTTGTTGTCAATCTCTCCTCCCGCGGAGTTATTAAGTGTTTGTAGATATCTACTATATTTACTTCTATCCTCGACAGCCGGCATCATGGAACCGGAGAGCAATAATGAAATCAAGTCACAAGCGACGACAGAGGGACAATGAGTGAGCGTAAGGCGGTCGAAGCGTTGCGAACGCTGGGGCTATCCAACTACGAGGCGCAGGTGTTCGTCGCCCTCCAGCAACTCGGCAGCGGAACCGCCCAGGAGGTGAGCGAACTCTCGGAGGTGCCCCGGTCACAGGTGTACGGTGCGGCCGACAAGCTGGCAGATCGGGGTCTCGTCGAAATAGTCCAGTCGTCACCGAAGGCGTACCGGCCGGTCGAGCTATCGACGGCGCGTGCGCTCCTGACCGAACGCCTCGAGCGGGAGACTTCACGGGCGTTCGACCGCCTCGAATCGATACGTGCGACCGAGACCGACCGCGCGGGCGGACAGGACGTCTCGACGCTCCGCGGTCGCCAGCCGATCGACGACCGGATTACGGCGCTGGTGCGGTCGGCGGACCATACTGTCGTCTTCGTCTCCCCGACCGTGGGGGCGACGACCGCGGCCATCGCGGACGCGCTCCGTGCCGTAGGGACCGATGGTGCTGACGTGACTGTCGTGACCGCCGACCGGTCACTTGATGACACCTTTGCCGACGATCCGGTAACTGTCTTCGTCATGTCCGAAGACAACCCCGCGGACTTTGCCGGACGGGCGCTGATGGTCGACGACGGTACCGTGTTGCTCGCCGCCAAAACCGATGACGCGCCCGTCGAGGAAGAAGCGCTCTGGACCGGCGACTCCAGCATCGGCCGCATCCTGGCGGCGTTTATGCGCTCCGGCATGGAATCCGGACGTGACCGACACGAAGGGTGACCACCCCGAACGATTAACGGCGTTCAGGACATCCACTCAGGTATCGCCACTGAAGAAGAGACAGGTCTGCTTCTCCGCTCGACGAAGTGATGGAGGACATCCGTCGGGAGTTCGTTTGGCGTGTTGCAGCAACTGACCGAGAATCGAAGGAAGAGAAAGAGCTTCACAACTTGGAAAGGCCATCAAGAAGGAATTCGATCTGAACCACTCTATTGCTGATACTGTTGGACGTAACTTCGTAAAGATATTCGCCACCCCGGGGTGGCGAAATTCTTGAAAGGCTTACGTCCGACAGTATGAGACGATGGCAAAAGAGTATCAGCATTAGCGAGATCGTCCAGGCCGACAGGGGCGAACTCATGTCCGTCGAAGGAGTCGGTGAACGACGAGCTACAGAGATTCTCCATCGCCACAGCGAAGCACTGGAAAAGCGTATCAGTGGGACCAGCAAGCAGCGGACTATCGCTGCTGTTAAGAACGATAATGGTGTGTTGCGGCTACCGAAGCGATCGAGGGAGAGTAAGGTAGTAGTCCCGCAGAGACATGTATGCTGAGCCTCTTGCACAATATACCAGGATCTGGTTTCAAAGCATCGGCGAGCAGGACCATCACCAGCGGGAACGTCGGCAGGAGGTGATGCACCCGGAAATCGTGCCAGATCGCAAGGAACGCGAGGAAAGCAAGGAGAGTGCCAATGACGAGCACTCGGGCGTCGAATCCTGGCGCCGGATCACGTACGTCCTCTGTGGGTGCGAGCCATCCCAAGGAGACGAGTCACTCGGGCAGTCACGCTAGACATGAATCGCTCGGTTACGATCCGAACGGGCGGGTGCCAGTAGGCGTCGCTGCGCCGTCCACACTCGCGTTTGTTTCCCCAGTGGTTCCAGGAACGAACCGAAAAGTCAGAGTCGAGTGAAAAAGCTGGTTTGTCTCTCCCCCCGGAGATTGGACATGTGCCGTTCCAGCAACCCGGCACAGAGAGGAACACGCACCAGTGTATAAAATGCGTACCGGCTGTTTAACTGCATAAGATGGTCCTAATACCTATTTTCAGGTATTTTCTCCAGGAGAAATACAGGGTCGATAGCCAGATGGGTGGGGGGAGAGGGTCTGTGTGAGTAACAGGGGTCGAATTCCCATCCGGTCTCTCGACTGCTCTGCGATCGTCAAACCTGGCCGCAACCATGCGGCAAGTAGCCTTTCAGTAGCAGATTATAAAATAGTTTTTAACATCATATTACTTATTATAAATGTTGGGTAGGTCATCCGGTGTTCAGATTCCGTCAGTCGCCGCTCGGCTTCTAGATTTCCCGTGGTCGCTGCAACTACCATACGGTGCGGTCCGAAATACACCCATCGGTGGCCGGCATATGAGATGTGACTCCGCGTCGTGTAGAATCGGGCCTGTGTCATCAGTACAGGCCCTAAAGTGGTGGTTATTATGGACTATCCTCAGTCCCAAACCACCCGAACGGGCCGTAAGGCCCGGACTAAAGAGGAAGGTGCTCTCGCGTATAAACCTCCGCATCTACGCGGAGAGATGCCAATAGCTGAGACTGGTCGGAAATATATGTAACCATTCTACCGGCACCACGGTTTTACAGCCAGCGGCCGACGGTCCAGTATGACACGCACTGCCGTCGTGGCTGGTGTCGGACCTGGACTCGGCGAATCGTTAGCACGAAAATTCGCCACCGAGGGCTGTCAAGTCGCGCTGTTTGCGCGGTCTGAAGACTACATCGAGGAGTTGGCCGACGACCTCCCAGAACCCGGTGAGGGACTTGCAGTCCAGACTGACCTCACGGATGTCGATCAAATCCATGAGGCGTTCGCGGAAGTTAGAGACGTGTTTGGGTCAGTCGACGTACTCGTCAACCACGCTAGCGCTGCCTCCTGGTCAGGGCTACTCAACACCGATGTCGAGGAGTTTGAGCGAGCGTGGGCAGTCAACGGCCGGGGCGCGTTCGTCTGTTCGCAAGAGGCGGTCGACGACATGCGTGAGACCGGCAGCGGCACTGTCATCTTCACCGGCGCAACCTCATCAGTTCGAAGTCTCGGTGGAACTATCGGGTTCACGGCCGCAAAGTTCGCAGCTCGTGGGATGGCGATGGATATGGCCCAGGAGTTCGGTCCCGAGGGTGTTCACGTCGCACACGTCGTTATCGACGGACAGATAGACGGTCCGAACGCCCGGGAGATGGCGCCCGACCGGGCGGACGAGACATTCCTCGACCCCGAGGAGTTGGCTGAAACCTACTGGCATCTCGTAGAGCAGGACGACGCGAGCACGCAACCGTTCGAGATCCACGTCACGAACGGCCCGCAAAACTCTGAATTTATCTGACCGTCCGAACGGAATCGGCGAAGGAAACGTCTAATGCCCCGACATCACTGTCCGTCTCAATCCGCACCGTGTCGGGGCGTGTGTCCACATTCCTGACACCGAAGTGATGGTCCTTCTCGCCGGAGTGGTCCCGCACAACCCGGACACAGGAAATCCGTTCCGGGTGTTGGCTCTGTGTAGTCGTCCGACTGTCGATAGGCTCTCGGAGACATTACACCTACGTGGATACGATAATAGTTAAATTTGTATACGTCAAATGACGAAATTCTGGGGCAGAGATGGTGGATCTCGTCGCCCCAATTTCAACGTTGATAATGAGACCGGTCGCGAGTGGTCTGGATCTCTATCGCGATTTCCCCTGCGTTTTCGAGACTTCAGTGGTTTTAGTCGTGTTGAACGTATACAGTTACTAACGGCATCCCAAATTATTATCACATCTGATATCAAACATCGAAATACAGGGAGATAGTGGGCCGAGAGTTCAGACAGTCGCTGCAATCCCAGAATCAGGACCAATGTACGTCTCGAAACGGAGTTTAGGCGAAGGCTACATCGTTGCAACGGGTGCCGTCCTGGGTGTCGTGCTCGTCGCCCAGATGGGCATAGCGGGACCTGCTGGGCTGTTCTGGGTACTGGCTTCCGGGGTTTCCGTCAGCGTGCTCGTCGGTGCGGCGTACTGGCTGCAGCGCCTGGATCTGAGTAGCGATCAGGTCTGGCTCGTCTCGAACTGCAGTGCGCTCGGGTTGGGAATAGGGACGACAGGGCTCGTCATCGCGGAGATAGCCACGCCAACTGCGACGGTGGTAACCGTGGACGTAGCAGTGCTGGGTGCAACACTGGGAGCAGCAGCCGTTCTCGGTTCCCTCGGTGGTGTGGTGGTGATACTCCACCGTTCGAATCGGGACCTGCAACGACAGAACGCTGTCCTCCACCGTATCCTGCGCCACAATCTCCGGAACGACATGTCCGTCGTGCTGTGTCTCCTCGACGACATCGAGGCGAGTACCGACGGCGAACCCAGCCAGACGGCACGACAGGCCCAAAAGAAAGTTCAGTCGTTCGTCAGATTGACCGACAGAGTCCGACAGGCAAACGTCGGGTTGACAGACCCTGCCGAAACCCAGGAGTGCAAGGACATAACAACTCTCGTCGAATCACGAGTCGACCAGTTGCGGCAAGAGAATCCCGAGTTGACTATCAGACTGGACCTCCCGGAGCACGCAGTTGCGTCGGTCAGCGGGACGTTCGGACTCGTCGTCGACAACCTCGTCGAGAGCGCGCTCTCCGACAGGACGACTGCACCGCAGCTGCGCCTGTGCGTCGAAACGGACCGTGATACGGTGCGGCTGCTCGTCGAAGACACCAACCAGACGATCCCGGCCGCAGACCTGACGGCAGTCGCGGCAGGGTCGGAGACGGCCCTCGAACACGGCTTCGGCGTCGAACTGTGGCTCGTCGAGTGGTTGGTCGAAGCGAACGACGGCGAGGTAACGTTCGATATGAGTGAGAACAAACACCAGGTCACCATCGAACTTGACCGAGTACGTTCGGGATGGCGCGGGTAGCGGTCGCCGAGCGGCGCGCCGCCAACGCCGAATCTTTTTGCGCTCGCCGGCCCCAGCGCTGGTATGGTCTCAGAGCTGTTCGACCCCGACGAGTGGGACGCAGTCGACGAGTTCGACTTTCGCGATATTACCTACCACCGCGGGACAGACGTTCCAGCGGTTCGTATCGCCTTCGACCGGCCGGAAGTCAGGAACGCTTTCCGGCCAGAAACAGTCGATGAATTGTATACGGCACTCGACCACGCCCGTTGCCAACCGGATGTGGGCTGTGTCCTCCTCACCGGCAACGGCCCGAGTGAGAAAGACGGCGGCTGGGCCTTTTGTTCCGGTGGCGACCAGTCGATTCGCGGTGACTCGGGGTACGAGTACAGCGAGGAGCGACGCTCCTCGGACAGTCAAGCGGCGAAGCCGCGCGACGACGAGGCTGCACAGCACGGTGTCGGGCGACTCCACATCCTCGAAGTCCAGCGGCTCATCCGATTCATGCCCAAACCAGTCATCTGCGTCGCACCCGGCTGGGCCGTCGGCGGTGGTCACTCGCTGCACGTCATCTGTGACATGACCCTCGCCAGTGAGGAGGAAGCCATTTTCAAACAGACCGACGCAGACGTGGCGAGTTTCGACGCCGGCTTTGGCTCGGCGTATCTCGCCCAGCAGGTCGGCCAGAAGAAGGCCCGTGAAATATTCTTCCTCGGGAAGGACTACGACGCCGAAGAAGCCAAAGAGATGGGGATGGTCAACGAAGTCGTCCCGCACGAGGAACTGGAGGAGGTCGCCCTCGCGTGGGCCGACGCCATCACCCGGAAATCACCGATGGCGATTCGCATGTTGAAGTTCGCTTTCAACGCCGTCGACGACGGGATGGTCGGTCAGCAGGTGTTTGCCGGGGAGGCAACGCGGCTGGGCTACATGACCGACGAGGCGAGCGAGGGTCGGGACGCGTTCAACCAGGGGCGCGAACCGAACTTCCGGCAGTACCCCTGGCACTACTGAGGAGACTGTCGGTCGACGGCCGGCGACCAACCACAGTCGCTTTGGGTGTCCCGCACTTACGCAATAACAATGACGACAGCCGACGTTTCGCGGACGCAAGCGTGGCTGATGGCGGCCCGGCCGCAGACGCTTCCGGCAGGTGCAGCGCCAGTGATACTCGGGGCTGCCGTCGCCGTCTACGCTGACGTATTCGCACCACTCCCCGCGCTCGCCGCACTGGTCGGCGCGCTCCTCATCCAGGTCGGCACCAACTTCGCCAACGACTATTACGACGCCGTCAACGGTGCCGATACCGACGACCGCGAGGGATTTACCCGCGTGACTGCCGGCGGCCTCATCGAGCCAAGGAAGGTCAAGTACGCGATGGCTGCCACCTACGGACTGGCCGTCGTGGTCGGGCTCTATCTCGTCTACATCGGGGGCGTCCCGATTCTCGTCGTCGGCCTCTCGAGTATCGTCGCCGGCGTCCTCTACACCGGTGGTCCCTACCCCTATGGCTACTACGGGCTGGGTGATTTCTTCGTCTTTCTGTACTTCGGCGTCGTCGCCGTCACCGGGACCTACTACGTACAGGCGGTCACCGAAGCTGCGGGGGCGTTTCCGACGACCGTTCCAGCGGGCACGGTCCCGCTGGACGTTCTCATAGTCAGTCTCGCCGCGGCGGGACCGTCGACGGCGATTCTGGTCGTGAACAATATCCGGGACATGGAGACCGACCGAAAGTCGGGCAAGCAGACACTCGCGGTGAAACTTGGTTACCGCTGGAGTCGCGTCGAGTTCGTCGCAATGCTCGCGCTGGCTTACGTTGTGCTACCGGTGCTGGTATCGGCGTTCGGATACCCGATTTCGGTCCTCCTGCCGCTGTTCTCACTGCCGCTTGCAGTCGGGTTGACCCGGACCGTGTTGACACGGACCGACGGCGACGCGCTCAATCCCGCCCTGGAACGGACCGGCCAGTTACTCGCCGTCTACTCGCTGTTGCTGGCAGTGGGACTCGTCGTCCCGGTGGTGACGTGATGCTCGAACTCGAACCGTTCTCGGTGGAACTGGCGTCGCCACTGGCGACAGCAGCGGGAACGCTCGACCGCCGCGAGGGGTTTCTCGTCTCCGTCGAGTACGACGGGCAACACGGTGTCGGCGAGGCGACGCCGCTACCGGGCTGGACTGAATCCCACGACGAGTGTCGGGCAGCGCTCTCCCGCGCCGCCGAGATCGCGGAGGAACTCGACTGGGGAATCGCACTGGCGAAAACCGAGCAACCGGCCGCGCGACACGGCCTCTCGCTCGCACTCGCCGAGGCCCGCGCACGTCACGCCGACAGACCACTCTACCGGTATCTCGGCGACGACCGATTCATTCCGTCCGTCCCCGTCAACGCGACCATCGGCGACAGACCACTCGACGGGACGGTCGAATCGGCCGCCGCCGCGGTTGCGGAGGGGTTCGACTGTCTGAAACTCAAAGTCGGTGCTCGCTCCGTCGAAGAAGATATCGAGCGGTTGCGAGCGGTCCGCGAGCGGGTCGGCGACGGTACCGAACTCCGGGCGGACGCCAACGGCGCGTGGACGCTCGACCAGGCCGAACGCGCCTTCGACGCCTTCGGCGATATCGACGTCAGCTACGTCGAGCAGCCGCTGCCTGCGGCCAATCTCGCGGATCACACCCGTCTTCGCGGTGGCCCAGTCGACGTGGCACTCGACGAAGCCCTGACCGAGTACTCCGTCGACGACATTCTCGCGGAGTTCGCGGCGGACGTGCTCGTGATTAAACCGATGGTCGTGGGCGGACCCGACCGCGCACGTGAGATTGCGCTGACCGCCCGAGAGGTCGGTGTCGACCCCATCGTGTCGACCACCGTCGACGCCGTCGTCGGGCGGACCGGCGCGGTCCATCTGGCTGCGAGCATTCCCGACGTTCGTGCGTGCGGACTCGCGACGGCAACGCTGCTGGCAGAGGACCTCTCTCCGGACCCGGCACCGGTCACCGACGGAGCGATTGAAGTGCCACAGGGTAAGGGTCTTGGGCTGCCGGACCGACCACGAAACTAGGATGCCCGAGCCAGTCGAGTGGCCCACCCGCGACGTATTATCTCATCGCGCAGCGACGACACCAGACCGGACCGCACTCATCGACGTGGCGACCAACAGGGAGTGGACCTACCGGGCGTTCGACACCATAGTCGACGGCGTCACCGCACGACTGGAGCGGCAACTCGGCTCGCAGACGAAACCAGACGCGAACGCACAGACTCGAATCGGCTTACTCGCGTCGACGCGCATCGGTTTTTTCGCGATATTGCACGCCTGCTGGCGCGCGGGCCACACTGTCGTGCCGCTGGACACGCAACTCACCAGCGGCGAACTGGGAGCACGACTCGACCGCGTCGACCCGGCACTGCTCGTCTGTGAAGGGGTGACTGAGGAACGGGCGCTGACGGCGACAGACTGCCCCGTCGCGTCCCTGGACGATCCGACCACCGAGTCCGTCGAACCGCTCCAGCCGACTGTGGCTAACGACTCGGAGACTGTCGAGCCCGCCCGCTGGCACCGCGACGACACTGCAGTTATCATGTTCACGTCGGGGACGACCGGCCGGCCGAAAGGCGTCCAGTTGACGCTGGGGAATCTGGTCGCCAGCGCGACCGGGTCGGCGTTCCGACTGGGCGTCGCACGGGGCGACCGCTGGCTCGACTGTCTCCCGGCGTATCACATGGGCGGGCTGGCACCGGCCGTCCGGTGTTCGCTCTACGGCACCACACTGGTTGTCCAGCAGTCGTTCGACGCAGACCGGCTGGCCAACGCGCTGGCGACCTACGGCGTGACAGGCGTCTCGCTCGTGCCGACGCAGTTGAAGCGACTGCTCGACAGCGGGTGGACACCTGTCGAATCGCTGGAGACGGTGTTGCTCGGTGGTGCACCGGCAAGCCAGGACCTCCGCCAGCGTGCACTCGACGCCGGCGTGCCGGCGTATCCTACCTACGGGATGACCGAGGCGGCATCGCAGGTGACGACGGCGACGCCAGTCGACACGGCGTCGATAACCGGTACCGTCGGCCAACCGCTCGTCACGGTGACCGTAACTATCGTCGACGAGACGGGTGAGCCGGTCGACACCGGAGAGCGCGGAGAGATCGTCGTCGACGGGCCGACCGTGACGCCGGGCTATCTCGACGACAGCGTGACCGAGGAGACGTTCGGTGAGTTCGGTCTCCACACTGGTGACATCGGCTACCGTGACGAGAACGGGCGGCTGTGGGTACTGGGGCGGGCCGACGACACCATCATCACCGGCGGTGAGAACGTCCACCCCGCTGAAGTCGAGTCGGTGCTCCGCGACTATCCAGAGATCGCCGACGCCGCGGTGGTCGGACTCGCCGACGATGAGTGGGGCGAACGCATCGGCGCGCTGGTGGTGGCAGCGGCTGTCGACGTCGAGGAGGTCGAAGCGTTCGCCCGCGAGCGCCTGGCCGACTACAAGGTTCCCAAGCGGTTCGCGGTCGCGACAGAACTCCCTCGTACTCCGTCGGGGACAGTCGACCGCGATGCTGTCCGTACCCGGTTGGGTTGAACACGAAACAAATCGGACCCGACGGCTTTTGACGGTGCCTGCCGTATGGGAGTTCGTGTGCACTCTGACGCTCGCCTGGCACGTGTTCGAGGACGCGCCCGTCGTGGTGGCTGCCAACCGCGACGAACTGGTCGACCGCCCCTCGGAGCCGCCGGCACGCCGCGACTGGGAGCGCCCGGTGGTTGCCCCGCGCGATAGCGAGGCCGGAGGGACGTGGATCGGATACAACGACGCTGGCGTTCTCGTCGCGATAACGAACCGCTGGATAGAAACGGACATGGAGAGCGACCGGTCTCGCGGCCTCCTCGTTCGGGACGCACTGAACCACGAGAGCGCCGAAGACGCGGTCCGATTCGTCGAGCGCGAACTCGACGAACGCTCCTACGATGGGTTCAATCTGGTCGTCGCCGATGCGAACGCCGCCTTGCTCGTCGAATGGGACGGTCACCGCCGCGTCTCCAACTTCGACCCCGGCGTCCACGTCGTCGTCAACGTCGGCGCGGACGGCAACTACACGATTCCCGGCCACCGGCCGGACGTGGGCGAACAGCAGGCCGTCAACGCTGATAGTGTCCTGACGGCACTCCAGCCAGAACCCGGCGAGGAGAGTCGAGAGTGGCTCGACCGGGCAGCGACGGTCATCGCCGACCACGAGTACGGCGTCTGCGTTCACGGCGACGGCTTCGGAACCCGCTCGTCGTCGCTCATCCACCTCGGTACCGAGGAGAGAACGTTCGAGTTTGCAGACGGACCGCCGTGTGAAACGCCGTTCGAGCCAGTCGACGCGCACGTCTAGGCCAATCGGCCGACAGTCACTTTTAAACGGCCGACGAACCGTGTACAGTATATGAGCACGACACCCAGAGAAGAGGGACTTTCGGAGGACGAACTCCGGGGGCTGGAACTCGTCCGCGAGACAGGCGGCATCCATCAGAGTAACTTCTGGAAGGAGCTGGATGTCTCCTCGCGGAAGGGCAGTCGTATCGTCGACTCCCTGAGCGAGAAGGACCTCATCGAGCGCGAGAAGACTGTGTACGAAGGACACAACACGTACTATCTCACGCCCGCAGCGCAGGACCTCGACTTTTCACTTTTGATGGCGGGGGACCAGCTCTCGCCCTTTGTCGGTGACGAAGAAATAGACGCCCACAGCGACGCCTTCTCGCAGTGGGTGATGAATCTCGCGTACGAAGAATAGTCGTTTTTTAGTCTTCGAGCGCGTCGGCAATCCGGTCGAGCGACCGGCGCATGTCGTGGACCTCGTCGCGAAGCTTTCGCATCTCGCGAGTGAGTTCTTCGTTGCTGCCTTCGCTCTCGCCGCGTCCGCCCGGACCACCTGGGCCGCCACCCATGCCGGGACCGCCGCCGCCCATCATCCCGCCCATCATCTGTGCGAACGGGTTGCCACCGCCGCCCATGCCGCCGGGACCGCCGCCCATCATCTCCTCGGGCGGGCCACGCTGTCCCTCACCCTCTTCGCCTTCCTCTTCGGCGCGCTGCTGGCGAATCTCTTCGACACGCTCGCGGAACGATTTCTCCTCGCTGTCTCCGGATTCTGATTCGGGTTCGGATTGGCTCTCGTCAGATTCGTCTGCCATACACCGCCATTCTGTCCGCCGCCAGAAAAGGGTTGTCGTCGCTACTGAAACGCGCCCAGACTCGACTGCAGTTGCCGGTCTGTCTCACCCGTCTCCAGGTCGTAGCCGACGAGGTCGCGCATATCGACAGCGTACGTGCTCCCGTTGGTATCGAGGACGAGTACGCGTCCCTGCGTGCCGCGAACCGTTCCGGTGGCAAGCGTTTCTGCGACCGGTCGCTCGGTCAGGTCCAGCCCGTACTCGAACGAATACGTCGCCAACGGGTCGAAATCGGTCAGTAGGTCCTGCCAGGCGTTCTCATCGACGGTGCGGTGGAGCCCGTTTTGCTTGGTCGGAACGCGTACCCGGTCGCCCACGTCGACTGCGATGTCGGCCTCGATCTGGCGGGCGATGCGTCCGTCACCGACCGTCCGCAAGTGCGCGGCGCGGTCTGCCCCCTGTTCGCGCAGGCGCGTCTCCAGTCGCCACGACCGCGTCACCCCGACTTTGAACGTCGCCGGTGCGAACGCCGCGAGATAGACGGCGTGCTCGTCCGTACAGGAGGGCAACGGCAGGTCGCAGTCACCGGTACAGCGCGCACAGGCCCACCTGCTCGTGTGCTGGTCACAGTATGGGGCCTTCTCGCGTGCGCACGGGGAATGCACCGATTCGTCAACAGTACCCGCACAGTGGCGCTCACCGAGCGTGTACGAGAGGGCGGTCCCGGGAGCGAGTGATTCCGACCGGACCGCTCCGTCACATGCGACGAGCAGGGCCGCGTGGTCTTCAGCACCGCCTGCCGCCGTCTCGTAGCCGACAATTTGCACGTTCGTCTGTTGGGCAACGACCAACATATGCGCTCTGTTCAGGCCCGACGAACGCAGAGAGCCACCGGTGTTGGGCAGCTCCGAACAGCACGACGCGGGTCGTGCCACAAGGGGAACAATTAAGCGCCGCCAAGTTCCTTTTCGAGTGAAACATATGGCATCGCCGCTGTCTCTGGTGACGGCCATCGCTTTGGCCGCAATCGGCTTCGGGTTGGCGTACTTCGGCTACGAAATTGCACAGAAGTTGCTTGGCATCGCCGGGGCGATCGGTGGGTTCGCCGCTGGCATCGGCCTCGCGACAGTCGTGGCCCCGACGGTCACGGGAAGCAGCGTGAGTCCTGTCGTGATGCTCGTCGTGGCTCTTTTCGGGGCGGTTCTGGGGCGCGTGTTCGTCCCGGCGCTCAGTCCGTTGGCCTTCGGTCTCGTCGGATTCGTCGTAACCGTCCTCGCTGTACTGGCGTTTCTCTCGCAGGGACGGATTCTGGACGTTATCCTCAACGCGATTCCCACGAATCTGGCAACTGCCAATCCGGAACTGATACTCCAGCGAATCGCCTCGGCACCGCTGTTCAGCGACCCCAACTTCGACCAGGCACTGCTGCTCGCCGTCGTCGCCGGGGTCATCGGCGGAATAATCGCACTCAAGCTCTACGACGAGTTCGTCACTGTGGCGACGACGGTAATCGGTGCGTCGATGCTCGGTCTGGCGATTCCCATCCTCATCGATACCTTCCAGGGAGGGGCGCCGACGGTCGGTGCCGGCGAGTTCTCGTTCCTCTGGTTCGGCGTCACACTTGTCACCGGTATCGCCTTCGAGTTCGCCCGAAACAGAGACAAGATGGACCTCGCCTAGAGTTCTCTTAGCAACTCCTGGGTCGACTGTCGGACCGCATCGTCACTCGACTGTGCGGGTTCCCAGCCGAGCGCTGACAGTTTCTCCACCGAGAGTCGCATCCGCGGTACGTCACCAGTCCAGCCCCGGTCGCCACCAGTGTGTTCGTACGCCGGGGACAGCCCCATCTCGTCGGCGACGATATCGGCGATCGTGTCGACAGAGGTGGTGGTGCGGGTCCCGAGATTGTAGACGTTCAGGTCGTCGCTCGCGTGTTCGACGACGTGGGCCATCGCGTCGACGCACTCCTCGATGTGCATGTACGACTTCTCCTGTCGCCCGTCGCCGAGAATGACCAGTTTGTCGGGGTCATCCCGGAGCTTTTCGACGAAGTCGGGGACGACAGCGCCCCGCAGTCGGGGACCGACGATGTTGGCGAATCGAAACACCCACGCTTGCAGGTCGTGGCTGTGGGCGTACGTCGAGATGAGTCCCTCTTCGGCGAGTTTGCCGGCACCGTATTCGGAGATCGGCTCTTTGGGCGCGTAGTCTTCCGGTGTCGGGCGGGGTGCTTCGCCGTAGACCACCGACGAAGACGTGTACGCGAGGTGAGAGACGCCGACAGCATCCATCTGTTCGAGGATGTTGTACGTCATCCGGAGGTTGTCCTCGAACTGCTGGCGTGGCTGGTCGCTGTTGACCGCCTTCGCAGCGGCAAAGTGAAACACGGCATCGACGTTCGAGGTTATCGTTTCCGCGACGACTTCGGGGTCGGTGAGGTCGCCGTGGACGAACTCGGCACCGTCGGGTACCCACTCTCGGTTGCCGTTCGAGCAGTCGTCGACGACGAGTACGTCGTTCGTCTCGAGCAGGGACTCTGCGAGGTGTGAGCCGACGAAGCCAGCGCCGCCGGTGACCACCAGTCGCTTCCCGGTCAGGTCCATGTCGGGGCGTCACGGAGCAAGAAAATGTGTGTTCCGATGTCGACAGCGGTGGCCACAAGCGCCGACCGTTAGACCGGGCTAGACTCGTTGTCAGCCACCGTCTCGTTGCCGGAGTCACCCGGTGCGGTTCCGTTCTCCGTCTCGGCACCAATCGGTTCTTCCTCCGGCGTCATCTCGTCCGGCGTCTCGTCAGTCGGTGTCTCCTCGCCCGGGGTCTCTTCGCCAGGTTCTCCCTCGCCGGGTTCCTCTTCCCCCGGAGTCTCTTCGCCAGGTTCTCCCTCGCCGGGTTCCTCTTCCCCCGGAGTCTCTTCGCCAGGTTCTCCCTCGCCGGGTTCTTCTTCTCCAGGGGCGTCCTCTTCAGTGCCGTCTTCTTCGGGTTGGTTGTACGTCTGGAGGTCCTCCCACATGACCCGCCCGGCGTCCACAATTGCGCCAGGTTCGAGTTCGACGTCAGTCAGGACCTGTCGGGCCAATCCAACTGGTCCGACTCGCGGCTCGGGGAGATTCTCCACGTCAGACGTTTCGAAGTTCGGGTTCGTTTCCTCGCCGACGACGATACGCATCGCCATCCCGTAGGACTCGTGCGGCGCACACTCGATGTCGTAGACGCCCGGCGTGTCGAACTCACGGAGCCAGACACTCGGCTCGGCAGTTCCATCCTCGCCGGCACCTGGTTCAGTTTCCTCTTCCTCACCGGCACCTGGTTCGGTTTCCTCTTCCGCACCGTCAGCCGGCGTTGGTTCGCCATCAGAAGGCGTCTCGGTCCCGTTCTCGGACGGTGTCCCGATTCCGTCATCTTCGGGAGTCGTCGTGCCGTCATCGGATGGTGACTCAGTCTCGTTACCGGGCGTCACCTGGGCATTCTCGTCTGCTGTCGAAACCGTGTCGGTGGCCGACCCCGTCACCCCATCCGTTTCGTTGTCGCCAGGAGCTTCAGTGTCGTTCCCCCCTGGAGCCGAAGTGTCATTCCCGTCTGTCTCACCACCAACAGCGGGCGTCGTTGCCGTCTCGTCCTCGGCTGGTGTCGTTTCCATTTCGCCGTCCGACGGTGTCGTTTCTGTGTCTTCTTCGTCGGACGGAGGTTCTTCCGTTCCGTCGTCAGGCATCTCTCCGTCACCGCCGATAGTGCCATCCTCTGCCGGTGGCATGTCGATGTCGTCCGGGAGGGAGTCGGGGTCCCAGCCCATAATCGGTGAGGAGAATGCCTCCTCACCGGGCGGAATCCGTCGCTGCATCCCGAACGCAGGGTGATACGACGTGACGGTGTGGTCCGGCGTCTCGAAGACGAACTTGACGACGTCTCCGGTTTCTATGCTGAGACCTGTCGGCTGGAAGTAAAAGTCGGCAGGTCGCTTGGGATTCGTCGAGGGCCCGATGCGCGTCCGAACGGTGTGAACGGTCCGTTCCTCGTCTCCCGATTCCTCGTCCATCTGATTTGTTATGCCACCTGTGCCGTTGGCTGCGGCGGCTGTTCCGCCGAAGATTCCGAGGGCGCTCCCGGCACCGACTGCTTTGAGAACGTCCCGTCGGAACGATGCGAAAGTACTCTGCTCGTCGCTCGCCTCTTGTCGCTCGGTATCTGGCATGCGGGCAAACAGAGTGTATTCGCTATCATCGTTATACAGTGCGAATATCGAGCCACGTCGACAGTATGCTTCCCCAATCTTCGTGTGGTATCTGGAACGCCCGACTCCAAAGCACCGGTCCGCCTATTGGGTCGCCTTACTGTTCCACCACTGGTGTGGATAAGCGCACCTTATGAATGGAGTCGTGAGCAGTCCCCGACGCAGCATCCAACCGAAAACCGTTTGTTGAGCGTTGTGGTATCTGGTACCGTGCGAATTGTCGTCAACGCTGCGATGAGCGCAGACGGAAAGCTCTCGACGAGAGAGCGCGAGCAGATAGCGATAAGTGGGCCAGATGATTTCGAACGAGTCGACCGACTGCGGGCCGAAAGCGACGCTGTGATGGTCGGAGTGGGCACTGTCGTCGCCGACGACCCGTCACTCACAGTGGATGACCCCGACCTGCGGGCGGCCCGGCAGGAACGTGGTGACTCCGAGAATCCCGCGCGCGTCGTCGCAGACTCGCGCATCCGAACCCCACCGAACGCACAGATTCTCGACAACAGAGCCGACAGCTATCTCCTCGTCAGCGAAGCTGCCCCCGGTGATTTCGTCTCGCTGATGGAAGACAGTGGTGCGACCGTCGTCGTCGCCGGCGACGACCGGGTGGATCTCGAAGCAGCGTTCGAAATCCTCGAATCGCAGGGTATCGACCAGATGATGGTCGAGGGCGGTGGGGAGCTCATCTTCTCGCTGTTCGAGTCCGAACTGGTCGACGAACTATCCGTGTTCGTCGGTTCGACGATATTCGGCGGTCGAGACGCCCCGACACTCGCAGACGGCGACGGCTTCGTCGAGGAGTTCCCGGAGTTGACACTGGAGACGGTTGAGCGCCTGGACGATGGCGTTCTCCTGCAGTACGAAGTCGGCGAGAACAGTTAGTGGGAGTGGCCGGTCACTTCGCCGTAGCTCTGACCGAAGCGCTCTTCGAAGAGGTCCATCGCCAGCTCCTCGGCGTCTTCGAGGTCGGCGTCTGTTTCGCCGTGACTGTGGTGGACGAGCGCGTGAGCCTGCTGTGCGATGCCGAGCATCGCCAGGTCGCCGACCACAGTCGTCGTGTCTTCGTCGGCCTCGCCGAGCATCTCGATGATCGCGCGGGGCACTTCGATTGCGTCGCTACCGTCGTCGTCCGTCTCCAGACGGACCGTGACTGTCTCACTTGCCATGACCCTGTCTTCGGCAGCCCACACTAAAGGGTCTGTGGGTCCGTGCTCCCGCGATACACGGCCGGTAGAGAGGGTCGTTAGTCGTCAGACTCTGCAACCGGCGTCTCCGCGGTTACGGACTGGGACTGTGGCTGTTCTTCGAGGAACTCGTCGGCGTCGAGGGCTGCTTTCGACCCCATCCCGGCGGCGGTGACCGCCTGCTGATAGTGGTAGTCGACTACGTCACCAGCACCGAAGATACCCTCGACAGCGGTTTTCGTCTGGCCGCCGCCGTCACCGCCTTGCGTCCGCAGATATCCGGCGTCGTCCATCTCAACGTCAGTTCCCTCCAGATAGTCCGTATTCGGTGTGTGGCCGATGGCGTAGAACACCGCGCCCACGTCGAAGTCGAACGTCTCCGTGTCGGGGTCGTTGAGGTTGTCTTTCGGGTGTCCTTCCTCGTTGCGCGCGAGCGTGACGTGGTCGACACCGTCCTCGGGGGAGCCGTGAATCTCCAGCAGTTCCGTGTTGCGCATGATTTCGATGTCCCCTGCGTCGACTTTCTCCATCACGCGGTCGATCCAGTAGTCTTCGGCGCGGAACTTCTCCCGACGGTGCGCGAGGTAGACCGTGTCGGCGAACTTCGTGAGGAAGTTCGCCTCTTCCATGGCAGCGTCACCGCCACCGACGACGAGCATGTCCTCGTCGCGGAAGAACGCGCCGTCACAGGTCGCACACGTCGAGAGCCCGTAGCCCATCAGTTCGTCCTCACCGGGCACACCGAGCGTCCGCGCGCTGGCACCGGAGGCGGCGATGAACGCATCGCAGGTGTACACGTCGCCGTTCGAGAGTTCGACGCGGAACGGTGGCTTGCCACCGTCGATATCTTCGACGATGCCGTGGTCGATTTCAGCACCGAACTTGGTAGCCTGCTCTTTCATGTTCTGGACGAGTTCGGGGCCGCCGATGCCGTCGGGAAAGCCCGGATAGTTGGCCACGTCCGTCGTCAGCGTGAGCTGTCCACCCGGTTCGTCCCCTTCGAGAACGAGCGGGTCGTTGTTCGACCGGCCGGCGTAGATGGCCGCTGTGAGTCCTGCAATTCCGGTTCCGGCGATGATGAGCCGCCGATGTTCGACTACCTCGTCTGTCATGGCGTATTTTTGGGCAGGCCGCATTTTGTAGGTTGCGCTGTATTGTGCGTTTTACGAACAACCGCACATCGATGGTAGCCGAACGTTGATACCGGTCGCAGCAAAAGCACGGCTATGGCCGACATCGAAGAGAAGACCGAGCGCTATGAGCGACTGCTCGCGGAGGCACTTGACGCAGCGACGATAGCGCCGCCGCCGGAGACGCCGATGGCCGAGGCTGCCGAGGAGTGCGAAGAGATGGCTGCATCGTACCTCTCCGACGGCCGCCACTTCGCCGACGAAGACGACCTCGTGAACGCGCTAGCTTCCTTTTCGTACGGGCACGCGTGGCTGGATGCCGGTGCACGTATCGGTCTCTTCGACGTGCCCAGCGAGGGACATCTCTTTACGGTGTGAGTTACACCATCTCATGATTGGGATGGTACCAGAAACCGGAAATCACCCGAGGGAATGGTATCACATAACACCGTTGGCGAAAGGTTTATATTCTTTTCGCACTAACTAACAGTTAGCAGAGTCGCCCAAGAGGGTTTCAATATTTTCCCCCCGGCAACTCACAACTTTCCCCCAATCATGAGCGAAGCACCAATCCGAACCACCGAACAGACACGAGAGAGTGAACGAACAACGGAGACAGAAACAGAGACGGAATCGGTAGACACCTGTCCGGAGTGTGGCGGAAAGATCGTCTCGGACGCAGAACACGGCGAGACGGTCTGCAACGAGTGCGGACTCGTCATCGACGAGGACGAAATCGACCCCGGACCGGAGTGGCGTGCGTTCAACCCCGGTGAGCGCGACCAGAAATCCCGCGTCGGCGCGCCGACGACGAACATGATGCACGACAAGGGACTGTCGACGAACATCGGCTGGCAGAACAAGGACGCCTACGGTAACTCGCTGTCGTCGAGCCAGCGCGAGAAGATGCAGCGACTCCGGACGTGGAACGAACGGTTCCGAACTCGCAACAGCAAGGAGCGAAATCTCAAGCAGGCGCTGGGCGAGATCGATCGGATGGCCTCCGCCCTCGGTCTCCCGAAGAGCGTCCGCGAGACGGCGAGCGTCATCTACCGGCGAGCCCTAGAAGAGGACCTGTTGCCCGGCCGCTCTATCGAAGGTGTCGCGACGAGCGCACTCTACGCCGCAGCGCGCCAGGCCGGCAACCCCCGATCGCTCGACGAGATGTCGCGGGTCTCCCGCGTCGACCGGATGGAGCTCACCCGCACCTACCGGTACATCATCCGGGAACTGAGTCTCGAAGTCAAGCCCGCTGACCCCAAAAGCTACGTTCCCCGGTTCATCTCGGACCTCGGCCTGTCCGACGAATCCGAGCGGCGCGCCCGACAGTTGCTCGATGCCGCGAGCGAGACCGGTGCGATATCCGGCAAATCTCCCGTTGGACTTGCGGCTGCAGCGGTGTACGCCGCTGCCCTCCTGACCAACGAGAAGGTCACCCAGAGTGAGGTATCCGAAGTTGCCGATATCTCCGAGGTCACGATCCGGAACCGCTACAAGGAACTCCTCGACGCCGACCAGGGCGTTCCGGCCTGAAATCGCAAGGGGAGAGTTTTAAGGAGACAACGAACAGACACAAACCTTTTCCCCTCTGTCTGTGTGTCAACAACACGCATGACTGAAGCGTACGTTCGATTACTCTGCCCTGAATGCAAGAAGGATTGGGAAGACTCGCCGGGTAACCTACCAGCGTCGAATAGAACGTTTCACTGCCCGAACTGCCACGCGAGTCGACCGATGTCGGAGTTTACACGGACTGAACACGACCTCAAAACCCTGAAACAACTCAGCTAGCCGCTGGTCGCCGAGCGTGCGCCACAGGCCTCACACCGGAGGATGACAGCTCCCTGTTCCTTGTCGAGGCGTGTGTCCGGCAGTCCACACTCCGAGCAGAGGACGTACTCGTCAGCGTACTCGTCGATGGCCTCGCCGATGCGGTCGGCGTCGAAACTGCCGGTGAGACGGGCACGGCCGCTCTCGTCGATGTGGCCGCTCGTCCCGAGTTCGTCCTGCAGGAACTTCATGACGTGGTCGTCTTCGCGACCGAGGTCTGAACACACCGTCTGGAAGTTCTCGAAGACGCTGACGTTCCCTTCCTGTCTGACCTCTGGGTCGGTCACGTCGAACCGCTCGGAGTCACCCTGAATTTCGGGCGTCTCTTCCAGCCCGCGGTCGAGCATCTCGTCGTAGTCCATACCCTCTCTCCGCTCCCGAGCGATTAAAATGCCACGGGATTTCCTAATCGACGCGTTCGGCGGGGACGCCAGCGACTGTCGCTCCCGGCGGGACGTCTTCGGCGACCAGCGAATTGGCCGCGACGCGCGCGTTCGCACCGACGTGTACGCCGGGCAAGATGACCGTCTCCGCGCCGATCATCGCACCTTCACCGATGACGACCTCGCCAGTCCGGTACTCCCCGCGGAGAAACTCGTGACAGAGGATGGTTGCATCGTAGCCGACGATAGCATCGTCCTCTATCCGGATGAGTTCCGGCCAGAACACGTCCGGCGTCGCCGAAAGCGCTAGCGAAACGCCGCTGCCCACGTCGGCGCCGAGTCGCCGAAGAAGCCAGGTCTTGATCCGGAGAATCGGCGAGAATTTGATAAGCTGAACGACGAGGAAGTTGACGACAATCTGGAGCGGATTTCGCGCATCAGTCCAGTACTGCAGAGAGTTTTTCGGCCCTGGCGTCGCCGTCGCCGTAATGCGCTCGTGGCGCGGATTTCTCGATCCGACAGCACCGCTCATCTCGGAATCTGGGGCATCATCGGAGTCGTCGCGTCCATCGGGCGTCGCGTCACTCACAGCACCCCCTTCGTCACCGGGCCTATTCAAATGCGCGCACGCCACCGGTTGCCAGGCAAGGTTCGTGCACAATATCGCTCGCTGCAACGTCGCGGTCGAGATCGTTGCTAAAGTCTGATGCAGCTTCTTGGCGCTGCGCTTCCTCAATCTTCTGCCGTCCAGACCGGCTGAGTTCCACACCGCCCGAACTCACAGAAACATCAGTCCTGCTGATATTGACGCCCTGGTACGCTCTATCAAATTGATCCGCTGCCTGTTCTCGAAAGGTTGCATCGGCGTTCGGGTCCAGTGGCTCTTGTAGCGGTTCTCGGTCAACCCGTAGCCCCCCTGGGCGGTTGTCTTGCGTGGTGTCCTCGGTCGTGGTATCCGTCTCTGCGGTCGGTGTACCAACTTCCTCGCCCCTTGGAATCCCGGCAGGCCCGGTTTCCGGCGCTAGTGGTGGGCTATCCGTCCCACTGTCGTCACTCTCAGTGCCGCTGGTGTCACTCGTCGACGTGTCCGGCTCTGGCGTCTGTGGCTCGCCTATCTCGTCTGGCACGTTCTCTGGCGTGTCAAAGTCCGGCTGTCCCGGTCCTGGGCTGTCTGTATCCGGGCTTGGCCCTGAGTCTGGGTCCGGCGGGGTCCCTTGGGGCGTCTCTGGCTGCACACCGAAATTACCCTCTGTAACGTCACTGGCTGGTGTATCCAAGCCGCCACTGTCGTCACTGCCAGAGTCGCTGTCTGTACTGCTGTTGTCGCTGCTATCAGTGTCCTGGCTGGTATCGAGTGGTCCAGCACTCAGGCCAACGTCCGGGCGCGTGTCTGGCGTCTGTGTCTCTTCATCGTCACTGTCTGTCGTTGTTTGTTCATCACTCGGCGTGCCTTGGTTGCCCACTTCTGACCCAACAGGAATCCCGCCAGGGCCAGTCTCCGGTGGCTCCGTGTCTTCATCTGAATCCGAATCCGAGTCTGGCCGCGTGTTGTCTGGGTCACGGCCAGATTCAATCACTTGCTCTTCTTGCTCTTCGGACAACGACACATCGTCATTGTCCCGTAGGTACCGCTCCATCGCGGTGAGTCCGTCGTCATTGCTCATACTCTCAAATTGCCGCTAAACGTCTAAAAAGGCAGAAGGCCAGGCGAAATGGAGAATTACAGGTCTAAGTCTTCCAGCAGTTCTGGGTTCTCTTCCTGAATCCGGTGTATCTTGTCCACCGCTTTCAACAGGTCCATATCGTCGGCTTGGTCCTTCTTGTCGTCGGCGTCAGATTTGAGGTTCTCTTGCACGGATTGCGCCTCAGCAGAAAAGGTAATCCCACACTTGGGGCAGGCCATAGCGTCCGGCGGTAGCGGCGTCCCACATCGGCACACTTCCGGCACGTCCGGGTGTCTGTCAATTTCGGTTTCCTCTTGTTTCCCTGCTGCAACCCGCGCCCGGTCGTTGTGGTCCTTGGCACCGATGTGGGCGTAGGTCGTTTCCATCACACTGCTATCCGGTGCGTGGCCGATAAAGAACTTCACCGTCTCGTCGGGAAGTTCCCAGTTCCGCTTACAAAGAGTCACAAAATTGTGGCGCAACATATGCGGGTGTGTCGGTTTCTCGAACTCACTGGCCTTGTCCAGACCAAACGCGTCTTTGGTCATTTCCCGCATGACGTACTGAATTGACTTGTCCGACACCGGTTCAAACTCGTCCACCTTGCTGTAGGCAGGCTTTGACGTAATTAGATAGGCGTCCGGGTCCGGGTTCGGGTGATACTGTAGCCATTCACGCACCGCACCTTCGGCGTGCAACAATGGGCGTGGCTGTCTCGGCTTGTGAATCCCTTTCAGACCGTCTGCTTCGGTGTTGAAGTAGTATTCACTGTTCTCTAAATGGAAAGCAGCGCGAGTTCCCCGCCCCACCGTGGGCGGGGGTGAAGCGCGTACGCTCGGCTGCGTCCCTGTTTTTAAGGACTGGGACGCCCTACACCAGTTTGGAACCCACGTTATCGGCCTCGCAAAACCCGCGCACC
>NZ_JBBENW010000028.1:0-36998 GCF_037645885.1 Salinibaculum salinum | reverse complement strand
ACGGAGGTCGCTGCGTGGGAACGCACCCGAAACGAGGACGAATCCGAGATTGAGTGGCAGTTCACGGCCGATGACGCTCGCATCAAACTCCGCCAGCTATATCCAGCAAATCACGATTGAAGCCGCACTAGTCACTCCGGTGGGCCGTGCTGGTAACTCTCGGCCCCGCCCGGATGTCCCTGCGGATTTTCCAGGCCGAGCAGTTCGCCGCCAGTCGGTGACGTGTACAGGGCATACAGGAGTTCGTTGACGACGTAAAACCTGAACCGTTCTACATCGCTTCCCTCGGGGTCCGGCTCGCTCACGTCCGCGCCCATCGCGCTGAGAACTGTTTTCTGGCGTGCTTCGGTTAACTCCAGATAGGGCGCGTCGTACCACTCTTTCGCGTAGCTATCCAGATAATCGAGCGAATCGACTAGTCCCGCCAGTCGATCGGGGCGGTCGCTGATACTGCCCACGACGTAGGTTTCGACGAACTCGGAGATACCGGAGACTGACGAGGGATAGACGACGGCGGCGACGGTATCGAGTAGTTCGCGGTCGTGCTCGGTAACCCTCGGTTCGCCCTCGTCAGCGGTCTCATCGAGAGCCTGCCAGGTGAGTGCGCCTCCGCCAGCGACAACCCCGGCGGAAGCGAGCGCTACAATCGCGTCGCGGCGTGTGAGTTCGTAGTCAGTCATCTGTCGTCTCCGTGCACCGTGGCATTCATTCGGACCCCGTCGCGGTGCTCGCCGGGGACGTACGCGGCTTCGCCGCCACAGCTCGTCGGCGAGCGGCAGACTTCGAGCGACGGTGTGAGCGCCCGGTAGCCATCGCGCGTGCGGTCGACCGGGAGCGTCACGACGTACTCGAAGCCACCGAGCGAGCCGTAGTCGACGTACGTCACCAGTCTGAACGGCTCGTCGCGCAGGCGCTCTACACTCAGGTTCTCGGTGAAATGTGGTGAGGTGACAGCTGCCCGGCCGTCCGCGACCGTGATGGAGATGTCGAGTCCACTCCGGGGCATGCTTGCAGCCGTACTGTTACCTGACTCGCCGAAACTACCTCTGACCTCGATAGCCTCGGCAGCAGGAGGGACGCCGAGCGAGAGATTCGCGCCGACGCTGGATCCCTCGGCGACGCGTACCGGTTGCAGTCGGGGAGTCACGGCCTGGCGCGAGTAGGGCACCCACTGATTGCGGTACGTGTACCGGTAGGCCGTCCGGTTGGGAACGGCGTCGACGACCTGGAACTGGCGTTCGTCGAGCGCGTAGACGGTGTCACCGTCGAACCCGGGATCGTTGCGCAGTGGCTGGAACGGGTGGTTCAGCCAGTCGCCGTACGGGTCGGGGAGGAAGACGAGCGCGTTCTCCAGGTCTCGCTCCTCGAAGGGTTCGTACGCCTGCTGGTACTGCTCGGTCACCTCGTAGTTGTCCGTCAGCGGGCCGCCGAACGCGCCGGCAGTGACGCCGGTCAGGACGAGCGCACAGGCCAACGCAACGACCAGTGTGGCGGTACGGAGCGGTTTACTGTCGAGGGCAGCGTACCAGTCGCTGACGACTCCGACGACGTAGATAGCACCCACCGCGCCGAAGGCAACTGTTGGGAGGAGTAGACCGACGTGGTAGTAGGGACCGAGAAAGGAGATGAGCCCGTCCGTCGTATCCGAGAGGTCTCCGAGCACGTTCAGCGTGCCCCAGAAGTAGACGTTGCCCAGCGGTATCGTGACGGCGACCCCGGCGAGCGCGAGCGTCCGCGGGTCCGGTCGCCAGCGAGCGCGCCGGACGACGACACCGAGTCCGCCGAGAGCGAGCAAACTCCCCAGTGGACCGCCCGCGGTCCACTGTGTCGCGTAGGTCAGCAGGTTCCGGGCGTTGGCCTCCAGTGCGAGCGGGATGGTGTAGTCGCGCTCGTAGCCCAGTATCCGCCGGGTCCCGAAGCCTGGGCCGTCCTGCGGTGCAAACTCCTGGTAGGGGAAGACGAGCGGGTCGCCGGTCACGACAACGTTGTAGCCGAGTGCGACGGCGACGCCGCAGAGGCCGAGTACGGCTGTTGTCCCCTGTTGGAGTACTACGTCGCGGTCGAACCCGCGGAGCGTCCAGAGGGCATGTGTAATAAACGGTGCCGCAAACAGCACCGCAGTGTACGGTCGAGCGAAAAAAGAGAGACCGATTGCCCCGCCAGCCAGGGCTGCAAACCGCGTGTCTCCGGTCCGGTCGGCGCGGAGATAGGCCCACGCAAAACAGAGGTTCAGGCAGAAGGCGGGAACGTACGGCAGGAAGACCGACGCGTCGACAAGAAAGAGCGGCGAGAGGACGAGCAGGACGGCTGCGACGACGCCGGTCTCGCGGTCGAACACCTCTGCGACGACAGCATAGGTCAGGACGACCGTCAGCGCTGCGACGCCCGCGAGCGCGAGCCGTGCCGACCCAGCGACCATCCCGAGAGCGAAGATAGCGGCGGTGACCGGCGTATACTTCGGGTACAGCGCGTCACCCTCGGCGACGAAAAACCACGGTCGGAACACCTCCGGAACGGGGGGATGTAGAAACAACTGTCCCTCCAGAAGCATCGCGGCCTGCTGGAGATAGACGGCTTCGTCGTGGTTCGTCGTGTAGTAGGGAAAGACGCCTTCACCGATTGCGTAGACGAGCACAGCAGTGAGGACGGCGAGCGACCAGACGACCCACCGTGGGCGCGTGCGTGCCGCGGCGAGTCGCTGGAGCGGCCCCATTTTCAGTCGAGTGGGTACCAGGCCAGTGGGTGGTCGGCGACGATATCGACTCTCACTGGCTGACCGTGTTCGAACGTCTGGACGTGATTGTGGAGACAGCGGACGACGCCGCCGTCGTTCAGTTCGACGCGATAGACGAAGTTCGGCCCGTTGTACTGGCGGTGGACGATGTGTCCGTCCGCGAGGTTCTCCTCGACGGGCGTCGCTTCGAGGTCGTCCGGCCGGACCAGCACGTCGATCTGTGCACCGTCGTAGGCGCTGAGCGGACCGTTGATCTGCTCGGTTGAGAGCGTATCGAGCGTCGTCTCGACAATGTCACCGCGGACGCGTCCGGTCAGGAAACTCGCCCGCCCGAGAAAGGAGGCGACGAACTTCGATTCGGGGTTCTCGAAGACGGTTTCGGGCTTGCCAACCTGTTCGAGGTGGCCGTCGTTCATGATTGCCACGCGATCGCTGATGGAGAGTGCCTCCTCCTGGTCGTGGGTGACGGAGATGGCGGTGACACCGGCCTCTTTCAGAATCTCTCTGACTTCCTCGCGCATCTCGACGCGCAGGCGGATGTCCAGATTCGAGAAGGGTTCGTCGAGCAAGAGCACGTCCGGTTCCGGCGCGAGCGAGCGGGCGAGCGCGACGCGCTGTTGCTGACCACCGGAGAGTTGACTGGGCATCTTCTCGCGGTGGTCCTCGAGCCCGACGAGTTCGAGCAGTTCGTCGACGCGGTCCTCCCGGTCGGCTTTCGACCAGTCGGCGATGCCGAAGGCGATGTTTTCGGCGACATCGAGGTGGGGAAAGAGAGCGAAGTTCTGGAAGACCAGTCCAACGTCGCGGTCTTCCGGCGCGACGAAGGTCCCATCGCCGGCGACAGGTTCACCAGCGATTGATATCGTCCCGGTAGTGGGTTCGGTCAGCCCGGCGATGAGCCGGAGTGTCGTCGTCTTCCCACAGCCCGACGGTCCCAGGAACGTCAGAAGTTCGCCGTCGTCGACCGACAGCGAGAGGTCTTCGACTGCCGCTTCGAGGCCGAACTCCTTGGTGACGCCGTCCAGTTCGAGGACAGCGGTGCGCTCGTCGTGGTCGCGGGTCGATTCTGTCGCCGGTTCGGTCATGGGGGTGTCGTTACGTGCCATCGTCGGTCTCCTGTCGCAGTATGATGAGCATCGAGAGCGCAGAGACGCCAACCAGGATGAGCGCCGGGACGGCGGCCTGGCCGTAGTATGCTGCCTCTTGGACCTGCCAGATGTAAGTAACGATGGTTTCGCCGCCGAGCGGTCGCAAGAGCAGCGTCGCCGGGAGCTCTTTCATCGTCGTGAGAAAGACAAGCGCGCCGCCCGCGATGACCCCCGGCGCGATCTGCGGGAAGACGACGCGGCGGAACGACCGCAGCGAGCCGTCGCCCATCGACCGGGCCGCCTCGACGTGTTTGGGGTCGACCTGGAGTATCGAGGACTCCATCGTGCCGACGGCCTGGGGGATGAAGCGGACGATGTACGCGAAGATCAGAACGTAGACCGTGCCGTAGAGGATGTTTGTCTCCCCGAGATTGAGGAAGCCGGTGAGGGCGTTTTCGTACCGAAGCCCGAGGAAAATGAGTGAGAGACCGACGACGACGCCCGGCATCGCGTAGCCGATGTAACTGGCCCGCTCCGGGAGCGAGCCGAGTTTCGAGTCACTCCGCGCGGAGAGATACGCGAGCGGAAGTCCGATCAGGACCGCACCGACAGCAGCAGCAGCAGAGACGCTAACTGAGTTAGCCACGAACGACATCTCGAACTGGAAGCCACCCTCGGCGTAGCCTGGCGAGGGGCGACGGAGCCACATGAACAGGATGCCGATGGGGACAGCGAGTCCCAGGAACGCAATCGAGAAGCAGAAGGCCAGCGCGGGCCACTTCCAGCGACCGAGTTCGATCATTCCCGGCCGCTTGGAGCCACTGGAGACGTGGGCACCCTCTCGGCTGGCGTTGATGCGAGACTCCCAGACCAGAATACCGACCGTAATCGCGAGCAGGAGCAAGGAGAGCAACGCAGCGCGCCCGAGGAAGAAATTGTTGTACCAGACGTAGATCATCCGCGTGAACACGTCGTAGCGCATGATCTGGGGCGTCCCGAAATCAGAGAGCGTGTACAGCGCGACGAGCAGCGACCCGGCGGCGATACCGGGTTTGATCTGCGGGAGTGTCACGCGCCTGAACGCCTGCCAGCGCGAGTGGTTGAGCGTCTGGGCCGCCTCGACGACGGTCCCGTCGAAGGAAAGGAGCGAGGCGCGCGTCGTCAGGTAGACGTAGGGGTAGGTAAACAGCGTCAGGACGAGCGTCGCACCGAACAGCCCATAAATCGCCGGGAGTTCCTGAATCCCGAGCGGTGCGAGCATATCCTGGAGAACGCCGCGCGGTCCGAACGCAGAGACGAACGCGAAGGCACCGATGTAGCTGGGAATCACGAGCGGGAGCGCAGAGACGATTGTCCAGAACCGACGAAACGGCAGGTCAGTCTGGACCGTGAGGATGGCGAGTGGCACGCCGACGAGAATCGAGCCAGCCGTCACCGCCGCCGTCAGAAGCAACGAGTTGACGACGATTTCGGCCGTTTTGGCGCTGAAAATCATCGATATCGCCCGCTCTGTCCCGACGCTCTGGGCTTCGAGGATAATCCAGACGACCGGTGACAGTAACACGAGCGCAACGAGCGTCGCGACGACGACGAGCAAGGAGGGACGTCGGACGTAACTCCGGAGACGTGCCGATAGCTCTCGGAGGCGTGAGCGAGCCGGCTCGGATGATGATTGCGTAGAACTGTCCATCAGTTTATGGGGCAGTTATCCCTCCGTCGGTTAGAGCACTCCGGTTTCGTCGAGCAGGTCGAGCGTCGGTCCGGTGTCCGACAGTTCCGAGAGGTCGATGTCCGGCGGATTCAGTTCGTCGATAGTCGGAAGGTCACCGACCGGTTCGACGCCCGAGACGGTCGGATACGCGAACGTTCGGGTCGCGAAGAACTCCTGTGCCTCCGAAGAGAGCAGGTGTCGGATGAAGTTCTCTGCGAGGTCCTGTTGTTGCGTCCCGCTGACAATCTGGGCGCCGGAGACGTTGATGAGCGCGCCCGCGTCGCCGCTGGTAAACGCGAGGTTGAGCGGTGCGTTCTGGCGCTGGCTCTGGACGCGAAGCGCGTAGTAGTGGTTAGCGAACCCGGAGACAATCTCACCGCTCGCGACCTGATTGGAGATTCGGAACTCGTTGGGGTACTGGGAGATACCCGCGTCCTGCATGTCGTTGAGCCACTGGCGCGTCTCGCTTTCGCCGCGGAGGAGACGCATCGCGGTGATGAACGACTGGAAGGCGCCGTAGGTCGGCGCCCAGCCCATGTTGTCCTGGAACGCTGACACGTCCGGGAACTCCTGGACCGTGTCGGGAACGTCGCTCTCGGAGAGTTCGTTCGTGTTGTACGGAACTGCGCGGGCACGGCCGGCAATGCCGACCCACTCACCGGTCCTGAACTGCGAAGGGACGGCATCAGTGACGTCGGAAGAAAGCGACGCTGCCGCGCCGGCGTCGGCGACGTTGCCGAGCGACCCGGCGTCGACAGCGATGAATACGTCTGCCTGGCTCGCGCCGGCGTCGACCTCCTCGGTAATTCGATTCGAGAGCTGACTGGAGGAGTCGAGCGTGTGGTTGAACGAGAAATCGGAGTAGATGTTCGAGAACAGTTCGATGAGATCCAGATACAGGCCACCCTCGCCACCGCCGAGGTAGAAGTTAAGCTCGCCCTCCAGATCGGGCATCTCGGTGATGGAGGTCCCCCCAGGGTCGCCGCGAGAAGAGACCATTGGACCCGAGCCGCGGAAGTCCGCGATGCTCACGTCGAGGTTGGTCCCGTTGCTATCGTTGTTGTCGCCACCGAACAGTCCGAAACAGCCGGCCAGCGACCCGGCCCCGGCCAACCCCGTCGCGGCCAGTACCTTCCGTCGGGTGTGCCGACTATCCGTTTCGTGTCGTTCAGAAGTCCGCTCAGAATTTTCTTTCATTGTCATAATTTAGGTTTGCCTAAAACACTTAACGCTTTCTAATCGTCCCCAGTCGTCGGGATACTCTGCTTTTGCGGCTGGGCAGTGGCGATAGCATCGAGACAGTCCAGCCAGTCGAGCATGTACTCCCCGACGTGGTTGAGGAACGGTCCGTTCTCGTAATCGCCAAAGTCGCCGTCGGCGAGTTCGTGTGCCATCGCCCTGAAGACACCAGCGTAACTGTCTGCGTCTGGTCCGGCGTCGTCGATTAGCTCCCAGACGTGCTCGTTCAGTTCGAGGCCGTGGACTTCGTTGGTGAGGTCCGAGAACGTCGACCTGGGTGCCTTGTTGTGCTCACAGAGTGGATCGCCGTTGTAGATCTGCTTGCCGAGTACGTCACAGGCCCGCTTGAGGAACACGCCCGACCAGATGTCGTCGAACCGACCCACGTCCCATTCGTTGTCGTCCATCGGCAACTGGTAGAAGGCCGGAATCACCTCACGGCGGAAGGCGAGATTCATCGAGCAGACAGTGAGGTAGTTGCCTTCCCGGGCGACGAAGTCCTCGCCGAAATCGTCGACACTGGTTCGGGTCTGTGCCTGTCCCTGGAGGTCACCGTCCATCAGGATCCGGACGGCATCGAGGTCCGGCACGTTCGTCCAGAGGCCCTGGGAGGCGACCACGTCGTCGACCTCGACGGGTTCGGTTTCGACCGTCTCGTCCATCGCGCTGTAGGGATAGCCGCGAGGATAGAGACCGTGTTCGTCCTCGTTCTGGTAGAGGACGTTGACCCACTGTTCGTCGGAGCTAACGCCGGTCACCTCGCCCTCGTACTGGAGGTTGTCGAGGTGGCGACCGAAGAAGTCGAACTCGTCGTGGGGGAGCGTGTCGTCGTCGATGAAGACGCCGTACTCGAAGTCGTTCACCCACATGTAGAGGAGCCCGAAGGAGGTCTGTGCGTGGCTGGCTTCGGGAATGAGGTGGTTGTATTCGCCGACACCGTGGCGCTCGAACCACGCCTCGCGGGCGGTGCCGTCGTACACCTCGCCGGAGACGTCCTCCTCGTCTAGCATCGTCTGCATCTCTTCGGTGTCACAGAAGTTCTCGGTGACGAGGACGACGTGCAGTCGGTCCAAATCGAAACCGTGTGTGCGCGCGTTCTCGAAATACGCCCGCATACACTCGTACTCGCGTATCGTCGGGACGATCACGCAGATGTCCTCTACTGTCCGTGCCATCGTATCTATCCCTCAGTCTTTAGGCCACCCTAAAATAACTGTTGTTTTAGGACGGCCTAATACGTGCGAGTGAGGGAAACGACCGAAACGACCACAACGCGGCCCCGAGTCGGTCCGATATGGACGTTGCGATCCTCAGTGCAGCGATGACGGACTTCGGCGAGCGAGAGTCGTGGATACGAGAGTTGCTCGCCGAAGCCGGCGAGGCGTGTCTCGACGAGTCGCCGGTCGAACGCGAATCTGTCGAGCACCTCTACGTCTCGAACATGGCCAGCGGCGAACTGGAAGGGCAGACCGGCGTGATGAACGCGCTCGCACACGACCTGGGCGTACTGCCGGCGTACGCCGAGCGCGTCGACCAGACGTCGGCGTCGGGCGCGGCGGGTGTCTTCGAAGCGTGGCAATCAGTCGCGTCCGGAGCCAGCGACATGACGCTGTTAGTCGGTGGGGAGAAGATGACCCATCGTGACACGCCGGAAACTTCGGACGTCGTTGCGTCGGTGACTCACCCGGTCGAGTACAAACACGGGGTGACGCTGCCAGCCTTCGGTGCGATGGCCGCGCGACTCTACATGCACGAATACGACGCACCCAGGGAGAGTCTCGCCCGCGTCGCGGTGAAAAATCACAGCAATGCGCTGGCGAACCCGCACGCGCAGTTCCGGAAAGCGGTCGACGTCGAGACCGTACTGGAGAGTCCGATAGTCAACGACCCGCTGCGCCTCTACGACTACTGTCCGGTCACCGACGGCAGCGCGGCACTCCTGTTCTGTCCCGTTTCGGTTGCCGAAGCGTACACTGACGACTACGTCCGCGTGGCCGGTGTCGCTGGCGCGACAGACACACACGTCGTGCACGAACGCTCGGACCCGCTAGCGATGGAGGCCGTCGCCGAAAGCGGTCGTCGGGCCTTCGAGATGGCCGATTGGGGCGTCGAAGCCCTCGACGTGGCCGAACTCCACGATATGGTAACGGTACTCGAACCACTCCAGCTAGAGGCACTCGATATCGCCGACCGGGGCAAAGGCTGGCAACTCACCGACGACGGAACGACCGCGAGAGACGGAACGCTGCCGATCAATCCATCGGGCGGGCTGAAAGCGCGCGGGCATCCACTCGGTGCGACCGGGGTCGCACAGGTGGCGGAGCTCTACTGGCAACTGCTCGGTGAGGCGGGTGACCGGCAGGTCGACGCCGACCGCGGACTGGCCTGTAACGTCGGCGGCTTTGGAAACTGTGTGATCACGTCGCTTCTGGAGGTGGCGGCATGACAGCAGAGACGCCCAACACTGCGAGCACCGACCGCGAGCGATTGCTCGCTCATCGCTGTCCCAACGACCATCTGACGTATCCGGGCCACACCGTCTGTCCAACCTGCGGACGCGAACAGACCGAAACGGTCGACCTCACAGACCGGACCGCGACAGTGGTAACCTGGACGGAGAGCATTGCGACTCCGTCTGGCGTCCGGGCGCCAAACACAATGGCAATCGTCGAATTTACCGCCGAAGGTAATACTGTATCAGTCCTTGGACAGATGACGGATGATGTGGCTATTGGGGATACTGTCCAGCCGGTCTTCATCGAAGAGTTACGGGACCCAGACGTGAGTCTCAGAGCGAAAGAAAGCCAGTCGTGGGCTGGTTATCGGTTCGAACCGGTCCGGTAGTCAGTCAGCAGCGAGCGCTTCCGGCGTGGCATCACTCAGGTCCTCTCCAATCAGCGCCTGTAGACCGTCTTCGACGGTCTTTGCACCGTCCTCGTCGTCGTTGTGTGGATAGATGGCCGAGACGTCGTCCCCATCGTAGACGGCGAGACAGAACGCCGGCATGACGAGCCAGTCGGTGTGTTCGCCTGCTGCCGACGAGAAGCACTCCCTGGTCTGGAAAAACGGCGTGAGACGGACCCCCTCTTCGTCCGCCCACGACTCGAAGGACAGATACGTATCCCGGAGTTCGTCGTCACAGTCCTCGACTGGCGTCCGCTTGACCCACTCCTCCCGAGTGACCGCATCGACGTGACCGTTCTCTTCGAGTTCGACGAGTCGATCGTGGACACAATCGGCCCGCTCCGCTGCCGGTGGCGGTAACTCAGTTCGTTCGTACAGCACGACTTCGATAGACCCCTCACGCTTGTTGCTGTGCATGGATGGCTCCGTCTGTACTGTTGATACCTTCACAGTAAAACGTTTTTATCAGATTACAAATTGAGACGGCATACCAATAGCGGTGCGGTATCGAATACCGCCATTTACTCGCGTTATAGATACTCTCGTTGAGTTTTACAAGAATCACACCTGGCTGGATTTCGCCGTTATCTGTTGTCTCCGTTTCCTTCGTGTGAGTTCTCATCGTCGACATCGTCTTTGAGAGACCGGAGCTCTGCATCGACGTCGATATCCACGCTGTCGCGCTGGGTGGTACCCTGAGCCTCGAGTTGGTCGTCGATCTCTAATTTGAGGGTTCGAACGTCGTCGAGTAACTCTCGGGCCTCGTCGTTCGGGGGTCGTCCCTCCAGTGCCGTCCCGAGGTCAGCCAGTGCGTCGTCAAGACGGGACAGTGTCGCTCGCCCGAGTTCCGTCGCACGCTCGCGCGTCTGCGAGCTAGCGGTTCCGGGGTTACGGCCCTCAGCGATTCGGAGCGCGCGCTGGACGAGTCGCAACGCGCGAACGTTCGTCTCGAGAACGAGCACAATGGCTGGTATCGTCACTTCGCTGGTGAACCGAACGAGCTGTCGCGGTGTTGGGGGCCGTGGCGGACCGCGTGTCTGTGTGAGTTCGTCCTGTAACTCCTCGACTGCCCCGGTCAATTCCCCGAACAGTTGTGATAGCTCCGGGTCCCCGTTGCTCATACGCCTCCTACGGTCCGCCCGCACTAAAGTCCGTGCAGGAACCCGCAATCTCAGTTTCTTAGGCCAACCAAAACCCTTTTAATTTTAGGGGTGCCTAAGTTCACTCAATGTCCCATGCAGACGATGTCCGGACGGTCAGGGACTCGGTCAATTCGACGGATATACCGGGCCCGATCGACTGTGACGTGACTGTTCACGAGTGCTCGCCGCGTCGGACGGTGTTTACAGAAGAGGGGAATTCAGATGGGTGGATTGCGACCGACACGACCGTCGACCTTCTCCGATAAGCTTCGGCCGTCCTTTCGTTACTTCATCGCACCGTCGTAGACGAGCGTGTCGTCTTCGAGGTAGTGTTCGATGTGGTGAGCGTCTTCTTCCGTCTGGACGAGGATCTCTCGGAGAATCTCTGCGGTGGCGTGGTCCCCGAGATTTCCGGCGAGTTCGATGTGGTCACGGAGGCTCTCGATGACGTCACCGTAGAGGTCCATATCGTTTGTCAGCGACGTGCGGATGTCGTACACGTCCTCGTCTTCGGCTTCGATTGTCGCGTGCGCTTGTAGGTTGCTCATGCTCGCGACGGGCGTTCCGCCGATCGCCTGTGCCCGCTCGGCAATCTCGTCGGCCGCTGCCTCGACGTTTTCGGCGGCCTCACCGAGGAAGATGTGCAGGTCGCGGAACTCGGCACCTTCGACGTTCCAGTGGTGTTTTCGGAGTTGATGGTAGAGGACGAACGAGTCTGCAAGGTCCGTGTTTAGCGCCTCTACGATCTGTTCTGCCTTCTCTCCGTCGAGGCGGAGCGCTTTGCTCTCCTCGACTGTACCGAACTCTTGTTGGACGGTTTTCTGGGTGCTCATTACATGCAGTACTATTCTTTGATCCTACATAAAGACTGCTATCGAGAAAAATATTTTCTGGATGGGAAAAATTAGTACTTTTTCGCCAAATCTAAAGTTGTATTATCGGTAACACTGCGGTCGAGTAATCGGTCACGGCCGAGTCAGGACGACCGCCGCATCGGTATCGAAACGACTGCTATCGCTCACGAACGACCGAGCTTGCTCGTCATGGAGTGTTCGAAGCGCATCGAGTTCAGCGTCAGTGGCATCGAGTTGCGCACCGAATTCAGTCCAGACGTGGTCCCGGAGCGCGAGCACATAGACGGCCTCGGTCCGGTGAAGTAGAGGGTCCTGATGGAACTGATTGCGCCACTCGTAGACGATATCGTCGACACCTGGGAGGTCACGGACGCCGGCCTGGTGTGCGCGTGCAACATCGCGCAGTCGGCGCTCGTCGACGCCGGTGGTTGCGGCGACGGTTTCGAGAGTGTCGTCGTCGAAGGCAGCCAGCGGGTCGCGTATGGACGTCATGCCTGTTGGTATGGGACGACTCCCTGAAAAGTGCTGGCGGGTCTGTGTGTTGCCGGAGACAGTATCTTCTTGCGTGTGTCCATCGAAGTGTGTGTGATGGGAAAGTTAGCGACGCTCTTTGCCCCCGAGCGCGTTGCCGTTGTCGGAGCCACGGACCGCGAGGGGTCAGTTGGGTACGCCGTCACCCGGAACCTCCAGGCGGACTTCGACGGTGAGGTTCTCGCCGTCAACCCGAACGACGGCGAAGTGCTGGGACTGCCCTGTGCTGACTCGCTCTCGGAACTCGACGACATCGATGTCGCCGTCGTCGTCGTCCCACCCGACGTCGCAGTCGAGGTGGTCCGCCAGGCGGGCGAGTCCGGTATCGAGAACGTCGTCGTCATTACCGCCGGATTCTCGGAAGCCGGCAGTAACGGCGCAGCACGGGAACGCGAGATGGTTGCCATCGCCGAGGAGCACGACCTCAACCTCGTCGGGCCGAACTGCGTCGGCGTGATGTCTACCAGCGTCGGACTCAACGCGACGTTCGCCCCGCAGAACGCAAATCCCGGCAATATCTCGTTCATGAGTCAGTCCGGCGCGTTCATTACGGCCGTCCTCGACTGGGCCAGCGACCACGCTATCGGCTTCAAAGATATCGTCTCGCTGGGGAACAAGGCCGTCCTCGACGAGAGCGACTTCGTCCGCGAGTGGGGAGACGACCCCGAGACTGACGTCGTGCTGGGCTATCTGGAGGACATCGATGACGGGCGGGCGTTCATGGAAACCGCACGCGAAGTCGGGAAGGATACCCCAATCGTCGTCGTCAAATCCGGACGGACAGATGCCGGCGCGTCGGCCGCCGCCTCGCACACGGGCGCCATCGCAGGCAGTGACCGCGCGTACGAGGCCGGACTGGCGCAAGCTGGCGTCATCCGCGTCGACTCCGTACAGGAACTGTTCGACGCGGCCTCGATTCTGGCCGACCAGCCAGCGCCGGAGTCGGGCGAGATTGCAATCGTGACGAACGCCGGCGGCCCCGGCGTGATGACGACAGACGCCGTCGGCGACTCGTCGCTCTCGCTCGCGGAGTTCACCGACGGAACGCTCGATACCCTCGGTGAGCGCTTGCCCGACGGGGCGAACATCTACAACCCCGTCGACATCATCGGTGACGCACCGGCAGACCGATTCGAGGAGACGCTCGATGTCGTCCTCGACGACCCGGGTGTCGGCATGGCAGTCGTGCTGGCCTGTCCGACCGCGACACTCGATTTCGAGGAGTTGGCAGCCGCAACAGTGGCCAAACAGGAGACGCACGACGTTCCGGTCGCCGCCGTGCTGATGGGCGGGTCCTCGACACGGGCGGCCGCTGGGACGCTGTCGGATGCCGGCATCCCGTCGTACTTCGACCCGGCTCGCGCCGTCCGGAGCCTGGAGATCCTCTCTGAATACGGCGAGAGCCGCGAGCGCGAAGTCGCCGAAGCCACGACGTTCGACGTGGACAAAGAGCGTGCGCGGTCTATCCTCGAACGCGCTGCACGACGCAACAGCACACGCCTGGGTGTCGAAGCGATGGACCTGCTCGACGCCTACGGCATCCCGACACCCGAGGGCGATGTGGTCAACGACCCCGCCGAGGCCAAGGAAATCGCCGAAGCCATCGGCGAGGACGTGGTGATGAAAATCGTCAGTCCTGATATCCTGCACAAGTCGGATATCGGCGGCGTCGAAGTCGGGATCTCGCCCGAGGAGGTCTGGGACACCTACGAAGACCTGGTCGCCCGCGCCCGCCAGTACCAGCCAGATGCGACCATCCTGGGCGTGCAGGTCCAGGAGATGCTGGACCTCGATTCGGCCACCGAGACGATCGTCGGCGTCACCAGGGACCCGCAGTTCGGTCCGCTGGTGATGTTCGGACTCGGCGGCATCTTCGTCGAGATTCTCGAGGATACGTCGTTCCGGGTCGCTCCGGTGCCTGAACCAGAGGCTGCGGGAATGATAGACGAAATCGACGCTGCACCGCTGTTGCGAGGAGCGCGCGGACGAGCCCCGGTCGACGAAGCCGGCCTCGTCGAGACGATTCAGCGCATCTCACAGCTCGTGACCGACTTCCCGGCGATCACGGAACTGGACATCAACCCCGTCGTCGCGACGGCAGACGGCGTCTCGGCGGTGGACCTGCGACTCACCCTGGACACGGAGGAGCTATGAAAACGATACTCGTTACCTCGACCGAACCGAGCACAGGCAAGACAGCTATCAGCGTCGCGCTCGCGCGCCTCGCCCAGAAAGCGGGCCACGACGTGGGCTATATGAAGCCCAAAGGGACGCGACTGGAGAGTGCAGTCGGAAAGACACGCGACGAAGACCCGATGCTCGCCCGCGAGATGCTCGACATCGACGCCGCGATGCACGAACTGGAACCGATCGTCTACTCGCCGACGTTCGTCCAGGAAGCCATCCGCGGTCGCGAGGACCCAGCGGCACTCCGCGAGCGAGTCACGGAGAACTTCGAAACCCTCGCCGAGGACAAAGACGTGATGATCGTGGAGGGCGGCGGCCGCCTCTGGACCGGCGGCATCGTCGACCTCGACGACGCCGACATCGCCGAACTGCTGGACGCCGAGTCGATTCTGGTCAGTCGGTACGAGGACGGCGGGTCGCTGGACGACGTGCTCGCGGCGGCCGACGACCTCGGGGACAGCCTCACCGGCGTCATGTTCAACGCCGTCGAACGCCGGACGTTCGACGGTCTCGTCGACGACGCGATGCCGTTCCTCGACGGCCGAGGCGTCCACGCTCTGGGTGCGCTCGAACGGGACGAGGAACTCGCTGGCATCAGCGTCGCCGACCTCGCCGACGGTGTCGGTGCGACACTGCTGACCAGCGACGCACCCACGACCGAACTCGTCGAGCGGTTCTCTGTCGGTGCGATGGGAAGCAGCGCCGCGCTCGAACAGTTCCGCCGGACGCACAACGCGGCGGTCATCACCGGAGGGGACCGCTCCGACATCCAGACGACCGCACTCCAGGCCCCCGGCGTCGAGTGTCTCGTCCTCACTGGCGGGTACCGTCCGTCCAGTGCCGTCATCGGGAAGGCCGAAGACCGCGGTGTCCCGCTCTTGCTCGTCCAGTCTGACACCCGGACGACAATCGACCGCGTCGAGGAGGCGCTCCGTTCCGGGCGGACACGCTCGGAAGCCGCCATCAAGCGCATGGAGACATTGCTCGACGACGCCGTCGACGTTCAGGCGCTCATAGAATAGCTACTACCCGGCAGTTCACACAAAGATATTAATTCTGACATTCGTCAGACACACTTATTTTCTCCAAGATATTAGGTGGTCGTGGAGCCATTTGGCTCCGTAGTGTCACACGCTGGGGCTCCCCGCCCCACCGTACCCCTATGTTGCTGAAAGAATAGGTTAACCGCTGTCCGAGGAGAGTAGCCAGTCACTCGAACCACGCATCGAGAGTTAGTCGTCACCAGGTTCGGCGTTGCTGGTCGCCGTCCCAGCAGCAGTTTCGACGTCGGCCCGCTCGCCCGCATCTGCACGACTCTTGACCGCGTCCTTGTCGAACTCGTTGGCGTCCATGTTCGGCTCCATCCCGGCTCTCTCCATCGCTTCGATGTCGTCGCCGGGGGACTGTCCCGAAGTCGTGAGATAGTCGCCAGTGAGGATGCCGTCGGCACCGGCCTCGAACGGCAGGTGTTGCTCGTCTGCGTCGAGGTTGACCTCCCGGCCGCCGGTGAGGCGGACTCGAGATTCGGGGTGGAGGAGCCGATAGACGGCGATAGTCTGGATGATCTCTTCGGTCGTGATGGGTGGTGAATCACCGAACTTCTCGCCCAGCGGCGTTCCAGCGACCGGATTGAGGATATTGACCGGCAGCGAGGAGACGCCGATGTCCTGCAGCGCGATCGCGGCGTCGACGCGGTCGGTCGGGGATTCACCCATCCCGAGTATGACGCCGGCACAGAGATCCATCCCGGCGCTCTTCGCGACTTCCAGCGTCTCGACGCGGTCCTCGAAGGCGTGCGTGTCGACGATCTCCGGGAAGAAGTCGGGAGAGGTCTCGATGTTGTGATTGTAGTGGTTGATCCCCTCTTCGGCCAGAATCGCTGCTTCCTCCTCGGTGAGAATGCCGAGACTGGCGTCGACTTCCACGTCGGTTTCGTCCCGAACCAGCCGGATAGCCCGGAGGACCTCGTCCCACTCGTCGGGCCGTTGCTCTTTGGAGACGCCCTTCTCGGCGACGACGATACCGAACCGCTGGGCACCGTCCCGTTCGGCGCGTCTGGCGGCCTGGAGAATCTCCTCGGGGTCCAGAAAGCCGTACGTCTCGATGCCGCTGTCGAAGTGAACCGACTGTGCACAGAACCCGCAGTCTTCGGCACAGTCGCCCGCCTTCGCGTTCACGATCGAACAGGCGTCGACAGTGTCGTCGCCAAACTGCGAGCGGACGTAGTCTGCGGCCGGTGCGAGGTCCTCGACCGGCTGTGCGATCAGTGCCAGGCCGTCAGTCCGGTCCAGTTGCTCGCCACCGAGCACGCGCGCTACTGCATCGTCGACCGTCCGGTTGCCAGTCTCGTAAACCATATTAACCGAGTTGGTTGACGTCTGGATAAAGATTGGGGAAGAACGTTCGACAGAGGTCGAACTCACTCGGATAGTTCGGCCAGCACGAAGGGGACAGTACTGCCGAGCGGGTCCTCGACTCGTCGTTGCCAGCGAATGTCGAACCCCGCTGCCTCGAGTTGGCGGACGGTCTCGCGCTGGCCCGGCGTGCTGAAGAACATCTCGCGACCGGTGCCGAGCCAGTCCGAGCGGACCTGCTCGTACGCCGAGGACCCGACTGTCAGCAGCACGCGCCCGCCCGGACGGAGCACTCGGGCGAACTCCCGATACACGGCCGGGTGCTGGTCGCGGCCGACGTGAAAGACGGCGTGGTAGGCCGTGACCGCGTCGACGCTGTCGTCGGCAATCGGTATCGCTAGCATGTCGCCTTGGAGGAGGTGGGCAGCGGGGACGTTTTCGGCGGCCATCTCGACCTGTGTGCGAGCAACGTCGAGACCGATGGCCGTGGCACCGGTCATGTTGGCCAGTGTCCGCATGCCGTCGCCACAGCCGATATCGAGAACCGTGGGTGTCCCGTCGAGCGAGTCGACGAGGTCGCGGACGAGTGCGGCGTCCGCACCGTCTGCCGGTCGGACGCGGGCGTAATCCGTCGCGGCGGTCTCCCAGGCGGCTTTGACCTGTTTGCGATCCATACCCCGTCTTGGCGCGGACCGAAATCCGCCTTTCGGCGGTTCGCTCAGCCGGTGAAGACGATCGGGACGGGCGTGAAACAGAGGATACCGACCAGCAGCGTCAGGACGGCGACAGCCTGGCGTTTCCGACCCACTGAAGATTCATCGACTGGCGTTGCATTTCCGACGCGACTGAACACCAGGGTGAGAATCCCCCAGAGAATCCACAGCGGCGCGGCACGTCCCTCGGCGAAGACGACGAGGTAGCCCGCGAGTGCAAAGAGGACCAGCGGGACGACCATCTGTACGAGTCTGATACGCTCGCCAACGATAGCGCGCGTGACGTGGGCTCCGTCGAGTTGACCCACTGGAAGCAGATTCAGGAAGGTGATGAACGCACCGACCCAGCCGCCGATGACGACCGGGTTGACGATAACTCCCGGATCGCTGTACCGGAGTGGTTCGCCGAGGGCGGCCGCGATCCCCTGAACGAGCAGCGGAAAGCCGAGTTCGACTTCAGCGATGAGCGAATCCGGACCGACGGTTACCGGGGGCAGCGAGACGCCAATCGCAGTGACGACGACCGTCGCAGCGATGCCAGCCAGCGGTCCGGCCACGCCGATGTCGAACAGCGCTTTCCGACTGGGGATGTTGTCGCGCATCCGAATGACCGCTCCCAGCGTCCCCAGCACGTTCGGGAGCGGGATAAAGTAGGGCAGCGATGCTTCGACGCTGTGGTAACGGCTCAGGGCGTAGTGTCCCAGTTCGTGGACCGCGAGGACGCCCAGAACCGAGACGGCAAAGGGCCACGCAGAGAGGAGTTGTATCGGGTCCGTCAGCGCCGAGAAGCCGTACCATCGTGCGCCCGCAAACAGGGTCGTCACCACCGTCGCACAGAAGAGGACGACGTTCGTCCACGGAATTCCGTCGACAGTGAGCGACCGCTCTGTCGCGACGAGGACGAACTCGCCGGTGTCCCGGCGTATCGTGACGCGATACCCCTGTTGTCGGAAGCGCGGTGCGAGACGACGAATGACTTCCTCTTTCTGGTCCAGCGGCTCGCCGTAGTAACGGACGTTCTCGTCTGTCACCTCCACTTCGTAGACGCTGAAGGTGTCAGCGAACGAGTCCGGGTCCGGAACGTCGCCTGGCGCTGCCGGGGTGGCCATCGGCCAAAGATAGGGCCTGCATCCATTTATGCCTGTTTCCGGATAACAAAGCGAGAACCGAGGGACTGCGACGGTTTATTCGGCCCAGTAGTACCAGGGTGCCAGCGTCATATAGGCGAGCGCCGCGAGCAACAGCAGTCGGGGAAAGATTCGCTGTGCGACAGCGGGGGCCAGAATCGCGCCGGCCTGTACCAGTCCCATCAGCCCGGCGTCGCGAGCCCGGAGTTTGGGGTAGGGAATGGGCGCGACCATCATAAGCGACAGCAAGACGCCGGCCGCGAGCAGGACCGCCGGCATCGTCACGCCAGCCAGATAGCCGGCCGCGAGAATCGACGCGCCCAGTGTGTTCTGGATACCCGGCCGATTCTCTTCCTCGCCGACGTGAACAGTGTACAGTGCTGTTCGGACGAGCGAGAAGACGACGAAGACCGCGGGCACGGCCGAGACGGCGAGGATTTCGACAGTCCCGGCGAGCGGGATGCCCGCCGGAAGCGCAGTCGAGACCGCATCGCGGGTCGCGACGTAGAGAAACAGTGCCGGGGCAGTCCCAAACGACACCACATCAGCAATCGAGTCCAGCAGTGGACCGACCTCGGACCCCCCCTGCGAGCGGGCGATGATACCGTCGAGGGCGTCGGTGATGGCCGCGAGCAAGACGAGGCGGGCAGCGGCCGTCGGTCCGACGGTAACGGCGACGACCATCGCGACGACGCCCAGCGTCGCGTTGAGGAGCGTCATCACGTCGGCAGCACCCAATCGGCGGCGCACCTGGAGCGACATACCCGGAGGGATGGGGACCGACCACAAGAATGGCGTGGAATCGACCGCCTCCCGGAAGACATATACTCGCGCCAGCGGTGGCTACCCCTAACGACGCCATAGCCATGGACCGGGCAACCGCTTTCGTCTGTTCTCGCTGCGGAGACGAGATTCTGTCTTCGTCTCGCCACGACTGTGCCGGTCCCGACGCTGCTGTGCACCTCCGCCACGACGCCGACGCCGTCCGTGACCAACTCGACGAGTACCGCCAGTTCGACGACAGCCGCCGCTACGCACCGCTGCTCCCAGTCGAGACGCTCGACGCCGTGACCCTCGGCGAAGGCGGAACAGACCTCGTCGATGCCCCGTCGCTGGGCGCAGAGCTCGGGATTTCCCTGCAGCTCAAACTGGAGGGGGCAAATCCGACCGGGTCGACGAAAGACCGGGGCAGCACTGTCGTCGCTGCCCACGCCGTCGAACTCGAGAGCGACGTTGTCGCCTGCGCCTCGACTGGGAATGCGGCCGCGTCGATGGCCGCATATGCGGCCCGAAGCGGTCTCGACTGCTGTCTGTTCGTTCCCGAGCGCGCACCAGACGCGAAGGCCGTCCAGCCGCTCGTCTACGGCGCGGACGTACTCGCCGTCGAGGGAACCTACGACGACGCCCACGACCTCTGTGAGCGCGTCACCGCGGCGAGCGACTGGCTCGATCGGTCAGCCGGCGCGACGCCGTACACCGACGCCGGTGCGCGGACGCTCGGGTACGAACTGGCCGAACAGACCGACACGGTCCCGGACTGGGTGGTCGTCCCGATGGGCAACGGCGGGACGCTGGCCAGCGCCTGGCGCGGCCTTCAGACGTTCGCAGACCTCACACTCGTCGACGGGACGCCGCGAATGCTCGGCGTGCAGGCCGACGGAACAGCCCCGATTCACGACGCCGTCCACGGAACGGCGAGCGGCGACGGCGAGACGTGTGCCGACAGCATCGACGTGGGGACGCCACAGCGACAGGACGACGCGCTGGCGGCAATCGAGGAAAGCGGTGGGACGGCCGTCGCCGTCTCGGAGACTGCTATACGTGATGCGACAGGAGCACTCGGGTCACAAGAGGGAGTGTTCGTCGAACCAGCGTGTGCGGCCGCACTCGCGGGCATCGACCGCGCCCGAGAACGCGGAATCATCGACCGAGGCGAAGACGTCGTCGCGGTGATGACCGGAAGCGGGCTGAAAGACACTGCGACGGCGAGGACTGTCGTCGACTCGCCGGAGACAGTCGATACGGAAACGGACCCCGCGACAATCGCACGTCGCTACTCCTCTGACAGCGCGTGAGACACGCGAAAGCGTGCGAGCGTGACTGCCGTGCCGGCGAGCAAGACGACCAGTTGCCACCCCGCGCGGACGATTGGGAAGATTCGCTCGGGGTCGGTTTCCTGCCCGGACGGGTCGGGGTCGACGCCGGTTGAGAGGTTCACTTCCTGTGAGGTGCCCTGTGGCTCGGGAGCGGGCACAGAACCGGACTCTCCACCAGTCTCGACGAACGTCTGGACGATGCCGCGCTGGTCCGAGACGACGAGTTTCCCCTCTACCGTGTAGAACTGGTCGTGAATGGGGTAGAGCGGATTGACGACGCCGCTGACCATGTCCAGACCAACCCCAGCGACCGCGTAGCAAACGACGCTCACCCACGCGATGCGAACGCCGCGGGGTCCCCACCGCGCGCGGAGCCACGACTCGTCGCGACGGAGGTCGGCCCACAAAAGCGCCCCGGCGACCGCTGGAATGACGAAATTGTGCAACACTGTCCGGTGGCCGGCCGTCGAGACGAGCGCGATAAACGAATCGAGGTCGGGGAGTATCGTCACCACGAACACAACAGCCAGCGCTTTGCGGTCGTACGCTTCGCCGAGAAACGCGGCCGCAATCATCCCCGCGAACGCCATGTGAACGATTGTCCCGGTCATACCACAGTGTTTGCCAGCGATCGAATGAGTGTTGTGTCGGATTGGATTCTCCGTCTGACAGCCCGCCAAAATTAAGAGGGCGCCCCGCGACCGATGCGTATGGACAGAGACTCCGCACCACAGGAGATTACGTCACTCGTCGGTCGCGAGGTGTACACGAACAACGGCGTCTTCATCGGAGAGGTCGAGGACCTGCGCCTGGACCTCGACTCGGAGAACGTCACGGGGCTTGCACTCCACGAACTGAACAGCGAACTGTTCGGCGCAGAAGCGAACTCGGCCCGCGGTGTCATCGTCCCCTATCGGTGGGTGCAAGCGGTCGGCGACGTCATCATCGTCAACGACATCGTGGAACGAATCCAGCGCCAGAAAGAAGGCGAAGACGCCGAAGACGAGGTCGCAGCCTAGTTTCCGTTTCCGCCGTCGCTGCTCTCGACGCCCATCGCATCGAATAACTTCGTCTTGACTGCTTCTTCGGTCAGGTTCAACAGCGTCTCTCGGTTGTCCTCGCTGACTTCGATGCCGGTGAAGATACCGAGCGGAATCTCGACGCTTGCGTCCGTCGAGTGGCCCGCCGTCTCGCCGCTATCCTCGAACGCTTCCTCCAGCACGCGCCCGATATCCATTCGGATATCCTTCGACCGGGCGGCGAGGTAGATAGTGTCCTCGGCGATGGCGAAGACGGCGGTCGTCGTGATACCTTCCAGATTGAGGAGGTGCTGTGCGGCCTGCGTGAGCGCGTCGCGGTCGCGGATGAAGCCGGCGTTCGAGACCAGATGCGAGCCCTGAACCTCGCGATTCCGAATCGCTTCGGCGAGTACGTCCAGCGTTTCGGGGGACATCGACGGCGACTCCACCTGTTCGAGCGTGTCGTGGTCGGCGAAGGGATAGAGATAGGCCGCAGCCGTCAGGTCGGCCGGAGTCGTGTCGCGTTTGAAATCCAGTGTTTCCGCGCGGATACCGTAGAGCAGCGCGGTGGCGACCTCCTTTTCGAGAGTGAGATTGAGTTCCTGGATGTACTTGGTGAGAATCGTCGATGTGGATGAGACGTTCGGACGGATATCAGTGAACTCGGCGTCGTGTTCGTGTTCGTGCTCGTAGTGGTCGATGATGATGTCCGCTTCCGTCTCGGCTTCCGGTTCGCCCGATTTGGCGTGGTCGACGAGCGCGATGGTGTCGTACTCTTCGGATTCAGTATCGGCCGCAGAGACCAGTTCGATGCCGAGAAGATTGACGAACGCCCGGTTTTCCTGGTGACCGATCTCGCCCTCGTAGATGATATCGGCCTCGACGTCACGACTCTCGGCGATTGCCCGGAGCGCGGCGGCGCTGGCGATCGAATCGGGGTCCGGACTCCGGTGGACGCGAATCGCGAGTCGCTGTTCAGTGCCGTCGATGACCTCTGCGAGCTGGCGGGCTTTGTACTCCAGTTCACCGGTCTCCAGTGCACGGAGCGCTGAGTCGGCGATAACCGCCGAGGGGTTGATGACCACGTCTGCGCCCAGTGTCGAGAGGTTGTCCGCAGAGACGGGATCTGAGGCGCGCGCGATGATGAATTGGTCGCCGCCTCGGCCGCGAATGTGTTCGACAGCGGTGGCATTTGCCTCGACGTCCGAAGAGAGAATGAGGATGACGTCTCGGTCTGCGACGGCTTCGGCAACCGATTCGTCTTCGATGTCGTCCTGTCGAGCGTCGAGGTCCTGGTCGCGAAGCGCTTCCACACGGCCTTCGTCGGCGTCGATAATGAGGACGTCCTTGTCTTCGTCCACGAGTTCCTCCGCGACAGCGTGGCCAACGCTGCCACAGCCGAGAATCGCATATGTAGACATCGAAGCCATCGTGATGCCCGTGCCCGCGCTCATGAGTATCTTACAGGTCCGCTCCCAGACCCTTATAACACACAGGTTTCGAACAATAGCGTTCTTTTTAACAGTTGAGGAACACATTTGCGTCGATTCTTTCAGGACAGATTTTTGTAGGGGGTGTACGACAGTATCCAGTGATGTCAGATACTCCAAACGAAAGTTCGGGTGACGGCAGTCAGGGTGAACAGCCACAGGATGGGCAGCCACCGGGTGGGCAGGTACCGCAGGAGCAGGCCACAGGTGGTCAAAGGGGGCAGCCACGGGGTGGTGCACAGCCCCAGGGACAGCCAGCCGGTGGACAGGTTCCGCAGGGTGGACGACAGGATGGTGCACAGCCCCAGGGCCAGCCGCCACAGGGGAATTACCAGACTGGACCGAGCGTTTCCGATATTTTTTCACGGACCGACACCCTCGACCAGATTAAATTCGGCGTCGTACTGTACGCGATTGTCGGGTTCGGTATTGGGCTGGGGCTGTTTGGCGTCGGGAGCGCCTTCAGCGGTGGCTCTGGGCTCGCAGCCCAACTGGGTGCCAGTTTTGCCGTCGTCGCAAGCGTCGGTGTCCCGATAGCCGCGACAGCAGTTCTCGCATTCTTCGTTGGAAGGGAGATCAACGACGAACTCGGCGACCTACAGGATAACCTGGTCTTTGCAACTGCTGGTGTGACCGCGTTTGCAGGCTCTGTAGTTGCATTTCTGCTGTCGTGGATTCTCTTCGGACTAGGAACTGGGAGCATCAATTTTGGAGATTTCCTGCTTCCAATCATCCTCACTGGAATTGGTGCTGCAGTCATTGCGGCCGGAACGATCTGGGCAGACGAGAATCTGCTCACGCCGTCCGGTGCACCACCGCAGGGCCGTCAGCAGTACTGAATATTCCGAGGCTTCCGTCTCACAGTTGACGGGTTCGAACGGGACGAAAGGAAACGTATTTTACCCGGCCACAGTTAGCGATTGTTGCTGGGCCGGTAGCTCAGTCTGGCAGAGCGACGGCCTCTTAAGCCGTCGGTCGAGGGTTCAAATCCCTTCCGGCCCGTTTTCCTGCGAACGACAGTGAGCAGTGAAAACGCTCGAATGGATTTGAATCAGGGAGGAGCTTGCTCCGACCGTGGTTCAAATCCCTTCCGGCCCGCATTTGTGACGAGTTCCAGCGGTAGCGAAGCGATACCGGTGGGGAGACGATTCAAATCACCAGACGGCGGCATGTCTGACTGAGGTTTTTGAACCCCACTGCCGTTCGGGGTGGTATGGAAGAGGTTCTACGCGATATGGAGGAAGTCACACTCGAATTCGACGAGGAGACTCTCGAAGCCATCGACGCCAAGGCGTTCAGCGATCACCGTGACAACCGCGAAGCAGCGATTCGGACGTTGCTCGACGAGTGGCTGAAAACCCGCGACGACTAGAGGTCCTTCGTCATCTCGACGTGCGGGATACCCGCTTCTTCGAACTCTTCGCTGACAGTCCGGTAGCCGAGGCGTTCGTAGAACTCCTCCACGTCCGACTGTGCGTGCAAGCGAACACGAGCGTATCCCTGAGCGCGTGCCTCATCTTCGGCACGCTCCATCAGACGTAGTCCCAGTCCCTCGCTGCGGTGGTCAGGCAGGACGGCAACCCGCTCTATTTTGACCGTCTCACCGTCGACAGCCCGGAGTCGCGTTGTTCCGACTGGCCTGTCGTGGGTCGGGTCGAACGCGACAAAGTGGGTCGAATCGTCGTCTTTGTCGTCCATCTCGATGTCTTCAGCGACCCCCTGTTCGACGATGAAGACTGCTCGACGGACGGCGTGAGCGTCGGTGAGTGTCGCGTCGCCGTCGACCCGACGCAACTCGTATTCGGTCATCGGAGAGACATTACAGGTCATCGCATCTGAATATTGTGTCTGAGCAGGATGTCTCCGGGTAGTCACCGACCAGCGAATGGAAAAAGAAGCAGCACAGAACGGGTACTGTAGTCCGAGCTGTCAGACTGCAGGGAAAGGGCTGAACTGAGCGAGTTCGGACCGGCGGTCGGGCACCGCTCGCGTCAGTTCTCCGGGCTGTAGTTGGGTGCCTCGTCGGTGATGACTACGTCGTGTGGGTGACTCTCCTGCTGGCCGGCGGCAGAGACGCGAACGAACTCCGCGCGCTCTTTGAACGTCGGAATCGACTCCGCGCCGACGTAGCCCATCCCGGATTGCATTCCTCCGACAAGCTGGTGAAGTTCGGATTCGACTGTTCCTTTGTATGGTGTGGCAGCTTCGACACCTTCCGGGACGTATTCCTCGTCTTCATTGTCGTCTTTCAGATAGCGGTCGCCGCCACCGGATTTCATCGCACCGACTGACCCCATCCCCCGGTACTGCTTGTACTTTTTGCCGTTCATCGTGATGACGCGGCCGGGTGCTTCGTCAGTCCCGGCGAAGTACGAACCGAGCATCACGGCGTCCGCGCCGGCAGCGATGGCCTTGATCGCGTCACCGGAGTACCGAATGCCACCGTCGGCGATGACGGGAACGTCGTGCTGGGAAGCCACGTCAGCAACCTGGGAAATGGCGGTAATCTGGGGCATCCCGGCACCGCTGACGACCCGAGTCGTACAGATAGAGCCGGGACCGATACCGACCTTGATACCGTCGGCGAAGTCGACGACGTCTTCGGCGGCTTCCCGGGTTCCGACGTTGCCGACGACCACGTCGGCGTCGACTTCGGCTTTGATTTCCCGCGCACTCTCGATGACGTTCGCGTTGTGCGCGTGTGCGCAATCGATGAAAATAACGTCAGCACCGGCTTCGTCGGCGACCTGCGCACGTTCGACCTCGAACGGTCCGACAGCGACGCCGGCACGGAGGTGGCCGTCCTCGTCGCGGGCCGCCTGGTCGTACTCGCGGCGCTGGAGGATACCAGCCATCGTCACCAGCCCGACGAGTCGGTCGGCGTCGTCGACGATGGGGACGCGCTCGATTTTGTGCTCGTACATGAGTTCGAGCGCTTCGCGCGGGGAGACATCCTCAGTTGCGGTGACGACTTCGTCGGTCATCGCCTCGCGGACGGCGTCGGATTCGCCGACCTCGAGGTACGGACGGATGTCAGTCCCGGAGATGATGCCCAGCACTGTGCCGTTGTCGTCGACGACGGGTGCACCGGAGACACCCTGTCGACTCATCATCTTGTCGACTTCCCGGACTGTCTGGTCCGGTGAGGCAGTGACCACATCACGGATGATGAGTTCGTCGGCGCGTTTGACGCGCTCTATTTCCGCGGCAGTCTCTTCGACGGTCATGTTGCGGTGAATGACCCCCAGCCCACCCTGACGGGCCATCGCGATCGCCATCTCTCCCTCGGTGACAGTATCCATCGCTGCCGTGAGGACTGGCACGTTCACCTTGACGTTCTTCGAGACACGTGAGGTCGTCTCGGCCTCGTCGGGTTCGACGTGACTCTCTTTCGGTCGCAGCAACACGTCGTCGAATGTCAGCGCCTCTGGTACGCGGAGTTTCTCTGAGAAGGGCTCTGAATCGTTCGCCATGTAAAGCGTCATCGGGGACTGATAAAAAGGGTTGCGAGATTGTATTGGGCCGCAGTCACGACCCGAGACATCTGCCTGAGTCTGTTCCGACACGTTCAACTCATCCACTAATGGACATCTCTGTACTTCGATGGCTGAATCCTGGTAGCAATACAGTTCTATCGAAGTTCCATCACCGAACGTTTGGCGTGATGTCAGTTACCACACAATCCTTTTATCGGAACAACCAATACTTGCGTGTATGTACTCCGCCAGTTCCGCCAGCGGACGCAGCGGCTCGAAATTGTCGTGCCCCAGTGTGAGCACGGCGAATACATTTTCGGTGGAACACACATTTGAGGCGGAGACGGACCCCGTGGCAGACCAGCAGCCACGGCGGATACCTTCCCACCCACTGGCCGCGGGAGACGGCCACCGCTGAGCAGCGATGAGTAGCTCCGAACACCCGATTGCACTCTCTCTGGAGCGACAAGTGGGGGATGCGACGAAACTGCTGGCCATCGTCATGTGTCTGCCGCTAGTCGACGGACTGTTTCCCGCGCTCGTCCTCGCAGGTGCACTCGACAGCGTGACCGGCATCCTCGAAGTCGGTCTGCTGGTCTTCGGCGGGAGCGCGATGGTCGCCATCATCATCGCCGAGATGGACGACACGCCACGCAGACAGGCGCGCATCGTCCTCGGCGTCGGCGCAGTGGTCATCACGCTCGCGATCGTCGAGGCCGCACTCGCACCGACGCTCGCTGGCCTCCTCAATCTCGCTGTCTTCGAGCGCTTTGCAGGCGTCGTCATCCTCGCAGTCGCCGCATCGACGGCCAGCGCGCGAATCGGCGAGTATCTCCCCCGGCCAGCGGTTATCGTCGCACTCGGCCTCGTTGCCAGTGTCGACCCCGCGGGTGCGACGCTCGTCGTCGACGCGCGGCCCGACCTGATGGTCCGTGCGGCTGCGGCGGCGGGTGTCGGTGTCGGTTTTGCACTCGTCGTCGCACTGGTGAGTCCGTGGCTTCGCAACGCGGTCGACCTGGACCGCTTTCGCTTCGGGAGTGCCGTCGCGCTCGGTGTCCTGCCGCTCTCGATTTACGGCATCATTCCGTCGAACGCACCACTGGCGCTGGCGGTGCTGGTCGTGACTGCGATCTTCGCGTTCGATCCCGGCCGCGCCCGCGAGCGCGACTGGGAGTACGAACCCGACGATATCGACATCACCGCTGCACTGTCCAACGGCGGCAACCCCAACACCCAACCTGTCGACGAGCGGGTCGACAGCGACGGCAGCGACTACGACGACGAACGCTTGCCCTGGTTGTGAGTCCCGAAACGAAGCTTTAGGGATGCGCACGCCCCAACAGACGCTATGGCAGACAATCGCGTGGTCCAGGGCCGTATGGTGACCCCGAAGCGCCTGGCCGCACTTATCGAAGGCGAAGACGTGATGGACGCAGAGCCAATCGACGATGCAGACCGAGACTGTCCAGAGTGCGGCGAAAACGTGCTCGAAGTCGGCTACATGCCGACGGCGATGGAGTTCGTGACTGGCTGGAAGTGCCAGGAGTGTGACTGGCACGACACCGACCGGGAGTAATCGAAATTCCTTTAGGGCGATTCGACAAAGGGGTGAGTGCGGGCTCGTGGCCTAGTCCGGGAAGGCGGCTGACTCCAGAGGCTACGCGCCTGGGACGACACTCCAGCTGATATACTGAGCGGCCCGGCTGATCACCGGCCGTGTTGATGACCCTCTGGAGTTCCGAGGCGCAACCGGAGATATCAGCCGATCGGGGGTTCAAATCCCTCCGAGCCCATACCCTTACTCTGAAAAGCTGAAACCGCAAGAGGGCGGTGTATCCTCACCTTCCTGATGTTCCCCGCTTGGCGGTTCCGAGTTTGATTTGAACCCTTTGTGGGTACAGCCCTACTGCTGTGTGGCGGTCAGAAGGATACACGGTACCGGCAATAATATCTGTGTTGGAGTGATTCCCTGAGAATTACCCAATATGAGGGTGTCATAGAACCCTCCACAAGGTGGTTATTTTCAGCGTGGGGCTGGCTGAACACGCTGTTCACTAAGCGTGCGTATGTATAGATTGCCACAGAGGGCATAGACTTTCGAGACTACGGCAAGTCATTCTGCGCGTTCAACAAACTCTCATCATTATTCTCGACCGCTGTCCACCACGTCTTCAGTACAGCAATCGTAACGCGTTTTGGTGGTTGTTCAGCCCCGATACAGGATTGCTTGTGTGCGTCAAGATTATTAGGTGGGTGAAAGTGTCGTACTGGTTGCTTGGTGTTCTTATTCGCTGCCTCGCGTCCGAATCTAAACTCTAGTCCTTCTTCCCGATAGTGGTATTTGTAGTCTCCATTTTCCCACCACTGGATATCGAAATACCCAGCCTGCTTGTCGATTCCAGGGGTAATAGTGACTCGTGCTGTTCTAACGTCTTTTCCGTCACGCGGTTTGAACGGTTGCCCTTTCTTGTATCGGAATCGCACTTCGACAACTCCTCTCCCGAGTTGTTGGTGCATCTGATTCACGCTCTCATCAATCGCTGCTGAATCGATTGGAGAGCCGTTCCCCATCCCCATTATTGGAGTGGGGTCTGATCGTTACTGGGGGTCGTTGTTTGATTACCCGTGCGCCTATCTTCCGGTTCAGCTACGATTGACGCCTGCTCTTTTGCTTCTTTGAGGCGGTATGCTGCTCTGAGGTGGCTTAATTCTCGTTCTGCTGTCCGCCAGTGAGAGATGTCGTCGAGTTCATTCTGGTCAAGTTCCTTGTCTGAAATCAGAAGTTCCTCTGGGCCATTCACGTCATATTTGGATTTGTACTCTGTGAGTTCCTGTTTTATTCGCTGGATTTGATTGACAAGCGTTTCGCTGCTGGCGAGCTTCCTGATTTGTTTGAGAAGATGCCACTCTGGATCTCGACTGTATAGCTTTCCAGAGTCGATCTGATGACTTCTAACGATGCCTTCTTCAGCAAGCTTGTTGAGTGTCGTTCTGGCTTTTGTTTCTGAGACGAGAGCTGTGTCTGAGATGTCGGACGCCGATTTCGGAGTCGTCGTTGTGTTGATCACCGTGCGAATTCGTTCGTCCGCAGTGCTCTGGTGTTTCCACTCTGCGGCGGCGAAGTCATCGATGTCCTCAAAGTCGTCGTCATCAACACTGAATGGATCAATATCATCCACGGTCACCGGTTCGTCTGGGATTTCCTCTTCAGAGGGAAACTCGTCGGGGCCGTCGGGAGATGGGTCGCCAGTCATACAATATACTTTGCCGCAGGCACACATATATTTTTCTGACATGCATATCTGTGCTGTGGGGTTTTGATATCGATGATCTTGAGAATGAGGGTGGTAATTGAAACACCTGTATCGACCAATCTGCATCCCCGCTTCTTGTTGACCGGTCAGTGATGATTATGCGCTGTCCATGCAGCAGAGGGGCTGTTAGTTGTCGTTGGTCTGGGAGAATACTCATTCCCGGTCACCACACTCCTGTAAAGGATGGCTCACCAAGGAACGTCGAAGAACGAATGGGCCAACCGAAACCGACAAGCACTGACCACCTGCCATTCCCACGAGACGTACTCAACGACCGAGAGTTCGAACTGCTGTTAGAGGCGTGCGGGGATTTGCCAGCACCACGTGGCTTCGAGGCACGGTTCATCTGTCTGCTCGGTGGTCGGCTTGGCCTCTATGCCGGGGAAATCGCACACTTCAATTCCTCATGGTTAGACTGGAACCGCAACCTCATTCGGATTCCACAGAACGAGCCGTGTGACTGTGGTTACTGCCGGCGACAGGCCGGTCAGGAAGTCACCCACAATGACCAACTGACTGAAACCGATGCTATCGCTTCACGCTGGCATCCAAAGACCGTCGCGTCAGCTCGGCCGATTCCCTTCGATCTCTCACTACGAATCGAACTCTGTATCGAGCGGTTCGCAAACCGCTACAGTGGCTTCCCACGGTCGCGGTCAACTATCAACCGACGCGTCGAAGAAGCCGCCGACCAAGCGAATCTCACTGGAAGAATTCATCCACACTGTCTGCGGGCAACCGCGGACAGCCAGCATGCCTACAAGGGAGTAGTCCCGGTACCGCTACAAGCACTGATAGGATGGAGTGACCTCGCAACTGCCCAGAAGTATATCCGAATCTCCGGAACTGCGACTGCCGACGCACGCTGTTGAGTCTATAACAAATAATCGAACAACCACCATTCTGGGAGATTGCCCGTTGCTGTATAGAGACGGCGAGTTGGCACAACACCGGTTCTGCCTGGGATACCCAGAGGAGGATCAAGACCATACCCATCGCTGGCCTCTGGAGACGTTTCTCGTCGAACAAACGTAGGGCTGGCAGGGCGCTAAGCTTCGACCCAAGTCTCAGTGCCCGATTCTCACTGGCTCGGTTCGGAGTCAGGACTGAGCGACAAGAGGAACCGCCCCATTAGTCCCAGACTGATAGCCGTCAGTGTCCCGAAAATACCGATCTGTGGCAGGGGGACGGACTGGCCGTCGCGAATCATGTAGACCACCATAGTCAAGACGGCGCCGCCAAGTGTGGCGATTTTTACGAGCAGGACAGCGGTGAACGCGTATCCCCACGGTCGATGATTCCAGAGCCAATAGGCCGTCAACGCGAATGCAGGGATAATAACGCCCAAATCAAGCGAGTAGATGACCGATGTCGGGAGGCCTGGATCGGTAATACTCGCCGGCGTCGTCCCCGTGAGGGTCGCTGGCAGGATTTCCGAGAGCCACAGCAGCGAGACCAGAACGGCCAGCAATAGCTGGAAGACCACATAGGGACGAACAGACATCTCTCCGAGTTCGCTTTTCAGTGCCGCAGCGTCAAGGCGAACCATCCCGCCGACGAACGTGAACAGCGTCAGCCAGAGCAACGTCGTGTAGACGAGGTACAACTCGTTGAACGCCGTCATAAAGGCGTAGGAAGCGTAGGTATACAGCAGGTAGCCTGTGACTCCCAACCAGACGACGTACCCCCGTAATGATCCACGATTCGCGTAGTACAGGGAGACGGCGAGGGCGGGGACACCCACCACCAGTGTCAGCAGATCCTGCCCGTAGACCTGCGGAAGCAAGACCGGGTCGTCGCGGTAAAAGCCCGGGACGAACAACCCGACAATGGTCGCAACTGTCGTCAGGACGAGTGTTGCAATCGATGCAGCGCGGTACGGACGGGGAAGTGGTGTTCGGGCCATGCTTACCTTCTGACTGTACTGTCGCGGTCTTTTTTGTAGTGTACCAGAGGCGCGTTCAACGGATATGTCGATAAACCCTGGCGCTCGATGTAGTGCTGGATCATACACCAAAAATACGATTCCAACGGCTTGTATAGGTATACGTATGACCAGTCTTCCAACATACTTGGGAGCGCTCGTTCTTGGCATACACGGAATCGTCCATTTTCTCGGAACAGCCGTCTATCTCGGTCTCGCCGAAGTGGCTGACTTCCCCTACAAGACGACGCTTCTCGGTGGCGCAGTTGATCTTGGAGATGCTGGTATGCGGGTGTTTGGGATTCTCTGGTCGGTGGCCGCTGTTGGATTCATCGTATCTGCGGTGGCGTTGCTGACGGACTGGGACCCGTGGCGACTGTTGGTGATTGCGGTTGCGATAGTTTCGCTGATTCTCACCGGTCTCGATTATACCGTCGCCTACGCGGGTGTCGTTGTTAACCTGGGAATCCTCGCTGCAGTGGCAATTTCATATTGGATGTAACACACAGCCCCACTCGAAAAACCACGTAGTCTGTCATAATATACCATTTTCTACGACGTAAGAAATTGAGAGAGTGATGAATACGCGCCCTGGGCCTTGTTTAGAGGTGCACGATCAGCTGGTTCAGAGCCGCACGGATAGTTCGAGGTTTCGGACTGCTGCCTTTAGGACGACCTCTCGAAACTGTCCAAGCCACGTTCTAGCCCGGGTTGTGACGCCGAACCGTTTGGAAGTGAGAAGAAAATCGTCTCAACTATCGAGCGGCGGTGATACGTTTCATCGTCGATCCGTGCGTTGTGCGCTGCGTCGAGCGTGTAGAACTCACGAGGTTGGATGACCGGTCTAATGCCTTCGTCCCGTAGTTTGTGGCAGAGCTCGTCCCAATCGAAGCCTTTGTTTGCGACGACCATCTCCAGTTGGTGAAGATTCCGCGTTAGCAGTTGCCACGCAATCTGGGTGTCGTGCGGCAGCGTCATCGCACAATGAACGTCGAGAATCGCGTGCCAAATAAAGAGGATGTGTCTATCGCTGACTCAGTGACTGACTGTCTCCAGATACGGGGGGACGTTTACAGCGACAGCATGAGAGTTAGTAGCCAACTAATTCCAACAACGACTGAGGCCGCAGTCGTAGACGTGGTCGGTTCAGTCGGGGGGTTCCGGAAGAGTATTTCATACAAGAAGAGCGTCGCTACCAGACTCCCACCGGCGAGCCCCTGATGAACCCCTATCAGAGGATGAAGACCCACTGCTGCACCAGCGATCATCACCGCGGCGATCGCTAGGAGAATCTTGTCATAGTAATCGAGCATCTCTCGTGGAGAGTTTGACAGCCACACGCAAATGCTGCTTGCTCGTTCCCGCTCACTGAAAATGCGCACGACTGCTGAAACCCATCACCGTTAGAGGGTTTCAACAATGTCTGTTTGCTCAAAATGAGAGTGATTAGCATTTTAATACGCGAATGACGTACTTAACCGATACCTGTGGGGAAAAAACCAGTTCCAATTCGGACGTTGGAGGAAGAGGGACCGATGCCAACAGATCGGTTTCAGACGTGGAGCGAGCTTCGCGACCGGATTCACAAATTCTCGCCGAATGTGACGCTGCACACGAAGGGTATCTACTACCTGCCACAGCACTCGAAACAAGAGGTATTCAGGCGGTGGCTAGCGGTTAACGACCTCGAAGACCTCAGCGACCGGTTCAAGCCGTGGTTGGAAACGGCTGGTCGGTCTATCCTGAAGCAGTCACGAACCCGTGGATTGTTCCCCAGCAGCGTGGGCACTACTGGGATGAGGGATTGACTGGTGCCTGCAACGCACAGCGCTGGGAGGCGCTGTTGGGTATCTCGAAGACGTTTGGATTGAACATCGGCGGCACACAGGAGGCTGATCTGTGAGCAGAATATTCTCGATGCTTTCAGAACAGTACATCCAATCGCTCACCTATGGAAATTCTGCTACCTGAACAAACCACCGTTGACGATATAATATTTTGGTCCACCGAGAGATCTCTCCGTTGAGTTGCACGAACCACCAGACGAAACGCTGGTACTGTTCTCGGATGTAGGCAGGCGGGAGATATCGTGTGCGGGAGCTGTTGCTGGTGCGGTCTGCGACCCGGCCACAGAGCGCCGCCGATTCGGCGGCGCTCAGGCACTCACACCTGGCGGATCATACACCTCCTCTCGGTTGAGCATGTGGTAGATAGAAACCAGCAGTTTGCGAGCTGTTGCGACAATTGCCTTCTGTGACCCTTTCTTTCCTGCTAACCGGTCGTAGAACCGCGTTAGGTACTCATCTTCGCAGGAATGGACTGCTGTCTGTGCACACTGAACGAGAATCCAGCGTAATTGACGTGAGCCACGTTTCGAGATGCCACCCTCGATCCGCGAGTCGCCTGACTCGCGGATCACCGGGTTCAGTCCAGCGTAACTCACCACTTCTTTGTCCCGATCGAACCGCTCTATCTCGCCGATCTCTGCATATATCATCAGCGCTGAATAGTAGCTCACGCCAGGGATTGTCATCAGCCGCTGGGTCTCGGGAAGAGACCCAGCACGCTCTTCGATGGCGTCGTCAAGCCGATGGATCTCTTCGGTCAGCGTCTCGATCATCTCTATGTACGACGCTAACAACGTATCCCATGGCGTCGGGAGCGAGAGGTCCCGCAGGGACTCTCGCCCCGACACACTCAACGGCTTAACCTTCCGAGTGATGCCGTGGTCAGCAAGCAAGCCGTGGATCTTGTTCGCGTACTCAGTCCGGTTTTCAACTAACTTCTGTCGCCCGCGCACGGAGTGATCAGCGCAACCTTTGGATGTTGGGGAGGAATGTCTCTATCCAGTCTGCGGCAAAGCTCACGCGGTGACTCAACTGAAGAAATGTCTCGGTGAGGAACTCTCTGAAGTGATCTTCGTTCTCGTAGATCTCTGGTGAGATATCTCGTTTGAGGCTCTTCCAGAGCGGTTCAATCGCGTTTAATGTCGGCGAATACGGTGGGATGAAGACGAACTCGATGCCGAGTTCGTCGGCCCGTTGTTGGGTGAGTTTCGCGTGATGGGAGCCATAGTTGTCCGCCACGAGCAGAATCCGCCCCACCGGATTCTGCTCGCGGATCACCTCTAACGCATCACAGACCGTTTCCTTGTTAATTCGCTTGCCAAACGAAATCGTGCTCTTCCCCGTCAGCGCATAGAAGCCAAACGAGCGCCATGGAGCTGTCACCAGCGGTTTCTCGATTGTTACCGTTCGATCGTACGACCACATCCGCTGAGAGTTATCAAACGGCTGCAGCCACGCCTCATCGAAAGAAGCCGAATACGATCGGCTCTTCCTCCTCTGTCTTTTCAGAACTCTCCTCGCCGAGCGCCTCGGCCAGGCGCTCGGCGAGAATCTCGTCTGCATCATCGGGACGCCGCGGATCCATCGGCCGTGGTTTGGCGTAATGCATTCCGCTTTCGCGCAACTTACGGCTCAAGTGAGCGGGGTCGTAGGTGACCCCATAGCGGTCTTTGATGAGCGTGTGAATCTCCCGTGGCGTCCACGGTTTGCCTTCTTCAAGGATATCACACAACTCGGCGAACTGCTTGCCTGAGAGTTTCGGGGGCCGACCGCCCCCGAAACTCGGTCGCAATCCATCGACACCGGCATCATTCCATGCGTGTGCCCAGCGACTGCTGTTGGCTTGTGAAACCCCGACGCGTCTGGCGGCTTCTTCTAGTACATCTCCCGCGTAGAGGTTCTTCACGAAACACAGACGGCGGACGAGCCGACCCTCGTCCGCCTTCTGGGCTTCGTTAATCGCTCTATCGAGTGCGTCCTCCGAGAGGTGCTCCGTCAGGTCGAACCGGCGAGTTCTCATCATACACTCTATATGTTCTGTGAGTATCCATACTTTGCGCAGACCACTCCGTCGTATAGCCGTCCGAACTTCGTTTCATCAATTTGGGTGAAAACATGTTCGTAGAAGTGAGTAGACCAGTGGTTCTGTAGTTTCTTCCTTACCCGGCCTGAAAGATCTTTCAAAGGCGAAAACAGCATCTCTTGCTCATGTTCAGTATTTTCTCTAAACACGTTATTGCCCAAGTTATTGACTTTTCGAAACTCTGACCTAAATAACTTACGAGGATTATATTGAATACCTCAATAGAAGCTACATAGAAAACTCAAATAACTCATCACTGTACCTTTCTACGGTGCCGTCATCCTCTACATTCAGAACTCTGTTTGTGACAGCAACGAGAGAGAAGAATTCGATGCTGCTGAATGCAGGGCGCGTATTGGTCACGACACTGATTTCTCAATCGAAGACCGAAGTATAGACATGCCTGATGAGCAGTTCCAGTACGAGTCGATTGGTGTGATCCGGACGCCTTTCGAATCGCCGGAAGGAATGCCGATCCAACCGACTGGAGCGGATGACGCAGTGGGGACTGTCGAGGTTGACGAGTCATACGCGGATGGTTTGCAGGACCTGGACGGGTTTACTCACTGTATCTTGCTGTATCACTTTCACGCATCTGCTGACACCGCTTCCTTGCAGGTTGAACCGTTTCTTGATGACGAAAAAAGAGGAGTCTTTGCCACGCGGGCACCACAGCGTCCGAATCAGATTGGACTCTCTGTTGTCGAAATTGAGTCCGTCACAGATCACGAAGTGACTGTGAAGGGAATTGATGTCGTTGATCAGACGCCGTTGCTGGATATCAAACCGTTCGTTCCTGACTTCGATGTTCCGAATGATGCAGACACAGGCTGGCTCAACGCATCGAAGTCAACAATCCAATCAAAGCAAGCCGATGAACGGTTTCTTTGATAGGTTTACTCTGAATCGGACACGCAGGTCCTGACCGTATTCCAGTAGATTACTAGCAGGCGTGCAAGATCGAAGTCTAGACAAACTGAGAGCATTCAACCACGACCACCAGCGCAGTTGCCGGTTGCGTCAGTTTCACCAACTTAACTCAGCTTTGAACGTTAGTGTCGGCTGTTGAGTGAACGAAAAGATGGTCGATCTCTTGCATAAGGTCATCGACGCCACGATCATCGTTGTCTCGAACCCACGAGAGAAGGTTGTACACGGCTTCTTT
>NZ_JBBENW010000027.1:0-38170 GCF_037645885.1 Salinibaculum salinum | reverse complement strand
ACATTGCGCAGATGACAACGACTCAAACTCGTCGAACACGTGCGTGCACGACAAGAAGTCCGTAATCGGCATCATCCGTGTTCGCTACCGCCTACGTCACGCTCCTACTTCAACGTTCAAAGCTGAGTAATTAGTACATGTATATGGGGTTCGGGAGCTACGACGAAACAGAACAGGACAACCAGGAGTACGACACGGACTTCGAGGACGACGACGGTGTCAGCGCCGAAGAGAACGCCCACGACGGTGACGTGGAGTTCGAATTCACCGCCTCGAACGACGAACTACTCGACCGACTGGAGGACATCAAGGAGAACACGTAGCTGTGAAAGCCGGGGTTCGCGCCCTCGGTGTCGCAGAGTCGTACCGTACCCAGACGAGCACGCTCGCGGGCGCTGTCGTCCGCGCGAATCGCATCGTCGACGACTTCGTTTTCGGGACCTGTACCGTTGGCGGCACCGACGCCACTGACACCGTGTCGGCCCTCTTCGAGCGACTGGACCGCCCAGATATCCAGTACATCCTCGTCGCCGGTATCGCACCGGCGTGGTTCAACGTCGTCGACTTGCACGCGCTGGCCGACGCCACTGACCGACCCACAATCTCGGTCAGCTTCGAGGAGAGCGACGGGCTCACCGACTCGATACGGGAGGTATTCGACGGCCGCGAGACCAGTCGACGGCTGGCGACGTATCACGCCCAGCCTGACCGCCGGCAGGTGTCGGTCGGTGACGACACCGTCTTCGTCCGGAGTGTCGACATCTCCGCCGATGAAGCTGCCGACGTGGTGCGTGCGTTTACCCCGGAGGGCGGGCGACCGGAACCACTCCGGGTGGCCCGGCTGGCCGCGCGGGCCGCCGACCAGTTCCGCCGGGACGCTCGACCTTCGTCCGACGGCGGACAGTAGCTTCTTTGGGACTGGGCGGTCTCCTGCGGATATGAACGACAGCGACGACGCTGACCCGCTCGCGTGTATGGACGGCCTGACCGTCACGGGCTGTGAGCGCTGTCCGGAACTCGTCGACTCGCGCAGTCGCATCGTCGACGGTACCGGACCGGCCGACGCCGACCTCCTCTTCGTCGGTGAGGCACCGGGCGCGACCGAGGACGAACGGGGCGAACCGTTCGTCGGCCGCAGCGGCGACGTACTCGACGACGCGCTCCGGGACGTGGGACTGAACCGGGCGGACATCCGCATCACCAACTGCGTGCGCTGTCGCCCACCCGATAATCGGGACCCCCGCCAGGGCGAACTCGAAAACTGCCGCCCCTATCTGAACGCGGAGATCCAGCGCGTCGACCCCGAACTCCTCGTCACGCTCGGGAAAGTCCCCGCCGAACATCTGCTGGGGCGGGACGTGGCCGTCACCGGGGAGGCCGGTGAGGTGTACGACGCGTCGGTCGGTGACTCCGTCCAGCGGGTGCTCGTCTCCGTCCATCCGGCGGCGACGCTGTACGACCCGAGTCAGAAGGAGACGTTCGCGGGCGTCATCAAAAAGGCAGCAGCGTACGCGGGTGACGGCGGGCAGTCGACGCTGGGGTCGTTTGACTGAAAGCGAACGCACTTATCGTTCCCCTGTGTACGCACGCGTATGAGCACGACGCGGCAGACCGCCGCCGAGATAGTCGTCGTCGACTACGGTCTGGGCAACCTCCGGAGTGTCACCCGCGGCCTCGAACGGGCCGATGCGTCGGTCGAACTGTCGGCCGACCCCGGGGCGCTGGGAACCGCGGACGGCATCGTCCTCCCCGGCGTTGGCGCGTTCAGCGAGGGGATGGAAAACGCCGGGCCGTTCCGGGACGCGCTCGTCGAAGAGGCCGCTGCCGGCACGCCGCTGTTCGGTATCTGTCTCGGCATGCAGATGCTCCTGACGACCAGCGAGGAGGCCGACCACGCTGGCGAGGGTGACGCCGAGGGTCTGGACCTCATTCCCGGCAGTAACCTCCACTTCCCTGATACTGTGAAGGTCCCGCAGATGGGCTGGAACGAACTCGACGTGCAGCGGGAGCACCCGCTCGTCGAGGGCATTGATGGGGAGTACGCCTACTTCGTCCACTCCTACTACGCGGATCCAGACGACGACGGTGCTATCGTTGCCACGACCGACTACGGCCTTGATTTCCCCAGCATCATCGCCAACGAGGCGGGCAACGTGTTCGGCACGCAGTTTCACCCCGAGAAATCCGGAGAGGTCGGGCTACGGATTCTGCGGAACTTCGTGGATATCTGCGCCGAGGAGTAGCGCTGGCGTCTCCCCGTCTGCTGTTCGCACCCGTTTTTGCAACCGATAACCACCAGACGTTGCCTGTGGGCGACGCCTACCGCGGGTGAAAGAACACCCACTACTATTGTCCTCCTCAATCATGTTTCAACTGATGAACGAGAGCTCACACGTCAGCCAATCACAGCGCCGGTTCTGGTGGTGGTCGAGGTGAACCCCGACCAGATGACCGCGTCGATCGACGCCCAGCGCCGTGCCTGGGAGCTGATGGCTGACGCGGCCAAGAAGGCCGATGTCAGCCCCGAGCGGTTCGTCGATATGATGACGGCCGACGTCGGCCACACCGACAGTGCGGTCGTCTACGAGGAGAACAAACTCGAGCTCCACCACTACGAACCGGAAGAGAAACGACACGAGACGCCGATCTTCATCGTCTACGCGCTTGTCAACCGTCCCTACATTCTCGACTTGCAACCCGACCGGAGCGTCATCCGGCGCCTGCTCGAACACGGCTTCGACGTCTATCTCATCGACTGGGGTGAACCCTCGGTTCTCGACCAGTCGCTGACGCTCAGCGACTACATCCACCGCTACACGGCCAACTGCGCCGAGCGGGTCTGTGAGCACGCCGGCGTCGACGACTTCCACCTGCTGGGGTACTGTATGGGCGGCACGATGTCTATCATGTACACCACCCAGTACCCCGACCGCGTTCGCACGCTCTCGCTGATGGCCACGCCGATCGCGTTCGGCCGAGACGAGGGACTCCTCGAACGGTGGGCCAATCACTACGACCCCGACACGACTGTCGAGGCGATGGGGAACCTCCCCGCGGAACTGCTGGCTGTCGAGTTCTCGATGATGGACCCCATCGACCAGTACATCACGAAGTACGTCACCCTCTACGAGAACTTCGAAGACGAGGACTTCGTCCGCAACTTCGCCCGGATGGAGCAGTGGATCTGGGACGGCGTCGACGTTGCCGGCGAAGTCTATCGGGAGGTCATCAACGATATTTACCAGGAGAACCAGCTGGTCAACGGCGAGTACTGCCTCGGCGACGACCCGGTCAGAATCGAGGATATCGAGGTGCCGACCCAGCAGATAGTCGGCCAGTACGACGACATCGTTCCGCCCGCGTCGAGTAAACCCTACAACGACCTCGTCTCCAGCGAGGACGAACGACTCGTCGAGTTTTCTGCCGGCCACATCGGCATCTCTGTCTCCGGAAAAGCCCACAAACAACTGTGGCCCGACGTGTGCTCGTGGTTCGCCGAGCGCGACGCGAGTGAGGGCCGGTTGGTCGCCGACGAGGCGACACAATCGGGGGAGCCAGAACCGACGGTATCGGCTCCTGACGGTGTTTCCGTCGACAGCGCCGAAGCGACGAGCGGCCACGCTGCGACGGTCGATGCTGTCGAAGGTATCGGCCCAACCTACGCCGAGCGACTGTCCGGTGCCGGCATCGAAACCGTCGACGACCTCCGACAATACGACCCCGAGGAACTGGCCGAAATCGCCGACACCTACCCCTCTCGGACAGAGAACTGGCTGGAGAATCTGACGTAACCCGTTCGGACCCGTTCACTGTAGTCGGACGTTGTCGAGATACCGTGTCAGCTCTGTCTCCCAGACGACGCTGATACCGACCGCAACGAGTCCGATACCGTTGTGGGAAACGTCGTACTCGTAGGTTTTCCAGCCTGCGTGGTCCTCGATGGCTGCGCTGGTGTCGAAGTCGGCTTCAGTCAGCGCCCTGCCCGGGTCGGGTCCGGCGTAGGCGGCGGCTTTGGTGATGATGTTGAACGACTCCTGTTCGCTGTAGTAGTCGACTGCGAGCCGGTCGGTGTCGTCGAGGGTAGTGCGCTGTTGGACCCACAGCGTCCCGTCGTCCTGCCGGCCGTCGAGAAAGAGCGCACACGAGTGGGCTCCGTCGACGGCGTGGTCGGTCGTCACCGAGACGTCGCTTGCGACCGGCTGGTCGCTCTCTGCGTTGGGGTCTGTGGGGAGGTCACGACCGACGGTCCAGCCAGTGAGGCCGTCTTCGAAACTCCCGTTGTCGAGTGCCGGCTGTGGTGTCATGGGTGTCTGGGCAGATGGCGTCTGTGTCTCTGTCGGGGTTGGCTGTGATTCCGTTTCTGTCTCCGCCGGTGGGATGGCAGGGATGTCGTCAGTTTCACAGCCGGCAACGCCGACTGCTGCGCCTGCCGCGAGGGTCCCGAGCAACTGCCGTCTGTTCATGCTGGCTCTGGGGCCGTCAGTCGGATACCGATTCTGTCGGTCGCTTCCGGGTCACTGCTCGTGTGCGGCCGCGACGTGCTCGCGGGCCTCCTCTGGCGTCATCCCGCGGACGCCACAGGAACACGAGCGCAGCTCCGGGTCCGTGAGGTCGCTCACTTTCTCCTCGCGTGTGCGTTCGAGCTGCTCACTTTCGGCATCGTAGTCGTAGTAGACGCGGTAATTGACCTGGACCACGCCCTCGATTCGGTGGTCTTCGTCGGGGTCGGGGTTTGCGATGGCGTCCTCGTGCTCGGCCTGCATCTGCTCTTTCCACTCGGTCAGGGTGTCCTCGGGGTCGCTCATAGCTGTTCGTCGTCCCTGGGAGTGAAAAGCCTCCGTGGCTCAGGCGAACCGACGGTAGCCGACCCCGAGCAGCAGTGCCAGTCCGGCGACACTCGCGAGCACGCGCGGCACGACCTGCCGCCAGAGGTCGACCTCGTGTGTGAAGTGAACCGTCTGGAGGAGGTACGTCGAGTTGTTTTGTTCGACGTTGTACACGCCGAGGACATCCGGCGGTGGCGTGAATCTCTCTGGGGAGTCTGCGGCCGTGACGTTGACCGACCCGTCGCTCGCGTTCGCTCGCTCGAAGATGTCACGCTCTGTCTCCGAGAAGTTCGCGTACTGGAGCGTCTGGTATCTGTCGACCGGGTCCCAGTCGCTGTCCACGGAGTACTCGATGGTGTCGGGCGGGGCCTGGGGCTGAACGACCAGCGGACCAGTGAGGAGGAGGAGACCGACGACCAGCAGTCCCCAGTCGAGTGCGGTGGACCGTTCCATACCCGGAATCCGCCACCGACCTGTTTAAATACTGTGACTTTCGGCGCATCTCACCATCCGAAGACGAGTTTGTCTCCCACGGAGACGCCGCGCTCGCTCGTCCATTCGTAGTTGACTTCCAGTACGTACTGGCCGCGGCCCGGATACCGCTGGTCCTCGCCGTCTTCGTTCGGCCCCGGCTTTGGTGCGTGGTGGATCTCGGTAATCGTCCCGTCGCTGTCGGCGTAGACGATATCGATGCCAAAGTCCATCTCACGCATGACGAACGTATGGTCGCCGACTGAGTCGTAGACGAACAGCATGCCGCGGTCTTCTGGCAGTGATGCCGTCTCGGAGAGCCCCGTATAGCGTCGCGTCTGCGTGTCGGCGATTGCTGCAGTTACTTCTCCGAGTCTCTCTCCGCTGGCCGTCTCCACCCGAACAACTGTCGTCTCGTAACCGGGATGTACTGGGGTTTCGCTGGTTGGTGACACCCCGCTCGTCGTTCGCTCGGTCGGCGACCCGTTCGGTGACTCGCTGCCAGTACCCGAGCAGCCGACCAGTCCGACCGTCGCAGTCGCTCCGACAACCCGGAGATACTGTCGTCGGGTTCGCTCGCTGTCGGACACACCGTCCCGTAGCACTCTCGAAAGCAAAAAGGGCCACCCTCAGCAGACTGCCCCTCAGTGGCACCTGCTCTCTCGTCGTGTCGTGACCGCTCAACCGCGGAGGCTAAGAGCGTGGCTGTGCAATCCCGTCTCGAACATGGTCGACGGACGAACCGGGGGGCAGTAGGATGCGCATCGAGAACAGTTTCATCCCTGTCTCTGGGGTTGGCGAGCAGACCGAGCGGAAACTGTGGCGCGCCGGTATCACGACGTGGGACGATTTCGACGGGAGCGTCGTCGGGTCGACGACCGCCGACCGCATCGAGTCGTTCATCGATACCGCCCGCACGCAACTCGACCGGGGGAACGCCCGCTACTTCGGCGAGCAGTTCCCCTCCGGCAGCTACTGGCGACTCTACGAGAACTTCGCCGAGCAGACCTGCTTTCTCGACATCGAGACCACTGGTCTCGATCACACCCACGACGACGTGACTGTCGTCGGACTCCACCGCGGCGGCGACACGGAAGCACTCGTCCAGGGTCGGGACCTCACCCGAGAGCGGCTCACTGCCGAACTCTCGGATGCCGCACTCCTCGTTACCTTCAACGGCAAGCGGTTCGACGTGCCCTTCCTCGAACAGTCGTTCGATCTCGACATCGACGTTCCCCACCTCGATTTGATGTACCCCTGTCGCCAGGTCGGGCTTGACGGGGGACTCAAAGAAATCGAACAGCGGGTCGGTATCGACCGCGACCGGCCGGACCTCTCCGGTCGGGACGCCGTCAGGCTCTGGCGCGAGTACGAGCGCGGCGACGAGGACGCACTGGAGACGCTCGTCTCCTACAACCGCGACGACACGGCGAACATGGAGCGACTGGTGGATATCGTCACCGACCAACTCCACCGGGACGTGTTCGTCACGCCTGAGTAGCGCCGCTCACTCGATGTACTTCTCTGCGGCAGCGACGTGTTCTGCGAGCGTCTCCAGGAACCGGGCGGCGTCGGCGCCGTCGACGACGCGGTGATCGAAGCTCAGATCGAACGTCAGTCTGTGTTGACGGGTGATGTCGTCACCGTCCGGGACGATGTCTTCGGTGATGCGGCCGACGCCGAGGATGGCGATTTCCGGCGGGTTGATGACCGGGTTGAACGAGTCGACGCCGAGTGGCCCGAGATTCGAGATGGTGAACGTGCCACCCTTGAACGTGCTCATCGAGTACTCGCCGTCTTTGACCTGATCGGTCAGTTGCTGGCGTTCAGTCGCTATCTCGCCGAGCGTTTTCGAGCCGATATCGGCGACGACTGGCGTCACCAGTCCCTCGTCGATGTCGACGGCGACGCCGACGTTGTGCTCCTCGTAGGTTCGGTGGGTGTCGTCCTCGAAGGTGGCGTTGAACGACGGGTGTGCCTCGAGCGTCTCCGAGAGCGCACAGAGCAACACGTCCATCATCGACGGGTCGACGGTCTCCCCATCGTTCCTCTCTATCGGGCCGGCCGCGTCGGCAGCGGCGAGCAGACCCTCGGCGTCGACCTCGCGGCTGACCGTCACGTGGACGGCCTCCCGGTAGCTCTCCTGGAGGCGGGTAGCAATCGTCTTGCGCATCGGGCTCAGCGACCGCTCCTCGCGAACGGTGCGTGGGGCGGGTCCGTCCCCGCTCATGCTGGCTCCAGCCACGCGAGCGTGTCCCCGCGTGCGAACTCGTCGTCCTCCTCACAGACGACTTCGACCAGTGTGCCGTCGGCCGGTGCGAGCACGTCGACGCTGACCTTCTCGACTTGTACCTCGCAGAGACTCTCGCCCTCCTCGACGCTCGCTCCTTCGCGGGTGAACCAGTTGACGACGACACCCTCGTCGCTGTCGGCGTCGTCGGGCCACTCTGACAGTGTCACCGCCACGCGGTCTTCGTTTTCGCTCATCGGTTACTGTGTCCGCTCGACTGCCGCTGCGATGTCGTTTGCGTCCGGGACGACCTCGTTCTCCATCGGCCGCGAGTACGGAATGGGCACGTCCGGCAGTGCCAGCCGTTCGACGGAATCGAGCGCACCGAGTGCTTCGTCGGCCACGCTGGCGATGATTTCCCCGGTCACACCGTACGAGCGGTAGTCCTCGTCGACAACAACCAGATTACCTGTTTTCTCGACGGACTCGACGATAGTGTCGGTATCGAGCGGGACGAGCGACCGCAGGTCGACAACTTCCGCGCTAATGCCGTCGTCAGCAAGTGACTCGGCGGCATTGAGGGCCCGGTGGACGTGCAACCCGAGCGTGACGATGGTGGCATCGTCGCCCTCGCGTTTCACGTCGGCGCTGCCGAAGGGGATGGTGTACTCCTCCTCCGGGACCGGCGTCTTCGGCCCGTCGGGCGCGGGAAGCCAGCCGATGCCCATCAGGCGTTTGTGGAACATGTAGACGACGGGGTCGTCGTCGCGGATGGCGTTGTGCATCAGTCCCTTGGCTTCGTAGGCAGTCGAGGGGACGACGACCTTCATCCCGGGCATGTGTGCGAAGGTCCCGTACAGCGTCTGGGAGTGCTGGGCGGCGTCGTTGTAGGTGCCCCCGACCGCGGCCGTCAACACCATCGGGACCGAGACGTTCCCGCCGCTCATGTAGGTGTTCTTGGCCATTTGATTGTAGATCTGGTCCATGGCGACGCCGAAGAAATCGACGAACATCAACTCGGCAATCGGGCGCATTCCCGACTGGGCGGCTCCCACGGCCGCGCCGAGATAGGCCGTCTCGCTGATCGGCACGTCCATGATGCGGTCGTAGCCGAACTCGTCGAGCAGGCCTTGCGTGGAGTCGAAGATGCCGCCGTAGTCGGCCACGTCCTCGCCCATGTAGAACACGTCGTCATCCTCGCGCATCTCGTGGGCAATGGCCTCGACCATCGCCCTGCTCATGGTCAGTTCGCGGTCGACTTTCTGGGTCTGTTCGGCCATCAGTCGTCACCTCCTGCGAGGTCGAACTCCGGTTCGGTGTCTGTCACGCCGCTGGGTGGGTTCACCCACATATCCTCGTATGCGTCTTCGGGGTCCGGCTGTGGCTGGTCTTTGGCCCACTTGATTGCCTCTTCGACACGCTCGTGGGCTTTCTCGCGTAACTCTTCGATAGCGACGTTCTCGACACCGTGGGCGCGCAAGTCGGCGGTCAACCGCTCGATGGAGTCGCGCTCGGCGGCCGCCTCTTGGTCCTCCTCGGGGCGATAACTCTCGGGGTCGCCCATGAAGTGCCCCATCCGTCGATGGACCTGGACTTCCATGACGGTTGGTCCGTTGCGGTCGCGTGCGCGGCCGACTGCCTCGGCGGCGGCGTCGTAGACGGCCACGGCGTCGTCCTGATCGACGCGAACCCCGGGCATGTCGAACCCGCCGGCCCGCTGAGAGCCGTCCTCGACGTCTGTCACCCGCTCTTTGGGCATGCTGATCGCCCAGTCGTTGTCCTCGATGACGAACACGACCGGGAGGTCGTGGACCGCGGCGAAGTTCAGCGACTCCAGGAACGCCCCCTGGTCGATTGCGCCCTCGCCGAGGTAGGCGACTGCGACGCTGTCGGTGTTGCGCTTCTTTGCTGCCAGTCCCGCGCCCGCGGCGGGTGGACACCCCTCCGCGATGATGCCGCTACACGCGAAGTTTACGTCGGGGTCGAACAGGTGCATGTGCCCGCCTTTCCCCTTTCCCAGGCCTGTCTCGCGACCGAAAATCTCGGCGGTCATCCGCTTCAGGTCGACGCCCTTCGCGATGGCGACGTGGTGTGGTCGGTGTGGTGCTGTCACCGTGTCGTCGTCCCGGAGATGCTGGCAGACCCCTGCTGCGGCCGCTTCCTGACCCGCTGCGAGGTGGAGTTCACCGGGAATCGGTCCCGCGGAGATGTCGAAGGCTGGCTGTTTCCCCTCCAGATACTCCTCTTGCAACCGCTCCTCGTAGTGACGCGCTGTCACCATATCGACGAACATCTCTTGTAGTTCGTTAACTGATACCATGATAATCCATCTTCTTTGTTAGTGAACAATCCATATAATCGTGAGGGCCATCTGTTGCGACTCGCCGCGCTACTCGGGTGATAGCGCCCTGCTCACGCCGCTGGCTCTGGTCCGCCGTCGCCGGCTTCCTCGGCGTCCCACGACTGGAGTGTACCCTCGCGGAGAAGGAAATCCTCGCCCTTGTGTTCGGTGTAGATGACGTACATGTTCTCGGTCGGAATCGACCATCGGTCGGCGAGTTCCTCCATGATCGTGACTGCCAGTTTGCGGCGCTGTTCGAAGGTGCGACCAGCGCGGATGTCGCCGTTGAGGAAGGCGACGGGTTCGTCGGGGTCAGCGCGGCCGAGCGCGATGGTCGCCTCGTCGCGGATAGTCACGCCGATGTGGCCGGTCCCGGTGTCCATCACGTCGCTGTACAGCTCTGTGACCCAGTTGACGAACGACTGTGCTTCTTCGTCGCTGATGGGTTCGCTCAGCTCGAACTGCAGATGTGGCATACTGCCACTTCACATGCCAGTGTGGTAGGGATTGTCATTATTGGGTCGGTTCTCGACTGGGCGGTCGACAGTAGCATCCGCGGCGCTTCGCGCCGCGGTTCGCTGAACGCGAGGTCTTCGACCGAGCGTTCAGCCTTTTTCATCGACGTTTTTCGAGGAGAGGTTCCCGCAGCGAACGCAGTGAGCGAGGAAACCCGACGATGAAAAAGGTCGTTAGTAGTGAATCGAGTGCCCTGCTGCACCCTTCACCGCTTCGTGGACTGCTTCGGAGAGCGTCGGGTGGATGTGGATGGTGGCGGCAACGTCCTCTAGCGTTGCACCCATCTCGATAGCGAGTGCAAGTTCGGCAACCATCTCCGAGGCGTCGGGACCGACGATCTGCCCGCCGAGCACGAACCCGCTCTCCTCGTCGGCGACGACGCGGACGAATCCCTCCGTGTCGTCGAGCGTGAGCGCACGCCCGGACGCGCGAAGCGGCATCTGCCCGACGACGGGGTCGAACCCGGCTTCCTCGGCCTCGCTTTCTGTCATCCCGACGGTCCCGATTTCGGGGTCAGTAAAGACTGCCGCCGGCATCGCCTGGTAGTCCAGCGCGGACGGCTGGCCGGCGACGACTTCGGCGGCGACCTCGCCCTCGCGGAAGGCTTTGTGCGCTAACATCGGGTCACCGGCCACGTCGCCGACCGCGAAGACGTGGTCCAGACTTGTCCGACCTCGGTCGTCCGTCTCGACGAAGCCCCCATCGGTCGTCTCGATATCGACGGCGTCCAGATCGAGCGTGTCGGTCACCGGTTTCCGGCCGACCGCGACCAGACACTTCTCGGCATCGAATTGCTGGACTTCGCCGTCTTCGCCTTCGGTTTCGACAGTCAGTGCCGCGCCGTCTTCCTCCCAGTCCTGGGCGGTCTGGTCGAAGTGAAAGTCCACGCCCAACTCCTCTGCACGTTCTCGGACGACTGCTGACACATCCTCCTCGTAACTGTCGAGGATGTCGGGCAACTGCTCGACGATGGTCACGTCCGTGCCGAGTTTCTGGAACACCGTCGCCAGTTCCATCCCGATGTAACCGCCGCCGACGACCAGCAGGCTGTCGGGGACCGAATCGAGCGCCAGCGCGTCCCGTGAGGAGAGAATCCGCTCGCCGTCGAACTCGAAGCCCGGAATCTGGATCGGACGGCTTCCGGTCGCCAGCACGGCGTGCTCGAACGCGATGGTTTCGGACCCCTCACCCTCTCCCTGGTGGACGATGCGAGCCTTCTCTTCGCTGGCGAACTCCGCTCGTCCCTCCACGAGATTCACGCCCGCTCGCTCACAGAGACTCTCGACGCCCTTCGTCAGGCGGCGGACGAGGCGGTCTTTCCACGTGACCATTCCCTGCATGTCGACGGCGGGGTCAGCGTAGACACCCATCGCCTCGGCGTTACCTGCCTGGTGCGCCACGTCCGTCGCCGAGACGAATGCCTTCGAAGGAATACAGCCGTAGTTGAGGCAGGTGCCGCCGTAGGCGTCCATCTCGACGAGGGTAACGTCGATATCGAGCTGCGCGGCGCGGATGGCGGCGACATAGCCGCCCGGTCCGCCGCCGACGACGAGCAGTTCCGTTCCGGTTGTGACATCTCCGACGACCATTTGTGGACACTGGCGGTGGCAGGAACTTGAGTCTACCTCCGGCAGTTCGTCCGTCGGGGGTGGTGTAACTGTTACAGAATCAAGTATCTATAAGTAGCTACCAGTAGTAAACAGTAACATCGGGATGCCACGGTCGTACTCGATTGGCGAATTCGCAGACGAACTCGGTGTTCACACCCAGACCGTCAAACGCTGGTGTCGCAACGACGACCTCGACTACACCCGAACACCCGGCGGTGAACGACGGATTCCACACCGAGAACTCCGCCGACTCGCAGGCGACACTCGCCCCACAGACCGTGTTGCACTCTACGCCCGCGTCTCAAGTCACGGCCAGAAAGACAACGGCGACCTCGACCGCCAACTCAACCGACTCACAGAGTACGCCCACGACCACGGTTGGAGTGTCGAAAATACCTACACCGACGTTGGTAGTGGTCTCAACGAAGACCGCCGGGGCCTCAACTCCCTCCTCGATGACGTACAAGAAGCCGACTATGGACGCATTCTCGTCACTTACGAAGACAGACTTACCCGCTTTGGCTTCTCGTATCTCGAACGGTACTTCGACTGCTACGGCGTCACCGTCACCGTTATCGAAGACGAGACGGACAAATCAGCACAGGAAGAACTCGTTGACGATCTCATCAAACTCGTTGCCAGCTTCAGTGGGAAACTCTACGGGATGCGCTCATCGAAAAAACAGCAGGTCGTCAACACCGTTGAGTCAGAGGTGAAACCCGATGAGTGACTACCTCTCACTCCCGATTCGCCTCCCAGATGAGGACGAAAAACGATTCGAGCGACTGGCACTACTCACCCGTCGTGTCGCCAATCACGTCCTTGAAGACCACTGGACTCAAGTCCATCTAGACGGCATTGCCGACGAATCGCATCAGGCGTGGAAATACTTCGATGAACATGAACCGTTCGAAGAACTCGACCTGTATCTCCCCTCGCGGTTTCGACGGTGCATCTTGCAGAAAGTCGGTGAAACGCTTCGGAGTCACGCCGACCGCCGAGACGCCTTTCAGTCCATCCAGAGCGTGTTGCCCGACCATAAAATCCGACGCATCCACCGTCGTCGCATCAAAGAACAACTCTGGGATGGCGGTGACTACCTCTCGTCGGGCTACGTGGACATCCTCATCGACCAACTCACCAGCTACTACGACCGTCACGGGACGTACCCATCCACGTATTTCGAAATGCAGGACTGTCCAGAGTACGATAGCGGCGTATTGCCGTTCTCTGCGGATGACGGCCCAACCAGCGGCCAAGCCGTCAAATACCAGTACGACGCCGACAGTGAGATGTTGATCATCCGGCTCAAGACGCCAGACACGCCGTCGCCGGAGACACGAGGTGACTGGTCGTGGACGGAGTACGAACCTGGCGGCTACGAGGCGTTCCACGACCTGCTCGCCCACGGCGACCTGTCGGCCCCCGAGTTCCAGCCCTCTCGTCACAAAACCGGTAACAGCTACTACGAACTCTCCTTCCCTGTCGAAGTCGAACAGACTGGGGACAGCGACGAAATTGACTGCGTGCTGGCACTCGACGCTGGGATGCGGAAAGACATGACTGCCGTGGTGGTCACTGACGACGGCGAACAACTGTCCACGCCACACTTCATCCAGTACACCGACCGTGAGAAGATGCGTCGACTCCATCGGGAACGAACCCGCCTGAACGACCGCCTTGCCGCGTTGCGCCGTGACGGTCGTTCGCATACTGACGAGTTCTCTCACATCCACAGTGAGTACGAACGAGTGAACAGCAAACTCCAGCACAAGCGTGAGCAACTGACACACGACGTAGCCAATCAAGTCCTCGCCCTCGCGCTCCTGTACGACGTGGACGCGATTGTTCACGAGGACTTGCGGTCGGTGTCCCCACCGAGCGACGAAGGCACGTTGTCGTGGGAGTTGTCATCGTGGGCGCGACGGGACATCATCGAGAACATCGAGTATCGGGCAGCGAGTGCTGGTGTCGCTGTCGAGCGAGTCTACCCAGAGGGGACGAGCCGGTCGTGTCCCCGGTGTGGTTCGACCGGCCACACCTGCAAGTCACCCGATCATCACCACGAACAGTGGTGGGGCGGGCATTTCCGGTGTGACAATGGTCGGTGTGGGTTCGAGGGCGACCGCGACTACATTGGGGCGCTGAACGTGGCGCGGGTGTTCTTCAGCGACGGCGATACGCTAGACCACGGTTTCACGTCCTCCTACACGGAGGATTCAGAAATCGTGCTAGCTGGCCGTTCCGCTGGCACGCGGCTCACGTTCGGGACTGGTGTTGTTGCCTATGAACCCGAGCAGGCAGGGGCGACCGCTGGTGGTGGGTCGGCTATGATAGCACCTGCCGTCGCCCTGCCCGAGCCGAATGCGGATGGTAGCGATGGACGTGGCCCAGTCGTCCAACAGTGTACCTGTTTCCTACGGCGTACTACTGAAAGCTACTGAAAATTGGAACGGTTACTGCTCGGCCTCTGCTGCTGCCGGTTCCTTCCGGTTCCGGAGAATCGTGTTCCGGAGTCGCGGGAGGTAGTGGGTGAGGTCCGTCGTCGTCACGATGCCGACGAGTTCGCCGTCGTCAACCACGGGGAGTCGCCGGACGGAGTGGTCTTTCATCAGTTCGGCTGCCGCGAGAATTGGGTCGTCGCTCCCGATGGAGACGACCGGCGACGACATGAGGTCGGCGACGGTCGTCGTCGCCATCTCCGCCTCGGCCGCGAGCAACCCGATGATGTCGGACTGGGTGACGATGCCGTCGATGGCTCCGGTCTCGTCGAGCACGACGAGCGCGCCCACACCGTCGGCCCGCATCTGCTGTGCAGCCTCGACAGCCGAACACTCGACTGTGACTGTCTGGACGGGCGACGACATCGCACACTCGATGTCAAGTGAAATCATAGTGAGTAGACGCCCGGTCACAGCATAGCTCTGCCGGTGGGTGTGGGGGCGTTACTCCAGCAGCAGGAGCGTCGGATGCTCCAGATACTCGATGACGGTGTTGGCAAAGCGTGCGGCCTCGGCCCCGTCGATGACGCGGTGGTCGATGGACAGCGAGAGCGGCAGCGTGTGCGCCGCGACGACTTCGCCGGTGCTCGCGGCGTCACCGCTCGCGTTCCGAGACGACCCCGTCGTTTCGCTCTCGACGACGGTCGGTCGCTGCTCGATGCTGCCGAGCCCCAGGATTGCCGTCTCGGGGTAGTTGATGATGGGGGTGGCGTACTCCCCGCCGATCGCGCCGAAGTTGGTGATGGTGAACGTTCCGCCCTGCATCTCCTCGCGTGCGAGGTCGCGGTCGCGTGCGCGCTCGGCGAGGTCGGCCGTTTCGCTCGCCAACTCGAGTATCCCCTTCTCGTCGACGTCGTCCACGACGGGTACCATCAGTCCGGCGTCGGTGGCGACGGCGACGCCGACGTTGTAGAAGTGCTTGTAGACGACCTCCCCGCTTTCCTCGTCCAGTGTCGTGTTGAGGACGGGGAACTCCTTCAGCGCGGCGACGACGGCCTTCAGCACGAACGGGAGGTAGGTCAGCGAGACGCCCCGCTCCGAGGCCCGCTCTTTCAGATCGGCCCGCGTCGCGACGAGTTCGTCGACGACGGCCGTGTCGTGGTGGGTGACGTGCGGTGCGGTGTAGACCGATTGCTCCATCTGATTGCCGATGGTCCGGCGGATGCCGCGGTACGGCTCCCGCGTCACCTCGCCTGCGGCGGTCCCAGCGGTGGCACTCACTGCCGCATCTGTGGTGGTGGCTGTCCCTGCCTCGCTGACGGCCGCCGCGTCGGCTTTTTGTGCGGTCCGCTGTGCCTCGGCGTAGGCCCGGATGTCTTCGGGTTCGACGTACGCCTCGCCGTCGCGGCGCTTCTCGGTCGGGACGCTGTCGATGTCGACGCCTTCCTCCTCGGCGAGTCGCCGCGTCGACGGCGCGGCCAGCGTTCGGTCGCGAACCGCCGCCTCGGCGGTCGCGGCTGTCCCTCCGTCTGCTCCACCTCCGGTCTCCTGACTGATCTTTCTGGTCGCAGACTTGCGGCCCGACGTTCCGCTCCCGGCGCTGGAGACCGCCGATTTGGTCCCTTCGCTCCGTTTCGAGACGGCGGATTTCGGTCCGTCGTCGCCGGTATCGCCGCCGCGTTCCCCGTCTTCGCTGACCTGCGAGACGGCCGATGCGACATCTTCGTCGTCGGACCCGCCTTTGCCTGCGGCCTCGCGTACGTCCTGGTCGGTGACGCGTCCACCGGGACCGGACCCGTTGATAGTGGCAATGTCGACGCCGATTTCGCGGGCCAGTCGCCGGACGTTCGGCGGCGCGAAGACGCGGCCGTTGCCGGCGCTAGCCGGCGTCTCGCCGTCGCCCGATTTCTTACCGACGCTCACCTGCTCGTCGTCCGCGTCGTCAGCCGGGGCTGCCTCTGCCTCGATGTCGCTCTCCTCCTCGGCTGGCACGTCGCCGTCGACGTCGATAGTCACGACCACGTCGCCGACGGGGACCATCTCGCCTTCTTCGGCGTGCAGTTCGCGAATCGTCCCGGCGACCGGTGAGGGGAGGTCGACGACGGCCTTGTCCGTCTCGACCTCTGCCAACACCTCGTCTTCGTCGACGTGGTCGCCGACGGCGACGTGCCACTCGACAAGTTCTCCTTCTGCGACGCCCTCGCCAACATCCGGTAGTTCGAACTCGAATGCCATGGTCAGAACGCCACCGTCTCCCGAATCTCGTCTTCGATTCGCGCTGCCTCCGGGAGGTAGTAGTCCTCCAGCGCGTACAGCGGGAACGGCACGTCGAAGCCGGTGACGCGCCCGATTGGCGCTTCCTGGTAGAGCAGCACCTCCTCCTGGATGGTGGCGATAATCTCGCCGGCAAGCCCGCCCGTTTTCGGCGCTTCGTGGACGACGACTGCCCGCCCCGTCTTCTGGAACGAGTCGAGGATCGTCTCCTCGTCCAGCGGTGACAGCGTCCGGAGGTCGACCACCTCACAGTCGATACCCTCCTCGGCGAGATTCGCCGCGGCCTCCATCGTCGGTCGGGTCATTGCACCCCAGGTGAACACCGACACGTCGGCGCCCTCCCGCCGAATTGCAGCCTCGCCGAGTTCGATGGTGTAGTTCTCGTCTGGCACGTCCTCGCGGAATGCCCGGTAGATGAGTTTCGGCTCGAGGAAGATGACGGGGTCTGGGTCCCGGATTGCCGCCGCGAGCAACCCCTTCGTGTCGTAGGGTGTCGACGGGATGACGACCTTCAGACCGGGCTGGTGGACGAAGAACGCCTCAGTCGATTCGGAATGGTGTTCGGGCGCGCGGATGCCGCCACCGTATGGTGCACGGATGACCATCGGGCAAGTGAAGCGACCACGACTGCGAGTGCGCAGACGCGCGGCGTGACTCACTATCTGGTCGAACGCGGGGTAGATGAACCCCATAAACTGGATTTCGGGCACCGGGCGGAGGCCGTAGGCGGCCATTCCGACGGCGGTGCCGACGATACCCGATTCGGCCAGCGGCGTGTCGACGACACGTTGGTCGCCGAACTCCTCGTAGAGGCCCTGCGTCGCGCGGAAGACGCCGCCGTTCTCGCCCACGTCCTCGCCCATCACGATGACGTCGTCGTCACGCTGCATCTCACCGTAGAGACCGTCCCGGACCGCCTGGACGAGCGTGAGACTCTGGGTCGTCTGTTCCTGCTGGCTCATTCGAGTAGCACCTCGTCGTCGTGGTCGGCTCGGAGTCGTTCGAGATAGTCGAGTTGGTTCTGGAGTCGCTGTGGCATGTCTGCGTACACGTAGGCGAACATCTCTTCTGTGTCGGGTCGCGCTGTCGCTTCGGCGGCGTCGATGGCCTCGGCAACCTCCTCCTGGACGTCGGTCTCGATGGCGTCGATGCGTTCGTCGTCAAGGAGGCCGCGGTCCCGGAGGAACTGCTCCATCCGAGGAATCGGGTCCTTGCGCTTCCAGCGTTCGACCTCGTCGTCGTCGCGGTAGATGGAGGGGTCGTCGGCGGTGGTGTGAGCACCAAACCGGTACTGGACCGCTTCGATGAGCGTCGGCCGCGTCGCCGACCCGACGGCGTCGTTTGCCTCCTCGCCGGTCTTTGCCTTCTCGATGGCGTCTCTGGTGACCTGGTAGACTGCCAGTGGGTCCATCCCGTCGACCTGAACGCCCTCGAAGCCGTAGGCCCAGGCCTTCTGGGCCAGCGTCGCACTCGCGGACTGGCGCTCGCGCGGAACCGAAATCGCCCACTGGTTGTTGTTACAGAAGAAGACGGCGGGCACGTCGAAGACGCCGGCGAAGTTCAACCCCTCGTGGAAGTCCCCTTCGGAGGTTGCCCCGTCGCCGAAGTAGGTGAGGAAGGCGCTGTCCTCGCCTTTGAGTTTCGACGCCCACGCAGCGCCCGTCGCGTGGGGAATCTGGGTGGCGATGGGCACCGCGATGGTGAACATGTTGATTCCTTCGGGAGCGACGTTCCCCTCCTCGCTGCCCATCCAGTACAGGAGGATTTTCTCCAGAGGCCACCCCATGACGTAGCCGACGATGTGTTCGCGGTAGCTCGGGAACGCCCAGTCTTCCTCGGCGAGCGCGTGGGCGCTCCCGACCTGTGCGGCCTCCTGCCCGGACAGCGGTGGGTAGGTTCCCATCCGGCCCTGGCGCTGCAGGCTCACCGCACGCTGGTCGAAGTGGCGGCCGAGTTTGAGTTCGCGATACATCTCGACGAGTTCCTCGTCGCTGAGGTCCGGCACTTCAGCACCCTCGCGAACCTGGCCGTCTTCGTCGATGATACCGACCCGGTCGTCCGGGTCGCGCTGGAGTGTACTCAGAAAAACCACCTACCTGATACTGGCATATGCTAGAACATCACGCGGGGACGGCTTAGGGTTTTCGCGGCAACCGGTGGCGTTCGCCGGTCAGTCTCCGCGAGCGCGCTGTCGCGCGGTGGCCGCTGACGCGCCGTCGCGTTCGAGGGCTTCGACGAACAGTTCGCCGGCGCGATAGGACGAGCGGACCATTGGGCCCGAGGCACAGTACAAAAAGTCCAGTTCCTCCTCGGCGACTCGCTGCCAGGTATCGAAGGCGTCGGGGTGGACATACTCGGAGACTTCCAGGTGCGACCGGGAGGGCTGGAGATACTGCCCGAGCGTGACGATGTCGACGCCGACACTGCGCAGGTCACCCAGCGTCTGGTAGACCTCGTGGTCGTACTCGCCGACGCCGAGCATGATACTCGTCTTGGCGTAGGCGTCGCTCTCGGTGGCAATCTGGCGGAGCACGGAAAGGGACTGCTCGTAGCCGGCTCGTCGGTCACGCACGGGCCACTGGAGCCGTTCGACCGTCTCGACGTTGTGTGCGAGCACGTCCGGCTCGGCGTCGATAACTTTCTCCACGAGTCTCCGCTCTCCCTGGAAGTCCGGAATCAGCGCCTCGACCAGAATATCCTCGTCCTGGCGCTTGATTTCGCGGATGGTTTCGGCGAAGTGGCCCGCACCCTGATCAGCGAGGTCGTCGCGATCGACGCTCGTCAGGACGACGTAATCGAGGCCGATGTCGCTGACCGCGTCGGCAACCTGTGCTGGTTCGTCGGGGTCTAACGAATCCATCCCGCCGGTTTCCACGTCACAGAAGTTACAGCCACGCGAGCAGCGGTCGCCCATCAGCATGAACGTTGCCGTGCCCGGTCCCTCTCGCCCACTCCAGCACTCGCCCAGATTGGGGCAGTTTGCCTCCTCGCAGACCGTGTGGAGGTCACGGTCGCGTAGCGACTGCTTGATATCGGTAAAGCGCTCGCCGGAGGGGGGACGCATCTTTAGCCAGTCGGGCTTGCGAGCGCGGCTCATTGGTGGTTGTTAGGAGCGGGCCCGCAAAAGAGTGGCGCGGCGCGCGCCATAGAAACGCCTTTGCCCTCCGGGACCTGCCTCCCACTGTGACCGGCCACGCCGACGCCACGACCGAAATCCCCGTCGGGGACGTCCTTCCGGAGTTCGCGGCGGCGTTTCCATTCGAGCGCTTCAACGCGATGCAGACCGAAGCGTTGCCCGCGCTGCTCGACAGCGAGGACAACGTCGTCGTCAGCGCGCCCACCGCGAGCGGCAAGACCGCCATCGCGGAAGTGGCCATCTGCGAGACGCTCAAAAAGGAGGGAACTGCTCTCTTTCTCGCCCCGCTCCGCGCGCTCACCAACGAGAAAGAGCGCGAGTGGGAGCGCTTCGAGGACCTCGGCTACTCCGTCTACGTCGTCACCGGCGAACGCGACCTGAACCCGCGGCGCGCCGAACGCGCCGACATCCTCGTGATGACGCCGGAGAAAGCCGATTCTGCCACCCGCAAACACGACTCGCGGCGCTACTCCTTCGTCACCGACGTGGACTGCTGTGTCATCGACGAGGTCCACCTGCTCGACTCCGAACGCCGGGGGAGCGTCCTCGAAGTGACAATCTCGCGACTCCGCCGGCTCTGTGACCCCCGCGTCGTCGCGCTCTCGGCGACGATGCCGAACATTGAGGACGTGGCCGAGTGGCTCGACGCCCCCGAATCGAGCACCTTCGCCTTCGACGAATCATATCGTCCCGTTCCGCTGGCGGCGGACGTGGCGACTTACAGCCACGGCGAGAACGCCTTCGCCGACAAATATCGTCGGCTCTACCGCGCACTCGACCTCACCGAACAGCACGTCCGCGAAGAGGGACAGGCGCTCGTCTTCGTCTCCTCCCGTCAGGACACCGTCCAGGCGGCAAAAAAGACCCGCGACGAACTCGCCGAGCGCGACGTGCCAATCGGCGCGCGCGGCGACTACGACTTCCATACCGACGCTGCGGAACTCTCGAACGACACGCTCCGCCAATCTGTACTGGACGGCGTGGGTTTTCACCACGCCGGTCTCTCCCGTGAAGACAAAAACCTCGTCGAACAGTGGTTTCGCAAGGGCAAGATTCAGCTGCTTTTTTCGACGTCGACGCTCGCGTGGGGTGTGAACCTCCCCGCTCGCTGTGTCGTCATCCGAGATACCAAACTCCACGACCCGCTGGAGGGCGAGGTGGATATGAGTCCGCTGGACGTCCTCCAGATGCTGGGCCGGGCGGGCCGGCCGGGCTACGACGACCAGGGGTACGCCTGGGTTATCTGCGACCGGTCGGACGTCGACCGCTACCGGGCGCTACTCGAAGACGGCAAGACCATCGAGTCGCGGCTGGCCGACCTCCCGGACGGCGGTGCCGACAGTCGGGCCGCCAGCGACCTCGCGGTCCACCTCAACGCAGAAATCGCACTCGGTACTGTCACCGACGTCGACGAGGCGATGGACTGGCTGGAGACGACGTTCTACTACGTGCGCGCCCAGCGCGCGTCGGGGTACGCCGAGGACCACCGCGAGCGCGTCAGCGCCGCACTCGAGTGGCTCGTCGAGCGCTCCTTCGTCGAGATGGACGGGCTGGCAATCGAACCCTCACCGCTTGGCCGACTCGCTTCGAAGTTCTACCTCCGACTGGAGACCGCCCGTCACTTCGCCGACCTCACCGACCGCGACGACATCGCGGCGCTCGACGTGTTGCGGACCGTCGCCAGTACCGCTGAGTTCCAGAGCGTGAGCGCCCGCAGCGACGAGGAAGACGCCGTCGACGCCGTCCTCGGGCGGACGGCGACCGACATGGGCGCGGGACCGCGGAAGGTGCTCGCCATCCTCCGGGCGGGGATGGACGGCAACACGCCGGGGTCGCTCAAGAGCGACGCGTGGATCATCCGCCAGAACGCGCTCCGTCTGTTCGCCGCGCTCCGGGCTATCGTCGACCGCTTCGGGGTGCCCGAACAGGCCAACCTCGTCAGCCGGGTCGAGGCACGCGTCGATCACGGCGTCAGCGAGGACGCTGTGGGACTGACCGCGATCGAGGGTGTCGGTTCCGGCCGCGCACAGACGCTTTCAGCCGCCGGGTTCCAGACGCCCGCCGACGTTCTCGATGCGGGGGTCGACCGACTGACTGCGGCCGGCCTCAGCGAGAGCGTCGCCGAGCGCGTCGTCGATAGCGCGCGCGACCTGCCGGCAATCGCCGTCGACTGGGGCGCGGTACCGGAGACGATCGCGCGTGGCGAGCGAACACTACAGGAGGTGACCGTGCGCACGGCCGCAGGCAACGCCCGCGCGGGACTTCGAGTGACGGTCAACGGTCGCGAGATGACCCGAAAGGACAGTTACCTCGGTGAAACCACCCTTCCGGTCGCCGTCTTCGGCGGTGACGATACCGAACTCGAATTCACAGTACACGTCACCTTCCCGGACCTCCCGCTCCAGCCGGTCGAGCGTAGTCGCAGTATTCGGGTCACTGACTGACGGGGGATGTAACAAACGCCTCAAAAACGTTTATAAATTTTCTAACGGACTCTGGTGCCGTTGTGAAATGTATTAGGGTGTCTGTGAATCGTTCGCAGGTAGACCAAAAGAAACCGAAATCGAACTAGCGGTCTGTCCCTTATATGATGGTGTCTGTTGTACGTGTGAGTGAGGAGTTCCACCGTGTCCAATGCCTCCCCGCTCGAATCCGATTCCGCTGTTCCCCAGCAGCGCGTCGATGTTCAGTCCCTGCGACAGATGTGCCTGCCGGCGCTCCGTTTCGCCGGCTTCTGGACGGCGGTGTTGATACCGTTCGTCCTCACGAGCCTGCTCGTCGGTGGCTACGTCTCCCAGTATCCACGGCTGGTCGGCGGCCTCCTGGCGCTGAACTTCCTCGGGCTCGTGCTCGGTCGGAATCACAACCGATAGCACTGGCTGGTGGACTCCTCGGCTGTATCGTCACCCAACCCACCACACTCCGGGGGCACCCACCCCCATTCGAATCCACCTCTCCTGTTGCGTCCGAACCTTTAGATACCAGACCGGGACCATCCCGGCCCATGCCCGATTGCACGCACGTCATCGCAGGCACCTGTACCACGACGTTCACCGGCGACCGCGACCGCCACCAGCACGGCGACGTGCTCGTGGTGGTCAAGCCCGACGGCACGACGCTCGTTCACGACGCCGTCGGATACCAGCCCGTCGCGTGGCTCACTCGCCCGGAGTCGGTCACGGTCGGACAGGAGCGAGTCACGGCCATCGACGGGACGCAACGACTCACTGTCGATATTCACCACGCGCACACACGCGGGCGATATCCGACGACCGACGCCGGCGTTCCGGTGGGTGAGTGCCCCGACTGCGACGGCCGCCTCGTCCGCGCTCGCGGCGCCGTCTCCTGCCCCGACTGTAACCAGCGATACGGTCTTCCGTCCGAAGCGACCGTCACCGACGAAACCTGTGATTGCGGACTCCCGTTGTTTCGGGTCGAACGCGGCGCATCCTTCGTCGTCTGTCTCGACAGGGAGTGTGAATCACTGGACGAGCGCGTCCAGCAGGCGTTCGACCGCGAGTGGTCCTGTCCGAGCTGTGGGGGTGATCTTCGGGTGCTCCGGCGCGGCGGCCTCATTCTGGGCTGTGAACAGTACCCCGACTGCGAGACCGGCTTTGCGTTCCCCAGCGGTATCCACGACGGGGAGTGTGACTGTGGCCTTCCGGCCTTCGAGACGGCGTCCGGTCGGCGGTGTCTGGACAGTGGTTGCTCCGTCTGACGGTGCTGGCGACCTCCCCTACGCGGTCCGGGCCAGCAGATGTTCGCGGAGGTCCGACGGCGACGACGCGACGTAGTCCGCGGCGCTCCGGTCGGTGTCGTCCGGGTCGCCGTGTTTGAACCCGACGACGTGCATACCGGCGGCGCTGGCCGCCCCGATGCCGTGGCCGGAGTCCTCGACGGCGATAGCTGACGCGGGCTCGACGCCGAGCAGGTCGGCGGTGTGCTCGTAGATATCGGGTGAGGGTTTGCCCGGCACGTCGACCGCGTCGGCGCTGACGACCTCGTCGAAGTCGAGGCCAAACCGCTCCAGGACGATAGCTATCCAGTGATGCGGTGACGAGGAGACCAGCGCGACCGCCACACCTCGCTCCCGGAGCGTGTCGACCAGTTGTCGGGTTCCGTCCAGGAGATTCACGTCGTCCTCGTAAATCGATTCGGCTGCCTCGTCGTACCACGCGAGAAACTCGTCGCGGCTGCGTTCCACGCCGTAAGTCTCGTCGAGGTAGTCATAGATGTCGCGGTAGTTCATCCCCGTTATCTCCTCGACATCGACGGCGGCGTCGGGGACAAGTTCGGGGAATAGCTCCGCTGTTTCGCGGGGGACCCAGAAGTCTTCGGAGTTGACCACTACTCCGTCCATATCGAAGCAGACGGCGTCCATATCTGCACGTTAGCGTCCGTCACAGAGACTCTTGTGGTCGAGAGAGGGGTGATGCGAATGACAATCGCAGGGGATTTGCGTCGATAGCGGGAAGCACGCGTATGGACGCGACATACGATGGCGACCTCGTCCGCGCCGGACGACAGGCCCGCGAGCAGTTCTACGACGCCCGCGGGTACGGCCGCCCGGACGACGGCGGTGTCGTCCTCGACCCGGTTGAGGCGGCACACCTGCTCTTTCGGGGCGACCTCGACGCGGTCGTCGACGGCCGTTCCGGGGACCAGGACCGGCTGGATTTCCGCGCATTTCTGTCATCGACGGCCGTCTCCGAGGTCGCTTTCTTCGTCTACAAGGACCTCCGTGACCGGGGATTCTATCTCACGCCGACACGGGAGAACTGGGTCAGCGAGACGACCGGCGACTTCGTCGTCTATCCGCGCGGGAAAGGGCCGTGGGACGACGCCGTCGCCTACCGGATTCGGGCCGTGAGCGAGCGCGCGGACGTGACCGCAGAGACACTCCAGACGCTCGCGACAGCAGGTGACAGCGAGGACGCAGGGGGCGAGGACGCAGGGAGCGACGCGACCGAGTCCTCGGGAACAGCGAGCGGTGAAACCGCGAGTAGCGACGCGACCGAGTCCTCGGCAACAACGAGCGGTGAAACCGCGAGTAGCGAGGGGACCGGTGTCCTCGCCGTCGTCGACGAGGAGAGCGAACTCACCTATCTGGAGGTCACTAATCCGACTATCTCGGGGTCGACTCACCACGATATCTCGGCGGTCTCCGGGGACCTGCTGTCCGACCGCGTGCTCGTCTGGGAGCCGCCGTCGAATCTCCACGACCGGGCGTTCTACGGCCAGCGACTCGATGACAACGGTGGTGACGTCCAGTTGTCGCTGGTCGAGGGAGCGTATCTCGCCAGCCAGGGGACACTTTCGCTCGCCGGTGGCGACGACACAGACGGTGTGGACGACGAACAGGCGGTCGTCGACCGCGGCAGAGCGGTCGAGGGTGAGCGCTTCGACCGCCGACTGCGCGTCTACAGCGCGCTCCGGACCGCCGGCGTCGTTCCCAAGACCGGCTTCAAGTTTGGTGCGGACTTCCGGACCTACGCTGACGTCGAGAGCGTCGATAACCTGGGCCACTCCGAACTGCTCGTCCGGGTACTGTCGCCAACCCACACCTTCGCGCCGCGGGACCTGGCGCTGGACGTGCGACTGGCTCACGGCGTGCGGAAGCGAATGGTTTTTGCGCTGACCGGCGCGAACGAAGGCATAGACTGGCTCTCGGTGAGCCGACTCACACCATGACCGACGACAGCACACCCACGGACGAGGAAGTTCTCCCCGCCGAGCGTGACGTGTACGCAGACGGCGGTGCAGCAGGTGCGGACGATGTGGCGCTGGACCCGTGGGGTTCCTTGACGGTGTCGGACTACCGCAAACTCTTCGAGCAGTTCGGTATCGAGCAGTTCGAGGATGTGCTTGACGAGGTACCCAACCCCCACTATCTGATGCGCCGCGGGGTCATCTTCGGCCACCGCGAGTACCGCCGGATTGCCAGCGCGATGGTCAACGACGAACCGTTTGCCGCACTCTCTGGCTTCATGCCGACGGGCGACCCCCACATCGGCCACAAACTTGTCTTCGACGAAATAATCTGGCACCAGCAGCAGGGCGGCGAGGCGTATGGGCTCATCGCCGACCTCGAAGCCCACAGCGCTCGCGGCCTCTCGTGGGCCGAAATCGACGAGCACGCGCGCAACTACATCCTCTCCCTGCTCGCGCTGGGCTTCGACCCCAACGAGGGTGAGCTCTACCGCCAGTCAGACAATCGGGAGGTCCAGGACCTGGCGTTCGAACTCGGGGCGGAGGCGAACTTCTCGGAGCTGCAGGCTATCTACGACTTCGACGGCGAGACCGACGTCTCGCACATGCAGTCGGTCGTCACGCAGATGGCCGACATCCTCTACCCGCAACTGGACGAGCCGAAACCCACGGTGATTCCGGTTGGCCCGGACCAGGACCCCCACATTCGACTCTCGCGGGATCTGGCCCAGCGGATGCGATACTTCGGCGTCACGGAAGCGTACGCCAGTTTCGAGGCCGACGACGCCCAGCGTCAGTTGCTAGCCTACGCCCACCAGACACTCGCCGACCGCCACCCCGACGACACAATTCGGTGTGGCGACGCCGCCGAATTCCTCGAGGGTGAGCGCGAACCCGGCGCGACCGATGTTGAGGCGACGACGCTCGATTCGACGATTACGATGCTTCGGGAGGCCGGGAAGGAACCGCTCCGGCCGCGGGTGCGCATCCTCGACCGGCGGGCGACCGACGAGGCCTTCGACGCGCTCATCGAGGCCATCGACGGCGAGAAGCGAGTGTACGACAACCACATCGACACCTTCGACCTCTCTCGCGAGGAAGCCGAACAGCTGGCCCGTGACGTGGAACTCGACCACGGCGGCTACGGCTTCCAGCTCCCCTCTTCTATCTACCACCGGTTTATGACCGGCCTCACCGGCGGGAAGATGTCCTCCTCGATTCCGGCCTCGCACATCAGCCTGCTCGACGACCCCGCCGAGGGCTACGACAAAGTGAAGTCCGCGACGACGGGCGGTCGGGAGACTGCGGCAAAACAGCGGGAACTCGGCGGGAAGGCCGACGAGTGTCCGGTGTACGAACTGTACGCCTACCTCCTTTCCGGGGACGACGACGAGTTCGCCAAGGAGGTCTACGACGAGTGCGTCGGCGGCGAACGGCTCTGTGGCGGGTGCAAAGAACAGGCAGCCGAACTCATGGAGGAGTTCCTCGAAGACCACCAGGAGAAACGCGCCGAGTGGGCGGACAAACTCGACGAACTGGATATCGACCTCGATTCCGACCGCAAGCGATAGCGTCGTCGGTTCGAGACTGTTCAATCTGCTGTAACCCAGAACGTTTTTGCGGCCCCGTCACAACCGCTCGCATATGGCATCCGAACCCCTGCCACGGTGTATCGCCCGCCAGCAGTCGGCAGTCGCTGGGTTCGGCTTTGTTTTCGCCTGAGTCGGGCGGCGGACTCGCGGCGGCCGTAACACGCCGGTGCGACGAAACCGTCTCTCTTCTGGACGCGTCTGGCGTCCCCGAGTAAGAACCGTTAACTGACGATACTGCGGTATTCCCATCAACGAATGAAACTGCCACACGCTCAACTCGCGGTGCTGGAAGCCGCGAGCGCCGAGGAGGACCGACCGACAACAGAGGTCGCGTCGGCGGCCGACCTGAAACCCGAAGCCGCCACCCGCGCCGCGTTCGAACTCGAAGCCGAGGACCTCGTCACCGTCACCGAGGAGACCGACGAGTCCGTCTCGCTGACCGACGAGGGCTACACCTACGTCGAGGAAGGGCTGCCCGAACTCCGTCTCTACGAAGCTGCGCTCGATGCCGGAGCCGACGAAGAGCCGGTCTCGCTGGGCGAACTGCTCGGTGCGGCGGGGCTGGACGGCCCGGCCGTCGACATCGCGCTCGCGAACTTCGCCCGGAAGGGGTACGGCACCGTCGACAGCGGCGACGTATCGGCCGACCCCGACGCCGACCCCGACACTGACGACGAACGGCTCGCGCTTGAACGGCTGGCCAAAGGCGGCGAGTCAGATGTCGATGCTGACGTGCTCGACCAGTTGGAGAGCCGCGGCCTCGTCACCCGTTCGGAGTCGACCGTTCGGTCAGTTCGGTTGACCGACGACGGCGTGAACGCGCTGATGGCTGGCGTCGAAGTCGCCGAAACCGTCGACCGGCTTACTCCCGAGATGCTCACCAGCGGCGAGTGGGAGGACGTGGAGTTCACCGAGTACAACGTCGAGGCCGACGCCGAACAGGTCCAGGGTGGCAAGGAACACATCCTCCGTCAGACCGCAAACCGCGTCAAGGATGTCCTGGTCGGGATGGGCTTCGAGGAGATGGACGGCCCACACGCCGACGCGCAGTTCTGGATCAACGACTGTCTGTTCATGCCCCAGGACCACCCCGCCCGAACCCACTGGGACCAGTTCGCACTGGAGACGCCCGACGAGATTCGGGACCTGCCCGACGACCTCGTCGCCCGGATTCGCGACGCACACAAAGAGGGCGTCGGCGAGGACGGTGAAGGGTACCACTCGCCGTGGACCGAGGAGACCGCGCGCCGGCTCGACCTCCGCGGCCACACCACCTCGCTGTCGATGCGCTACCTTTCCGGTCACCAGGTCGGCGATCTCGAACCGCCACAGCGCTACTTCAGCGTCGAGAAAGTGTATCGGAACGACACGCTGGACCCGACGCACCTGCTGGAGTTCTTCCAGATCGAGGGCTGGGTGATGGCCGAGGACCTCTCGGTGCGTGACCTCTTCGGGACGTTCACGGAGTTCTACGAGCAGTTCGGTATCACGGACCTGGAGTTCAAACCCCACTACAACCCCTACACGGAACCGTCGTTCGAGCTGTTCGGCGAACACCCCGAGACCGGGGAAATTGTCGAGGTCGGCAACTCGGGCATCTTCCGCGACGAAGTGACCGAACCCCTCGGCGTCGACTGCGACGTGATGGCGTGGGGACTCTCACTGGAACGACTACTGATGCTCATGTACGGATTCGAGGACATCCGCGACGTGCACGGGACGCTGTGTGACCTAGAACTGCTGCGGGACGTGGAGGTGGTGTACTGATGCCGGTCGTCGACGTCGACCCCGACGAACTGCGCGAGCTGACCGGCCACGACGAGAAGAGCGACGACGACCTCCGGTCGGACCTGTTCGACCTCGGGCTGGAGTTCGAGGGCTGGACCGAGGACGACGAGTTCCAGTTGGAGTTCGCGCCGGACCGCCTCGACCGCCTCTCGGTCGAGGGCGTCGCGCGCTCGCTTCGCTACCAGTACGGTGACGCCCGCGGCGTCTACGTCCCGAACACCAACGACGCCGACTGGACCATCGAAGTCGAGGACCAGCCCGACGAACGACCTTACATCACCGGCGCAATCGTCCGCGGACTGGACATGGGCGAGGACGCACTGGAATCGCTCATCCAGCTCCAGGAGAAACTCCACGCGACGATGGGCCGCCAGCGCGCGAAGGGTGCCATCGGCGTCCACGACCTCACAATGTTGAAGGGGGCGGCCGCGACCGACCAGGGCCGGGCGAACAAGTCCGTCACCTACACCAGCGTCGACCCGACCGAGGATTCGTTCGTTCCGCTGGAGACCAACGAGGAGATGACACCCGCCGAAGTGCTCGACCGCCACCCCACCGGCGAGACGTACGCCGACCTCGTTCGCTCCTTCGACCGCTATCCGGCCATCTACGACGCCATCGGGCTGTTCTCGTTCCCGCCGGTCATCAACGGCAGTCGGACCGAGGTCACCACCGGTTCGCGGGACCTCTTCATCGAGATGACGGGGACCGACCAGTGGACCATCGACCACATGCTCGCTATCGTCTGCTACGCGCTCTCAGCGCGCGGCGGCCAGATAGAGCAGGTCAACGTCGAGTACGGCGACGACACTAGTGGGGAGTACGCCGGCCAGACGCTCACGCGCCCGGACTTCTCGGTCAAGACCAAGACCGTTTCCCACGAGCGCATCGAGTCGATTCTCGGCATCTCGCTGAGCGGCGAGGAAGTCGTCGACTGTGCCGAGCGCGCCGGACTGGACGCCGAGCAGGCAGACAGCGACGGGGAGGAGGTCTCCTACGAGGTGGAGATTCCGCCGTATCGCGTGGACGTGCTTCACCCGCTGGATATCATCGACGACATCGGGCGGGCCTACGGCTTCAACGAACTCGACCCGAAGTACCCCGACGTGTCGACGGTCGGGGGTCGCCACGAACGCTCCCGACTGGAGGACGCCGTGCGGGACGCACTCGTCGGACTGGGTTTCGAGGATCTGTTGAACTTCCACATGATAAACGTGGCCGAGAATTTCGAACGACTCAATCTCGACCCCGAACAGAGCGACGCCGACGGCCCGGTCGGTGCTGCGCCGCCGGTCACCATCATGGAGCCGTACAGCGAGGACTACACGATGCTCCGGACGTGGGCGCTGCCCTCGCTACTGATGGTCCTGGAGCGAAACACCCATCGTGCCTACCCGCAGGACCTCTCGGAAATCGGTCTCGGCGCGCACGTGGACGACAGCGAGAACACCGGCGTCGCCGAACACCGGACGGTCGCGGGCGTGCTCGCGCGCACGGAGGCCTCCTACGAGGACGCGAAGGCCCGTCTCCAGGCGATCGCCGCGTCCTTCGGCAAGACGCTGGAAACCCCCGCAACTGACCATCCGACGTTCATCGACGGCCGGACTGCAGAAATCGTCCTCGATGGCGAATCGGTCGGCGTCGTCGGCGAGATTCACCCGACGGTGCTCGTCGAACACGACCTGGAACTACCCGTTGCGGCGTTCGAGTTCCGACTGGACGGGCTCGAATAGTACCCGTTTTCTTTCGCTTATAAGTCCGCGCCGACCGCTTCGTCGACACTGTCGAATCCGTCCTGTTCTACCAACTCCAGTAACCCACGGTTGATCTCGCGAGCAATCGAGGGCCCCCGGTAGACGAGGCCAGTGTACAACTGGACGAGGCTCGCCCCGGCCCGGATTTTCCGGTAGGCTCCCTCGGCGGTGGAGACGCCGCCGACGCCGACGACGGGAACGTCCACGCGCTCGGCGACGAAACGGACCATCTCCGTCGCTCTCCCTTCGATTGGCTTGCCGGAGAGACCACCTTCCTCGGACCGGTTCGGCGAACGGAGCGAGGCCGGTCGCTCGGTGGTAGTGTTGGTCGCGACCACACCATCCAAATCGAACTCAGAGACGATACTCAGTGCGTCCTCGACGGCGGGTTCGGGTAGGTCGGGCGAGAGTTTCACGAGCAGTGGACTCGCGCTGGCGTCGGTCAGCGTTTCGAAGATAGTCGCCATCGAATCGCGGTTCTGGAGTTCCTCGAACCCCTGTGAGTTGGGACAGGAGACGTTGACGACAAAAAAGTCCGCACCTTCGGCGACGCGCTCGTAGGTCCGACGGTAGTCCGCGGGTGCGTCCGCGGGCGCGACGTGTTCGGACTTGGCGATGTTGACGCCGACCGGCACGTCCACGTCTGTCCGGAGCAGGCGACGACCGACGACGTCTGCGCCGTCGTTGTTCAGCCCCATCCGGTTGATGAGTCCCTCGTCGTCAGGGAGTCGGAACATCCGCGGGCGTGGATTCCCTGCCTGTGGTTCGGCGGTGACACCGCCGACTTCGACGAAGCCAAAGCCCAGCGACTGGAGCGCGCCGGGAATCTCTGCGTTCTTGTCGAAGCCGGCGGCGACGCCGACCGGGTTCGGGAACTGCTGGCCGAACGCGCTCGTCCGGAGTCGGTCGTCTGCGACCGTGTACTGTGCTTCGAGGAGTTTCGTGAGCGGCGTCGCTTGTACACCCCGGAGGGCAGTGTGGATTGCGGTGTGGGCGGTCTCGGGAGGGAGACGGAACAGAAGGGGCTTTGCGAGTTCGTACAGTGTCATAGACGAGGCGATGGTATCGCTCAAAATTCGTGTTCGACGTCGTCGGCGTCCGCTTTCTGGATAATTATCTTGTCCTCGCGCACGCGGACGAACACTTCGTCTCCGATTTCCATTCCTGCAACGGCGAGTTCGTCTTCGTGGAGATTGATGTGGACGTTGTGGTACTCGCCGTCTTCGTCTTTTGCGCCACTAGGGCTGAGCTTCTTCTTTCGAACCATCGCGCTAACCTAGTCGGTGGTTCACTCCAGGATACACTTAAGTCTACCGCGCTGTCTGTCTGGTGTTCACCGGGTGTCTGTGGTGCGCGCGAGCCAGTTTAGGGGGGTGACTGCCCCGAAATGCGTTCCGCTCACGGCATTCTGGCACCTCTCCTTATAAACGCACCGCCGCACGGCGGCCGATTTTGGGGGTATATTTATAATGGGGCATGTGCTGAATTCACACGGAGCGGTAAAACCATGGCACGAGACAACGATAAGCGCAACTTCGCGCTCCGAACAGATGATGGTGAAGAGACGAGTGTCTTCTCTGGCGGGACACCCCGGCAGGCAGCACTGAAGGCGGCGCGTCGGCTCGACCCGGCACCGTCGGAAGACAGTGCGGACCCGGAACAACTTCGGCTCCGTGAGAAGGGCACCCACAAGGTTCACATCTACGAGGGCTGGGCCTGGGAGGAAGAGGCTCCCGACGACAAACCCGACTGGATGCCCGGCGACATCACGAAGGGCAACGTCTCCAAGCAGGGTGTCGAACACCTCGACGACATCTAGTCGCACGACTTCCGTTTCTTTTGGACTCGCCGTCGAGCGGCGGCGCTGATTCTCTGACAGTGAGGTCCTGGTCGTCTGTGCAGATGGGCTGGTATACGATGTTAGCTACGCGTCGGGAATCGCCACTGGTTGTCGACTGGGAGCGGGACACTTTCCCGGTGTATGCGATTGCATGTCGGGGCTCCAATCGTTCGACGGGCTTAAGTCAATCCTCCTGTTGAACTGTGATGCGAAGCGGCGCGATGCCCGGACCGCTCCGGGCGTGGCCGGCGTTCGATGCCGTTAAGTATAACAGGGCATTTCGAACGTAATGCGAACACCCCGACGCCGGGCGAATCCGGCGACGGGCAATCCGACGCCCTTAAGTGTAACAGGGCGCTTCGGATTGATACGAAGGAGGCCAGGTCGGAACGGCCGACCCGTGCCCGCTCGGACCGAGGCCAACACGAAGGGTTTATACCCTTCACTGGCTTACGAACAGGTCCGAAGGAAATGAGGATTCCACCCCTGCGGTCCGCCGTATAGATGGGATCTGATGTTAGCCCTGATAGTTCGGTGACACTCGGTCGGTCGACGACTCGACGTGTCGCTGAACCCCGATAGCTTACAACGCTAGTACACCATCATCATGGTGTACGCCCGCCAACCTCCCCATTCTGGGGAGACATTCCGGTTGATCCTGCCGGAGGCCATTGCTATCGGAGTCCGATTTAGCCATGCTAGTCGCACGAGTTCATACTCGTGGCATATAGCTCAGTAACACGTGGCCAAACTACCCTATGGACAACAATAACCTCGGGAAACTGAGGCTAATAGTTGATACTGCTCTCACGCTGGAACAGCAGAGAGCGGGAAACGCTCCGGCGCCATAGGATGTGGCTGCGGCCGATTAGGTAGACGGTGGGGTAACGGCCCACCGTGCCTATAATCGGTACGGGTCATGAGAGTGAGAGCCCGGAGACGGTATCTGAGACAAGATACCGGGCCCTACGGGGCGCAGCAGGCGCGAAACCTTTACACTGCACGACAGTGCGATAGGGGGACTCCGAGTGCGAGGGCATACAGTCCTCGCTTTTCTGTACCGTAAGGTGGTACAGGAATAAGTGCTGGGCAAGACCGGTGCCAGCCGCCGCGGTAATACCGGCAGCACGAGTGATGGCCGATCTTATTGGGCCTAAAGCGTCCGTAGCCGGCCAGACAAGTCCGTTGGGAAATCGACGTGCCTAACACGTCGGCGTCCAGCGGAAACTGTCTGGCTTGGGGCCGGAAGACTCGAGGGGTACGTCCGGGGTAGGAGTGAAATCCCGTAATCCTGGACGGACCGCCGATGGCGAAAGCACCTCGAGAGGACGGACCCGACGGTGAGGGACGAAAGCTAGGGTCTCGAACCGGATTAGATACCCGGGTAGTCCTAGCCGTAAACAATGCTCGCTAGGTGTGGCGCAGGCTACGAGCCTGCGCTGTGCCGTAGGGAAGCCGTGAAGCGAGCCGCCTGGGAAGTACGTCCGCAAGGATGAAACTTAAAGGAATTGGCGGGGGAGCACTACAACCGGAGGAGCCTGCGGTTTAATTGGACTCAACGCCGGAAATCTCACCAGCACCGACAATGTGCAGTGAAGGTCAGTTTGATGCGCTTACTGGAGCCATTGAGAGGAGGTGCATGGCCGCCGTCAGCTCGTACCGTGAGGCGTCCTGTTAAGTCAGGCAACGAGCGAGACCCGCACTTCTAGTTGCCAGCAACACGTTCATCGTGGTTGGGTACACTAGGAGGACTGCCGCTGCTAAAGCGGAGGAAGGAACGGGCAACGGTAGGTCAGTATGCCCCGAATGTGCTGGGCAACACGCGGGCTACAATGGCCGAGACAATGGGAAGCCATCTCGAGAGGGAGCGCTAATCCCCTAAACTCGGTCGTAGTTCGGATTGAGGGCTGAAACCCGCCCTCATGAAGCTGGATTCGGTAGTAATCGCGTGTCATAAGCGCGCGGTGAATACGTCCCTGCTCCTTGCACACACCGCCCGTCAAAGCACCCGAGTGAGGTCCGGATGAAGCCATCATGCGATGGTTGAATCTGGGCTTCGCAAGGGGGCTTAAGTCGTAACAAGGTAGCCGTAGGGGAATCTGCGGCTGGATCACCTCCTAACGATCGGGACTGGGGTTCGCCCCAGCCCACCTTTTGGCACGGGGTTCAGCGACCACGTCACTCGGCGACCGTCCGAGCACCTATGAACTATCAGGGCTAACAGTATACGGCGGAAGGGCCCATAGCTCAGCGGCAGAGCGCCGCCTTTGCAAGGCGGAGGCCCTGGGTTCAAATCCCAGTGGGTCCATATCCCGTCCCCGACTGAAAGCGTGCCCCTTAAGTGGGGCAAGGCGATTCGTTCGGGTACGGAAGACCGATGCACCACTCCGTGCAAGCGCGAGTGGGAAGGGTTGATACACGCACCGTTCACCACGGGCGTGTATGTGAGACCGTGTGTACGTGCGATCCAGACGTCCACTGGACTCGTTCATCGAGTCCCAACGACGTCGTGAGTCCGCTCTGCGGACTCACAGATTCGTGAGTCTCTACCCGGGACTCACAAATTCGCAAGTTCCGTGAGGAGCTTGCACCACTCAAGTGGCTACTGTGCCACCTGGTGAATGGCTCGGCTCGGAAGCCGATGAAGGACGTGCCAAGCTGCGATAAGCCTAGGGGAGCCGCACGGAGGCGAAGAACCTAGGATTTCCGAATGGGAATCCCCACCGCAATTGCTTCGCGCAATGGGGAACGCCGGGAACTGAAACATCTTAGTACCGGCAGGAAGAGAAAGCGCAATGCGATATCGTTAGTAACCGCGAGTGAACGCGACACAGCTCAAACCGAAGCCTTCGGGCAATGTGGTGTATGGGCTGACTTTCATCGCCGGAACCGTCTCAAGAAGTCTCCTGGAATGGAGCGCGAAACAGGGTGAAAGCCCCGTACTGAGGCCTATTATGGCGTGCGTCAGTTCCGGAGTAGCGGGGGTTGGAAATCTCTCGTGAATATGGCAGGCATCGACTGCTAAAGCTAAACACTCTCCGAGACCGATAGCGAACAAGTAGCGTGAGCGAACGCTGAAAAGTACCCTCCGAAGGGAGGTGAAATAGGGCCTGAACTCAGGTGGCGATGGAGCGACGGGGCATACAAGGTCCTGTGCAAAACGACCGAGAGGCGACTCTCCAGTAGAACGCACGGGAAGCCGATGTTCCGTCGTACGTTTTGAAAAACGAGCCAGGGAGTGTGTCTGTTTGACGAGTCTAACCCGAGTATCGGGGGAGGCGCAGGGAAACCAATATGGCCGCAGTGCTTTGCACCAGGGCCACCGTGTTCAAGCGCGGGGAGTCAAACGGACACGACCCGAATCCGGACGATCTACGCGTGGGCAAGGTGAAGCGTGCCGAAAGGCACGTGGAGGCCTGTTAGGGTTGGTGTCTTACAATACCCTCCCGTGACCTACGTGTAGGGGTGAAAGGCCCATCGAGTCCGGCAACAGCTGGTTCCAACCGAAACATGTCGAAGCATGACCTCTGCTGAGGTAGTTCGTGAGGTAGAGAGACTGATTGCCGTGTCCGCCCTCGAGAGAGGTCGGCGCGGCTGTCAAACTCCGAACTCACGGACGCCGTCGACGCAGGGAGTCCGGTGCGCGGGGTAAGCCTGTGTACCATGAGGGAGACAACCCAGAGTTAGGTTAAGGTCCTCAAGTGTAGACTAAGTGTAATCCTCTGAAGGTGGTCTCGAGCCCTAAACAGCCGGGAGGTGAGCTTAGAAGCAGCTACCCTCTAAGAAAAGCGTAACAGCTTACCGGCCGAGGTTCGAGGCGCCCAAAATGATCAGGACTCAAGTCTACCACCGAGACCTAACCGTGCCCGTCAAACGGCGGTCGCGTAGGTTGGCGTTCGGCGCGGATGGAAGCACGGGTGAGAACTCGTGTGGACCGCGTCGAAACGAAAATCCTGGCCGCAGTAGCAGCGAAAGTCGGGTGTGAATCCTGACGGCCGAAAGGGCAAGGGTTCCTCGGCACTGTTCGTCAGCCGAGGGTTAGCCGGTCCTAAGTCGCATCGCAATTCGAGTGTGACAAAAGGGAAACTGGTTAATATTCCAGTGCCTTCATGCAGTGAACGCCGACGTCCTGGGGTCGACCGAGCCGGGCATTCGCCCGGCCAAATTGTCCAACTCCGTGGAAGCCGTAATGGCACGAAGCGGACGAACGGCAAGATAGCGAAAGTCGGTTCAACCTGGGACCCGTGAAAAGGCAAGCATGAAGTCCGTACCGAGATCCGACACAGGTGCCCATGGCGGTGAAAGCCAAGGCCTGTCGGGATCAACCGACGTTAGGGAATTCGGCAAGTTAGTCCCGTAAGTTCGCGATAAGGGATGCCTGCTCGGGAAACGAGCAGGTCGCAGTGACTCGGACGCTCCGACTGTCTAGTAACAACATAGGTGACCGCAAATCCGCAAGGACTCGTACGGTCACTGAATCCTGCCCAGTGCGGGTATCTGAACACCTAGTACAATAGGACGAAGGACCCGTCAACGGCGGGGGTAACTATGACCCTCTTAAGGTAGCGTAGTACCTTGCCGCTTCAGTAGCGGCTTGCATGAATGGATTAACGAGAGCGTCACTGTCCCAACGTTGGGCCCGGTGAACCGTACGTTCCAGTGCGGAGTCTGGAGACCCCCAAGGGGAAGCGAAGACCCTATGGAGCTTTACTGCAGGCTGTCGCTGGGACATGGTCGCTGATGTGCAGAGTAGGTAGGAGCCGTTACACAGGTGCGTGCGCCAGCACGTCGCCGAGGCACACATGAAACACTACCCGTCAGTGACTGTGACCCTCACTCCGGGAGGAGGACACCGATAGCCGGGCAGTTTGACTGGGGCGGTACGCGCTTGAAAAGATATCGAGCGCGCCCCAAGGCCATCTCAGCCGGGACGGAGACCCGGCGAAGAGCGCAAGAGCAAAAGATGGCTTGACAGTGTTCTTCCCAACGAGGAACGCTGACGCGAAAGCGTGGTCTAGCGAACTTTTGTGCCTGCTTGATGCGGGCCAAAAATGACAGAAAAGCTACCCTAGGGATAACAGAGTCGTCACTCGCAAGAGCACATATCGACCGAGTGGCTTGCTACCTCGATGTCGGTTCCCTCCATCCTGCCCGTGCAGAAGCGGGCAAGGGTGAGGTTGTTCGCCTATTAAAGGAGGTCGTGAGCTGGGTTTAGACCGTCGTGAGACAGGTCGGCTGCTATCTATTGGGGGTGTTATGGTGCCTGACGGGAACGACCGTATAGTACGAGAGGAACTACGGTTGGTGGCCACTGGTGTACCGGTTGTTCGAGAGAGCATTGCCGGGCAGCTACGCCACACGGGGTAACGGCTGAACGCATCTAAGCCGGAAACCCACCTGGAAAAGAGGCACCGCTGAGGTCTCTCGTAGAAGACGAGTTCGATAGACTCGGGGTGTACGCACCGAGGTAACGAGGTGTTTAGCCCGCGAGAACTAACAGACCGAAGCCACCATTCATACGTACTGGGACTCTCTGAACGAGTCCAGGCGTAAACTGGATCGCACGTACATATTGGTTTGACCGACACATGGTGTTCCGGACGGAAGTCCGGTGGTCGGGAGATGACCTCTCCCGGTCAACA
>NZ_JBBENW010000026.1:0-40416 GCF_037645885.1 Salinibaculum salinum | reverse complement strand
TCGCCGCCACCGTTGTTAGAACGGCTGATCGAGGACGCACAGAAAATCCATCAGCAACGACCGATACTGCAAGAGACGCTCGCTACCGCTACGCAACCGAGGTGTGAGGTCTAACTAAAGACGGATGCTTGGCTTACACACTGACTGCACCGCCATCGTGCGGTCGTATGTGCAATGGCTTTCAGTGGCTACTATCGTTGATCGTTTTCGGGAAGTTTTTTCTCCTCCGCCTCTGTCTTCACCGCACCTGTGATGTTGGTGAAATTAGAGGTATGCGAGTTTGGAGACTGGACCGGACTGCGGCAGCGTCCTTCGGTTACAACAAATTGATAGTATGGCCCGCTCTACTGCGGACACGACTCGCTCGCAACCCTGGTCTGCGACACCGACAGATGAGACCTTCTCGGCGTTGGCGACCGACGAAGAGGGGCTTTCGTCCAGCGAGGCAGAACGCAGACTGTCGGAACACGGGACAAACGAGATCCACGAGGCCGAACGGACATCGATCCTCGATTTACTCCTCTCTCAGTTCCGTAACCCGCTCATTTATCTTCTTGTGGTGGCGGCGCTTTTGTCACTCGGCACCGGGCTCATTCCCGGAGGTGAGCCAAGCTACACTGAGGCGGTGTTCATCGCACTCATCATCGTTGCTAACGGAGTATTCGGGTTCGTCCAGGACTACCAGGCCACCAGGTCTATCGAAGCACTTCGCGAACTCGCCAGTCCGGATGCGACCGTCCTCCGTGACGGAGAGAAACAGTCGATCGATGCCGAACAGGTCGTCCCGGGGGACGTGGTCTATCTCGAACAGGGCGACGCGATTCCGGCTGACGCCAGAGTATTCGACGCCGAGGAGTTACGGACGAACGAGTCCCCACTCACTGGAGAGAGCACGCCTGTTGAGAAGACGACTGAGTGCATAGCCGAAGACACACCGCTGGCCGAGCGCCGCAACATGGTCTACAAGAATACGACCGTCGTGAAGGGCCGAGGTAGAGCGGTCGTCGTCGAGACAGGCATGGAGACGGAAGTCGGTGGAATCGCCACCCAACTGGACGAGGCTGACGACCGGCAGACGCCGTTTCAGACCGAAGTCGAACACCTCGGCAAGCAGATCGGGGCGCTCGTCGTGTCGTTGATCGTCCTGGTCGTCGGTGTCCAATTCCTGTTCACGGCGACGGAACCGACCGCGATCCTCCTCGTTGGCATTACCCTCGCCGTCGCGGGCGTCCCGGAGGGACTCCCCGCAGTCGTGACGTTCACGCTGGCACTGGGTGCACGGGAGATGGTCGACCGGAATGCGCTGGTTAGACGGCTCCCGGTCGTGGAGAGCCTCGGCTCGGTCGACGTTATCGTCACCGACAAGACGGGTACGGTAACGGAAAACCGAATGACTGTGACACGACTCTACGCTTCCGGAGCCGTCGTTGACCTGTCTGAATCGAACTCGAAAGCAGCGAGTAGTGACGGTGACGACCAGCGGGTTGCTGCTAACGGCAATCACGGGCGTGAGCCAGACGTTGCCCCGCTATTGCGATGTGGTGCTATTTGCAATAACGTCGACCGAACGGGAGACGGCGAGTATCGCGGTGAGCCGACCGAGATCGCGCTCCGGCGAGCGGCGGACGACGCGGATATCGACCCAGTCGGAGACCGGATCCGGGAGATCCAGTTTTCATCGGAGCGAAAGCGGATGACCGTTATCGTCGAAAACGGGGAGCCGACGGCCTACATGAAGGGGGCACCGGAGACCGTCCTGGAGCGATGTGACTCTGTCCTCGAAGACGGTGACGTGACCGAACTCACCGATGAAAAGCGGCGAGAAATTCTCAACCGAACGCAGTCGTTCGCAGCGGACGCGCTCCGGGTGCTCGGTTTCGCGTCGAAACCCGTTGAGGATCCGTCGGCCGACGCGGATGGGATCGAGGACGACATGGTGTTTCTCGGCTTACAGGGGATGCTCGATCCTCCCCGAGCGGAAGTCGAAGACGCAATCGCGGACTGCCGGTCGGCTGGCATTCGAACGGTGTTAGCGACTGGAGATAATCTCACGACGGCACAAGCCGTCGGCGAGCAAATCGGGCTCGACCCGGATGGCGCCCTGACGGGTGGTGACATCACCGAACAATCCGCCGACGAACTGGGGCGAACTATCGAAGACGTGGACGTGTTCGCCCGGGTCGAACCGGACCACAAGGTCCGCGTTCTGAACGCGCTCCAGGACAGCGGACACAACGTCGTGATGACGGGCGACGGCGTCAACGACGCGCCGGCACTCACGCAGGCAGACGTTGGGGTGGCGATGGGACAGCGCGGCACTGATGTCGCTCGGCAGGCCTCTGACATGATTCTACAGGACGACAATTTCGCCACGATTCGTGACGCCATCCGAGAGGGACGAGGCATCTTCGAGAACGTGCGCAAGTTCGTCAACTACCTCGTCTCGACCAACACCGGCGAGGTACTGGTGGTGTTTCTCGGCGTGTTACTCGGCAGTTTGCTCTTTCCGTCACAGTTCTCGGGGACATCGCAAGCGTTGATCTTGACGCCGATCCTGATTCTCTGGATCAACCTCGTCGCGGATACGCTTCCCGCGCTCGCGCTTGGCGCTGACCCACACGCGGATGGCCTCATGGATCGGCCACCCCGACCCACCGACGAGGGGGTGATAAACACGCGCGTGCTCGTGTCAATACTGACGATTGCGGTCCTGTTGGCGGTGACAGGTCTAGGTGTCTTTTTCTACGCTCTCGACCGTACGGGGTCGCTCCTCCGCGCTCAGTCGCTCCTGTTTACGTTCATTGTCGTCGTCGAGCTGATCCGAATTCAGGTCATCCGCTCGCGGTACGACCAGACGCTTCGCTCGAACCTATGGCTCGTCGGTGCGATCGGCGTGTCGCTCCTCGTCCAGCTCGCAGTCCTGTACACGCCACTTCACGAGTTCTTCCAGGTCGTTCCACTCTCCCTCGTCGAGTGGGGGTGGATCGCCGTTGGATTCGTTGTGTTCCTCCTGCTCAACGTCGTCTTATCCGCGCTGAATAGCCGAATCTTCGAATCGCGGGTGTCAGAATGACCTGCTCTCTCTCGTCGCTGGTCGGGTTGTTCTGGATTTCTGCCGCCGATCTGGCACACCAACACTGGGGACACGGCTCGGAGATCTGTTGTTCGACTGATTCCGAACGGTCGGTCAGTCGATGTGTCTCTCGTCGATCTGGGTCCAGTTATCCAAGCCAACGCGAAGAGCGGCTTTGAGTGCGCCGAGGACGACGGGACCGAAGAACAGTCCCATAATCCCGAATGCGTACGCTCCTCCGAGGATACCGAGGAGGATGACGGCAGGGTTGAGCTTCGCGTACCTGTCGACGGCGAACGGACGGAGATAGTCGTCGGTGAGCCCAACCACGATGACGCTGTAGACGAATAGTCCGACGGCGAACAGCGGTTCGTCCGTGAGATACAGGTAGACTACTGCCCCGCCCCAGACGGGGATCGCACCGACGAGCGGAACCATCGCGAGAACGATCATGACGGCCGTCCAGAACAGCGCATTGGGAACGCCAGTAACGACGAGTCCGACTCCGGCGACGACCCCCTGGACGATGGCGACGAAGACGTGTCCGAAGAGAACGCCCCACATCACGTCGTTGATCTCGCCGTAGAGGTCGCGCTGGATATCCATTGGGAGGGGGACCGTTTGGTGGAGCCAGTTGACCAAGTCATCACCGTCTTTGAGAAGGTAGTAGACGAGAAAGAGCGCTAACGCGATTCCGATGAGGTGGAAGGTGATCGTCCCGAACGCTTGGGTCGACCGTTCGAACACGATCGTCCCGATCTCCTGTCCTGAGCTGACGATTTCGCCGGCGACGTCGATCTCTTGCCCGGTGAGTTCCTCGATTCGGGATTCGACTACCTCGATCTGTACCGAGCCAGTGTCGACGTCTCGGAGGATCCGGTCGGCACTATCGACGACCGTCGCGAGGACCACCACGAACGGGGCGACGAATCCAGCAACTGCCAGAGTCACGAGCGAGAGTGCGGCGACCATCGGCGATACATACGCTTCGAGGCGGACCTGCAGCGGATTGAGCATGTAGGCGAGGAGCACGGCACCGAGGACGTACTGCAGAAACGGCTGGATCAGCATGGCCGATAGCACGAGGAGGATAACGACGAGGGCGAGGACAAACCCCTTGCTGAGGTTCACAACTGTGAATTCGTCGAGCGATGTGATAAAGATCCCACATCAACCCCGAGTCAGACCGCTCGAAACCGAGTATGCGCGGTAGAGAGTGTTTCTAACGACCTTCGCACCGCCGTTATGTCAGCTTAGGTCGACGCCTGCTGATCGAGGGGATCTTCGAGTTCGCCCATTACCGCTTCGAGAGTGTCCGTCGCGGTGAGGAGGCCGACGATTTCACCGTCCTCGAGGACGAGTGCGAGCTCCTGGTCCTCGGCCTGGAACTGATCGAACGCGTCGCTGACGTTCGTCTCCGCCGCGAGCGTCATCGGGGGTGCCGCGATCTCGGTGAAGGAGATGGCGCCGTCCACGAGGCCCTCGTACTGGTCGATGATCGACGGTGCATACACGATCCCGTGGAAGTCCGTCAACTCCTCACCCACCAGTGGAAATCGGGTGTGGGGAGTGTTTCGGATACGATCGAAGTTCTCTTCCACCGAGAGAGTGGTCGAGAGGGCAATAATGTCGTCTGCCGGAACCATAATCTCACGAATCGGGAGTTCGTCGATGTCGAGTGCGCTGAGGACTTCCTCGCGGCGCTCCTCCGGGAGCTCACCCTCTTCCAGAAGCGAGTGCAACCGATTGCGAAGCTGGGCTCGTGATTCGAGGACTTCCTCTTCGGTTTCCAGCCACGCCCCGGTCATCTCGATGCCGAACAGCTTGAGCGTGGCTTTGGCGATCCAGTCGCCGAGCGTAATGAGCGGAGAGATCAGCCAGTTGAACCAGTACAGTGGCGTCGCCCCGTACCGGCACACCATCCGGGAGCGCTCGACGCCGAGGTAGGTCGGCGTCTGCTCGCCGTGTGTGAGGTGCAGGAGATTGATGATCCCGAACGCGATTATCGCACCCGCTCCGATCGACGCGAGCGGTGTGGTGGCGAAATACGGCTCGAACAACGCCGCCAGTGCGGGCTCTGCGACGATCCCGACCGCGATACTCGATGCCGTGATCCCGACCTGACAGGTCGTCAGATAGATCTCCAGATTCTGTGTCATTTCCCACGCCCGTTCGAGGGCAGGACTTCCGTCAATGAACTCTTGTTCGCTGAACTGTCGAGCGCGCGTCAACGCGAACTCGATAGCGACGAAAAAGCCGTTGGTCAAGATGAGAACGAGACCAGCGACCAGGCGGAGGCTAAGCTCAAGCGGGGTCATTATGGCCTGCTACCGAATTCCCGAAGTAAATAAGCAAGGAAATATGGTAGTCGGAAGACATCTCGCAGAACCGCTACTCTTCTCGAACCGTGATGACGGGTACTGGTGCGGAGCGGACGGTCTTTTCTGCGACGCTTCCGAGGAGTATTCGATCACTTCCGCGCCTCCCGGTCGTTCCCATGACGACGGCGTGGATATCGTTCGATTCGATAGTATCGAGTATCACCTCGATGGGGGATCCGCGTTCGACGTGCCGGACAGCGTTCGAAACGTCGCGTGTCTCTGCTTCCGACACGAGGCCGTCAACGGCATCGGTCGCGGCCTGTTCACGTTCCCGTCCCGAAATGGCCGAGCGAACGTCCGGACCCAGCGACGTATCGTCGACGACGGACAGCACGTAAACGCTCGCATCGAGAGCCGCTGCGAGTGAGAGGCCATATTCGGCAGCGTGGGTCGCACCAGGGCTCCCGTCGGTCGGGAGGAGGATGTTCTCGTAGGGGAACACCAGTTGTTCGTCGGGCTGCATCCGTACTGTCAGAACGGGGATGGCAGACAGACGGACGACCTTCTCCGTGACGCTTCCCAGAAGGTATCGTGACACCCCTTCCCGGCCGTGAGTCGGCATCACGACCACGTCGTGGTCGTATCGCTCAGCGTACTCGACGATTGTCGGCGCTGGAGTCCCCTGGACGACGTCGGAATCGTGGTCGACACCGAGTGTGTCCAGTGTCTTCTCGGCTTCCTCGACGATGTCTTCGCCTTCCTGAACAAGCGCATCAACGACCTGGGTTTCGACGACGGTGACACTCTCGCGTCTCGTATCCGCGACGAACAGAATATGGATCGTGGCGTCGGCCCAGTGTCCGATCTCCGCAGCGTGATGCAGGGCCGCCGCAGCCCCATCGCTTCCGTCGAACGGGAGCAGAATGTCCTGATACATCTCTATTGTGAGTACCTACGCACATCACGTTCAAATGGCTTGTCACCACCTGTAGCGGCGTAGTATCTACCATTCGATTCCGACGCCCGAGCCCACGCACCGGCACCTGCGACACTCGGCCGATTTTCGAACTTTTCCACTGAACCTGCTACCCACCGATCCGAGCGGTACCGCGGTTGTGTCAGCATTGAGAGAAGCTATTGCAACCTGTCGATAGTACCCTCTTCAGAGGCTGTCGACGAACCCGTCGAACGCGCCGTTCGCCGGGTGGACGTGACAGTACGTGCCGAGCGTCTGGTATTCGGTGAGTCCGTCCGTCCCGTCGGCGATGCCGTCCCCGCGCTCGACGTCGAACGCGAACCGTGCATCTGAATCCACGTCTGCACTGGAGTAGTGGAACTCGTGCCCGCGGAGTATTCCGTCAGTGTCGGCGGTCAGCGTCTTTCGGCGCGCCCGGAGCCGGACGTGGTCGAGTGCCTGATAGCGCTCGCACATCTCGAATGCCGCCGGAAGGACGCCGGCCATCTCGTAGCTGTCTCCGTCCACGGTCGTCAGCGTCTCGCCGAGCGCCATGAGACCGCCACACTCGCCGAACACCGGTAACCCGTCGGCCGCCCGCGTCTCGATGCTGTCGAGTGCGGAACTGTCTGCGAGCGCCTCCGCGTGTAGTTCCGGGTAGCCGCCGGGGAGGTAGACGCCGTCACAGTTCGGGAGGTCGTCCCCTGCGGTCGGTGCGAACGTGACCACGTTTGCGCGTTCGCGGAGTCGCTCGACTGTCGCCGGGTAGGCAAAACAGAACGCCGCGTCGCTGGCAACTGCGATGCGCGCGTCGGTCCGCGGTCGCTCCGGTGACTCTGTTGCCGGCGGTGGTGAGCGTGCGAGTTCCACGATGCGCTCGGTGTCGATGTGCTCGCTCGCGGCGGCCAGTGCGTCGTCGTCCAGCGGCGATTCGTCGCCCATGTGCAACCCGAGATGGCGGCCGGGGATTTCGAGGTCCCCGCGCGGCGGGATACGACCGAGGAATGCGATACCGTCCGGCAGTGCCTCACGGATGCCTTGCTCGTGGCGGCCGCCGTGTGCGCGCTGAGCGAGGACGCCGACCACGTCGATATCCCGGCCTGCCGTCGCGGCGTACTCCCGGAAGCCGAGCACGGTCGCGGCGACGCTCTCCATCCCGGCGCTGGCGTCGACGACGAGCACGACCGGCAGGTCGAGTGCCTCGGCGACCATCGCGGTACTGGAGCCGTCGCCGTCGTACAGCCCCATCACGCCCTCGACGAGGCAGATGTCTCCCTCGCTGCGGGCGTAGTTTCGCCGGATACCGTCCTCACCCTGGAGCCAGCAGTCGAGCGTCCGCGACGGCCGCCCGGCCACGGCCCGGTGGTGGCTCGGGTCGATGAAGTCCGGGCCGGCTTTGGCCGGTTGCACGTCGTACCCGGCGTCAGAGAGTGCCCTGATACACGCCAGCGTGGCGACGGTCTTCCCGACGCCCGAACTCGTCCCACCAAGGACGAGGCCGTTCATTGCTCCTCCTTGGCGTCAAGGACGCGGTAGTCCTTCCGAACGACCTGTCCCTGCGGCGGACCTGTCTCTGCCGTCTCGTTGTCGCCATCGCCTTCTCCTCTATTACCACTCAATTCGGGCAGTTCGCTGCATCTTGTCAGCAGTCCCGGCGAACTCGTCACGCCGAGCAGGGATTCACGCCTGTCCATATGCGGACAGCTCTGAACCGTGTCTTCTCATTTTAGGTATCAAGGTAGTACGTCATCTATCACAATGTACGCGGTTACTTGCTGACTGTTCCAGTACCGAGGGCGACGATGGTCACTCCAGTTGCTCTGCGACGATATCGTCGGCGGCCTCGATGAACTCCTCTTCCGCACCGGCGGGGACGGTCGCACCGGCAGCCACGTCGTGGCCACCGCCGTCGCCGCCGACGGACTGGGAGGCTTCTCGCATCACGACAGAGAGGTCCAGTCCCTGGCCGACCAGCCGGGCAGTCCCGCGGGATGAGACCTTCGTCTCCTCGTCGTTCTTCTCGGCGAAGGCGAGTATCGGCCGGTCGGGGTCGACGCCCTCGACGCCCAGAGCCATCCCGGCGACGATGCCGACGATGGTCTCTCGAATCTCGTCGCCGGCGTCGAAGTACTGGACGTGCTCGGCGCGCTCGACGCCCTTCGATTTGACCTGCTGGAGGCCGTCAGAGAGGTTTCGGCGGTGATTCTGGAGGAGCTTCCGTGCTCGGTCGAGCGCGCCCGTGCGGTCGCCCAGACAGACGCCCAGTCCCACGTCGGCCCGCTCGTAGCGCGCGGTGGCGTTCAGGAGTGTGGAAAACTCGCTTGCGTCACGGAGCTCTGTCCCCTCGGGTTCGTCGACGAGCGTGTACGTCGTCCCAACTAGCTGGTCGACCTTGTTCGCCGGGACGCCCCGCTTGAGGGCATGCTGGACGAGCGCGCTGGCGACGGTCTGCTGTTCGTCGTCGGTGAGGTCGACCCAGCGCCGCCACTCGCCGTCGGCCCGTAGCTCCACGTCCAGCCCCTCCAGAAACGAGACGGTCCCGGCCTCGTCGTTGGAGATGCCGGGAATCCGGACCTCGCTGGCGTATTCGAGCAGCTTTGGGAGTGGGCGGGTCTGCTTGCCGTAGAAGGCGAGGTCGGTCCCCTCCTTGAGTGCGCCGGCCGCGATACCCTCCTCGACGATGTCGCGGTTGGCACCGACGAGTTCGCCGCCGACCGCCTGCATATCGCCGACGGCTCCGACGACCGCCAGTGCCGCCAAATCGCGGTTGTCTGTCCCGTCTTCGAGCGCGCGGGCCAGCAGGTAGCTCGCGCCGGCACCGGAGAGCTCCGACGCGCCGTTGATACCCTCCAGTAGCGGGTTGAGGTGGAACTCGGTCTCCCTGTCGGCGGGCTGGTGGTGGTCGGCGATGACCGGCTGGAAGTCGCCGGCGCGTTCGTGTTCGGCGATGATATCGAGCTGCCCGCTGCCGAAGTCCGTAAAGAGGACAGTGTCGAACTCGCGGGCGGCGATGCTGGCGATTTCGTCGGCGTCGAGCTGTTTCTTGAAGACGACGTCGTGGGTGATATCGGCCCGCTCCAGTCCGGTGGAGGCGATTGCGGCACTGGTCAGGCCATCGGCGTCGATGTGTGAAGCGAGCAGGACGCTGTCGGCCTGCCGGAGTCGGTCGGCACAGGCGGTCGCGCGCTCGCTGAGGTCGGGCACCGGTCCCATCGTGGCGAGGTAGGACCGTCTTCGGACTTAAGCTTCCGGTCCGTTCCGGGTGCGCCAGACGACGACTCCGACCAGCGCCACGCCGACGATAGCGCTCCCGGTCAGCAGTCCCCACGAGGCTCGATAGGAGAGGGTGTCGGCGAGCCAGCCGAAGGCCGGCGGGGCGACCAGTGCACCGGCGTTGAGCGTCGTCTGCCCGCCAGCCGTGGCGGCTCCGACTTCGCTGTCGTCGACGAGCGCGGACATGCAGGTGTAGTAGAGGCCGGGAAACCCCAGTACGGTGAGGCCGATGCCGGCGACGAGGACGAACGCCACGGCAGTCGAGACCGGGAGTGCGAACCCGCCGAGCAGGACCGCACCGATGGCGACCTGCCCGGTGAGCAGCGTCGCGGCGGAGCGCGCTCGCCCCCAGTCGGTCCGTCGTTCGAGTCGGTCGGCGAGGTCACCGATTACGACCCGTCCGACACTGGCGGTCACCTGCAGGAGGACGAACCCGATGCCGGCGAGACTGGCCGCGACGCCGACTGATTCGGTCAGATACAGCGTGAGATACCCGACTGTGGTGAACAGCGCCGCACCCAGAAAGAAGCCGGCGAGGACCAGCGCGACGTAGGGGCCGTTCGCCCGCAGACCGGCGATATCCGGAGTCGTCAGTCGACCGTCGCCGGGATGAGCGGGGTAGCCGGCGGCGAACAGTCCCGCGACTACCACCGCGCTCGCGCCGAGTGCGACCAGTCCGGCCGTCCAGGTGGCGACCATCGGCGCGAGCGTGACCACGACGACAGCCGAAAGACCGCTGCCGACGGTGACACCGACCTGTTTCAGTCCGAGTGCGACCCCCCGGACGTCGGACGGCACGCCGACGACGATGGCCCGGTTACCCGCAGGCATCGCGGAGGCGTACGCGCTCCCGAGTGCGAAGGCCGCGACGAACAGCACCGCGACCGACGGCGCGATGGCGACGGCGACGGCACCGGCTCCGAGCGCTGCGAGGCCGCCGACGAGCATCGGTCGCTCTCCGTAGGCGTCGACGGCGGCGCCGCTGGGGAACAGAAAGAGCGTGTAGCCGAGCGTCATCGTCGTCACGACGACGCCGACGAGAAACCGCGAGAGGCCAAACGTTTCGCGGACGAACGGTGCGGCGGCGAAGACGGCGTAGTAGCAACTGCTCGCGACGATTTGCCAGGCGGTGACTACCGCGACGAACCGGCGAACGTCCCCGCTCACTCGTCGAGGAACTCGATGGCCGCGCGCGCCAGCTGCTCGAAGTCCGCATCGGCCGGTACGACGTCGACCTCGATACCCAGCGCTTCTGCAGTGTCCTTCGTCGGTGGGCCGATCGTCCCGACGACGGCGTCGTTCAGCCCCGCGATTGCGTCGTCTCTGACGCCGCGCTCGCTGGCGATGTCGACGAAGTGCTCGACCGTCAGCGAGGACGTAAAGAGTGCGCCGTCGAGGTCGCCGGAAACGGCCCGTTCGACCGACACACCGGCACCGTCGGGACGGACGAGTCGATAGAGAATGGTTTCGTGGACGTACGCACCAGCAGCTTCGAGACCGTCGAGCAACACGGCGGAGCCGTGATCGCTTCGGGCGACTTCGAGACGCGCGCCGTCGACCTCACCAGCGAGGCGGTCGACCAGTCCGCGCGAGGTAAACTCCTCGGGAACGATGTCGACGGCGTACCCCGCCTGCTCGAGTGCGTCGGCGGTCGACTCGCCGATGGCACAGACGGTGGTTCCTGCGGGGTCCCATCCCTGCGCTGCGGCGAGCTCGACGCCGGTTTTGCTGGTCAGAATCACGTAGTCGGCATCCGTTCGGGGTGTTGTACCGCCCGGCTCGACAGCCAGCATCGGGTCGCCGAGCGGGTCGACGCCGAGCGATTCGAGCGTTTCGACTGCGGCGGTGAGTCGGTCGTCGTCGGGTCGGAACACTGCAACGGTGGGTCGTGTCTCTGTCATCTGTTTGGTTCGTTCTGGAGAAAGTCGACGACGCGCTCGCGCGTGCTGGCGACGCCGCCGATGACGGTCAATGCGGGCGGTTCGATACCGACTGTGTCGCGGGCCTCGACGATGGTTTCGAGGGTACCAGTGGCGACTTTCTGGGCCTCCCACGTCGCGCGTTCGACGAGCGCAACGGGGGTTTCGGGGTCCATCTCGGCGGCCATCAGCGCTTCGGTGTACTCGGGTAATCGGGTGACGCCCATCAGGACGACGATGGTGCCACCAGAGGCGGCGAGTGCGCCCCAGTCGACGGCCGACTCTTCTTTCGTGGGGTCTTCGTGACCGGTGACGAACGTCACCGACGATGCGTGGTCGCGGTGTGTGACGGGAATTCCCGCGACTTCGGGGCCAGCAATCGCGGACGTGACGGCTGGCACGACTTCGAAGTCGACGCCGTGGTCAGCGAGATACACCATCTCCTCCCCGCCGCGACCAAACATCATCGAGTCGCCGCCTTTCAGCCGAACGACGTTCTTGCCTTCCTGGGCAAGTTCGACCAGGCGGTCGTTGATGTACTGCTGGGAGGTTCCTTTGCCGTGGGCGCGCTTGCCAACATCTTCGCGTTTCGTCTCGGGGATCTCTTCGAGGATATCGGGACCTGGCAGTTTGTCGTGGAGGATGACGTCTGCCTCCTCGAGCAGGCGCTGTGCTTTGACGGTCAGCAGTTCCGGGTCGCCGGGGCCGCTGCCGACGAGGTAGACCGTCCCCTCACTCATTGGTCACGTTTCGCGTCGTCTGGCTGGTCGCGTTTCGCGCTGTCGATGAGCGTCCTGGCTCCTTGCGCCGCGAGGTCCTCGGCAAACGTTGCGGCGGCCTCGGCGTGGCGCTCGACCGGGATGTCACGGGTGGCCGTGACCTCCTCGCTGCCGTCCTGTGCGAGGACGCGCACCGTCGTCGTGACGACCTCGCCCTGGAGGCGGCTGTAGATGCCGATGGGGGCGACACAGCCGCCGCCGAGCTCCCCCAGGATTGTTCGCTCGACGGTCGTCTCGACCCGTGTCAGCGGGTGATCGAGCACCTCGTGGAGCGACTCGGCGAGTTCGCCGTCGAGTGCGGTCACCGCGAGCGCGCCCTGGCCCGGTGCGGGCACGAACTCCGTCGGGTCGAGACGCTGGTAGTCGAGGTGGTGGAGGAGGCCGCTCCGCTGGAGTCCCGCTTCGGCCAGACAGATCGCGTCGTACTCGCTGTCGACGTCGCGTTCGAGCGCGCGGCGCTCGATTTCCGCGAGGTCGTTGAACCACTCCTCGACGGTCCGTTCGTACTCCGGTTCGTCGCCGGCATCGTCAGCGTCGTCGTCTGCTGACTCCTTTTCGCTTTCTGTTTCGGCGTCGACGCGCGCTTCGTGTTCGCGCTGCCGACTCGGTGCGAGGAGTTTCTCGACGCGCGTGTCGACGTTGCCCCGGAGCGGTTCGATGGAGAGGTCCGGCCGCTCGGCCAGCAACTGTGCGCCCCGGCGGAGACTCGACGTGCCGACGGTCGCTCCCTCCGGGAGGTCCGACAGCGTCGTTCCGTCCGGCGTCACGAGCACGTCGCCGGGCGCGGCCCGTTCCGGGATGCCCGCGACCACGAGGTCGCCGGGCTGGTCGGTCGGCATGTCCTTCATCGAGTGGATTGCGCCGTCCAGTTCCCCGTCGATGACCTTCTCGTCGAGACTGCGGACGAAGGCACCGGTCGTCCCCAGTCGGTGGATGAGTTCGTCGCGGAGTTGGTCGCCGGTCGTCTCGACTTCGACCAGTTCGGCCGAGAGCCGACGCTGCTCGAGCGCTTCGATGACCGTACTGGCCTGTCGGAGCGCCAGATTCGACCCCCGCGTCCCGAGACGGAGCGTCCTACCGCGTGCGTTCATTACCCACCTCTCCTCGGTCAGGAGTGAAAAGCACACCACTTCTGGTCGGTCTCTGCGAGGGCGTCACCAGGGTTCGTCTTTCAGTCCGAGGGCGTACGCGATACCGTTCGTCGCGACGTGTAACACCGGCGTGAGGACGATTACGACAGTGATCACGGGGAGCGTGAAGGTGTCGCTGAACCAGCCGGGGTTGGCCAGAAACGCGAGCACGAGCGCGCCGACGACGAAATCGAGCTGGTCGAGGCCGGGGAAGGGCGCACCGCGCTCGCGGCCGGAGCGGCGTTTCAGAAACGATGCACCGATGTCGCCGAGCATTGCGCCCAGCGGCAGGGCGACGAGGGCGGAATCGGGGAAGATCGGGAGCGAGACGCCGAGCACGTCACCAGCGGGGTCGGCGAGCTGGTTGAGCGCGAGCGCCACCAGCATCCCGGTCCCCCAACCGGCGATGGTACCGCGCCACGTCTTGCCGTCGCCCAGCACGCGTCGGCCGCCCCAGGTTCGGCCGCCGTCTATCGGTGCGCCGCCGCCGAAGAGCACGGCCGCATTGTTGGGGACGTAGGCTGGGAGCATCGCCCAGAACGCCGTCGCGACGATTTCGAACACTGCCATTGTCGGCGCGTCACACCCCCGCACCTTAATCGACGGGGTTTGCCGAAACTGTCGATACTGACTTGCGTCGGGGGACCCAATTTCGGGTATGCTACCGCCGCTGGCGCGTCGCTTCGTCGCTGGCGAGTCGGCTGCCACCGCGCTCGAACGCGCCCGTCGACTGGATGAGGACGACATCGGGACGATACTGAACCTGCTCGGCGAACACTACCACGAGCGAGCGCCGGCCGATGCAGACACGGAAACCTACTGCCGGCTCATCGACGACATCGGCACGACCGACCTGCGCGTCTGTCTGTCGGTCAAACCCTCGCAACTTGGGCTGCTTGTCGGCGAGGACGTGTTCCGGGAGAACCTCGCCCGAATCGTCGAGCGGGCCGCCGGTCGGGATATCTTCGTCTGGTTGGACATGGAAGACCACACGACGACCGACGCGACTCTCGACGCGTTCGAACGCCACGCCGGCGAACACGCCGTCGGCGTCTGCGTCCAGGCCAACCTCAAACGGACGGGCGACGACCTCGAACGGTTGGCGGGTCTGCCGGGCAACGTCCGACTCGTGAAGGGGGCGTACGACCCACCGGCCGATATCGCCCACCAGTCGACCGCCCGCGTCGACCAGGCCTACGAAGCCCATCTGGAATACATGTTCGAACAGTTCGACGACGGTATCGCGGTCGGGAGTCACGACCCGGCGATGCTGGCGCGAGCGGCGACGCTCCACGACGAGTACGGGATGCCCTACGAGATTCAGATGCTGATGGGTGTCCGGGAGGACGCCCAGCGCGATCTCGCCGGGCATCGCGAGGTGTGGCAGTACGTTCCCTACGGCAGTCGGTGGCTCTCGTACTTCTATCGGCGGGTGACAGAAAATGTCGGCAGCGCAAAATTCGCACTCCGGGCGCTTCTGGGTTGAGACTGCCGACTGTCCGTTCGTGGATACTCTCGGCACCACAGGACGCCCAGTCTCTCTGAGATGGTCCAGCCGCTAGTATGAAACGAATAGACTGATTACCGTCCACTAGCCAGACAAACATAATGGGGAGTTGGAAACGCGATTTCGCGAGTGGGCTCATCATTCTCACGCCGCTACTGATAACGCTGTTCGTCGTCGTCTGGATATTCAACCAGCTCGCCGGCCTCCCGGTCCCTGTCGACGACGTGTACGCACGCGTGGCCCTGACGCTCGCGGTCTTCGTGTTGCTCGTTTTCGCCATCGGCTACCTGATGCGGACGGCCGTCGGGGCCGTCTTCGAGAGCACGCTGGACAGCCTCATCAACAGGCTGCCGGGGCTGCGGGTGGTCTACAACGCCTCGAAGATGGCAGCCGAGACCGCACTCGGCGGGACCGAGAACCTCCAGGCGCCGGTCAAAATTGAAACCTGGGACGGGATGCGCATGACGGCGTTCAAAACCGGTCAGAAAACCGACGACGGTCGCGACTTGCTTTTTCTTCCGACGGCACCCAATATCACGACGGGATACGTCATCGAAGTCGAACCAGACGAGTACACCGAGACCGACGAGAGTCTCGAAGATGCCCTGACCCGCGTCCTGAGTGCTGGCTTCGGTGAAAACAACGAGACTGGACTCTCCCAACTACTCGACGGACAGGACCGGCTCGCGTCCGGCGAAACGGACGCCGAACAGCAGGTGTCAACTGACGATGCGGAAGGCGTGGCTACGAGCGAGAACGGTGACACGAGCCGGTCAGACGGTGACGACACCCACCAGTCCGAGCCGTCGGGCTGATCAAACCCGCCGCCGTCACTGTTATATCCTTTGACTCTCGACATCAAACACCCTCTGACACGAAGGCATAACGTTAGTGGGATACATCACGGTCCCGTTATACTTATCCGGGATGACTTCTAACTCCCAGCTATGCCAGAAACACGGCGGGTGCTCGATGCCGACGGGTTGGCGACGCTGAAAGAGCTCGCACTCCTCGGCGCGCTGGACGGCGAGGAGAAGCTGTCCTGTTCGGCACTCGCAGAGCGTCTCGGCGCTTCGACGCAGACCGCGTCACGGCGACTCCAGCAACTGGACGAACTCGGCTGTGTCGAGCGGGACATCGTCAGCGACGGACAGTGGGTCCAGATTACCAGCGATGGGGAGCGCCGTTTGCAGACCGAGTACGCCGACTATCGTCGGCTGTTCGAACAGGACGCCAGCGTCTCGTTGACCGGTGTGGTGACCAGCGGGATGGGCGAGGGTCGTCACTACATCACGCTCCCGGGATACATGGCGCAGTTCCGCGAGTTGCTCGGCTACGAACCCTTCGCCGGCACGTTCAACATCGATCTCACCGAGGAGAGCATCCGGCGGCGTGCCCACCTCGGTGCTATCGACCCGGTTGTCATCGAGGGTTGGGAAGACGACGAACGGACCTACGGCCCGGCGTACTGTTACCCGGCGACGGTCGTCGCCGACGACCGCTACGAACCGGCACACGTCATCGCGCCCGAGCGGACCCACCACGGCGACGACCACCTGGAGGTCATCGCTCCGGATCGCTTGCGCGATACGCTGGAACTGCAAGACGGTGACGAGGTGACTGTCGATGTCGAGCAGCGGTGACACGCCCCGGCCGACAGACGGCGTCAGCGCGGCCATCGAAGCGTTCCGTCACGGACAACCGGTCTGCATCCACGATGCGGCCGACCGCGAGGGCGAAACGGACCTCGTCTACCCCGCGGATGCGGTCACACCGGATGCAGTCGCGCGTATGCGAAACGACGCCGGCGGACTGGTCTGTGTCGCCGTCTCCGACGCGGTGGCATCGACCTTCGGGCTGCCGTTCGTCCAGGACGTACTGGAACACCCTGCGGCGGCCGACCACGACCTCTCGTACGACGACCGCTCGTCGTTCTCGCTGACGGTCAACCACCGCGACACCCGCACCGGCATCACCGACGAGGACCGCGCGCTGACGATTACCGCGCTCGCAGACGCTGCGGCCGAGCCGACGGGGACGGACTTTGCCGACACGTTTCGGGTGCCGGGTCACGTCCACGTTCTCCGCGGTGCGCCGAACCTGCTCGTCGACCGCGAGGGGCACACCGAACTCGGGCTCGCACTCGCGGCGGACGCGAACCTGCCTCCGGCAGTGGTCGTCTGCGAGATGCTCGACGACGAGACGGGTAGCGCGCTTTCGCCCGCGGCCGCCCAGGCGTACGCACAGCGCCACGACATCCCCTACGTCGAAGGCGCGGCGCTGGTCGAGCGGTTCTCGTAACTGCCCTGCTAGTTTCGCGCGACGAAGATTTCGCCGGGGTCGAGGTCTGTCATCGGTGGGGTCGACTCCCCAGTTTCGATTCGTTCGAGGGCAGCGTCGGCGACGGCCGCAAACTCCAGGTCGTAGTCGTCTCTGCGGGCGCGGATGTCTTCGGTCGCAGCCTCGGCACGGAGGATGCCGAGCGCGTAGCAGGCGTCTCTGCGAACGATCTTGTCGTCATCGTCCAGCCGATTCCGGAGCTCTGTCACTGCTGGTTCGATATCCACGTCCGCACGGCCGAGTTCCGCGAGAATGCGAACGGCGCCCCGACGGGTCTTGCTGTGGTCGGCGTCGACCAGCACCGTGAGCTGTGGAATTGCCGCTTCGAGCGCGACGGGGTCGTCGATTGCCACGTCGACCAGTGTCTCCAGCGCGTGCTCGCGCGTGTATGCATTCTCAGTCTCGAGCAGTGCGAGCAGTCGGTCGGTCGCCTCACCGACCAGCGCCGCGTTGTCTTCCGAGAGCGTCGCGAGCGTCCGGACGGCGTACTTCCGAACGTCGGCATCGTCGTCGTCCAGTCGTGCCGCCAGTCGGCTGATGACTGGGTCGGGATAGGCGTCTCCCAGCACTGAGAGCGCCTGAATCGCGCTACCGGCTTCGTGTCTATCTCCACTGAAGAGATCGACCGTGGTGTCGACGGCCTCGACGAGCCGTTGGTCCTCGGCGTCCAGCAGTTCGACCAGCGTCTGTGCGACGCGTTTCGACCCGGGCTGGTCCTCTTTCCCTAACCGGGCTGTTAGCGCCCCGACCGGCGGCTCACTGAACGCCGCCACGTCGGCTTCGACCAGCCGCTGAACCACCATAATCGTGCTGGAGCGAACGTCCTCGGCGTCGTCGGAGAGGTAGGTGAGGATGCGCTCCCCGTCGCCGGCCAGTCCGTCCGGGTCTGCTTGCGAGTACTGGACCAGACCGCGCGCCCCCAGTCGACGAACGTCCGCAGCGTCTTCGTCTTCACTGGCGGACTCCGGGTCGGCGTCGAGTCGCTCGAAGATGTCCTCGATGTCCACCTCTCCGGGTCGGTCCGCGCATCGTTCGAGGAACGCTCTCTCTGCCTCGTCGAGTGATACACCCTGCCCACCACTGGCTCGTTCAGCCATCAGTAGGGGTGATACAGACGCCACAGTATATATCTGGTGTGTGTTGTCAGGGCGCTCACTCGACGCGCTGGATACGTCCTCGAGTGCGCCCGGACCGTCAACACTCTTAACGATGGCCACAGATTGTGGGATATGGACTTCGACGAGACAGATGTTTGGGACAGACACGCGAGTGCGGACAGTCGCCGGGGTGGGTGGCCATGAGCGACCGGCCGGAGATGTACGAGGGCGTCGACACCATCTGGATGGACGGCGAGTTCGTCGACTTCGAGGATGCACAGGTCCACGTGCTCACTCACGGCCTCCACTACGGCACCGGTGTCTTCGAGGGTGTGCGCTGCTATGACACCGCAGACGGTCCCGCTATCTTCCGCTGGGAGGAACACCTCGACCGGTTCTACGAGTCTGCGAAACCCTACGACATGGAGATTCCGTTCGAACCCAAGGAGATTACCGAGGCGACGGTCGAACTCATCCGTCGGGAGAATCTTGATTCCTGTTACATCCGCCCGGTGGCGTTCTACGGCTACGGTCCGCTCGGGCTGAATCCCGGCAATTCGCCGGTCCAGACTGCGATTGCCGTCTGGCCGTGGGGCGCCTACCTCGGCGAGGAAGCGCTCGAAGAGGGCGTCGACGTGGCCGTCTCCTCGTGGCGCAAACACGCCTCCAGCCAGATTCCGACGAACGCGAAGACGACCGGTGCGTACGTCAACAGCGTCCTCGCCAGTCTGGAGGCCAAGGGCAACGACTACACCGAGGCGATCGTCCTCAACAAAGAGGGCAACGTCGCCGAAGGACCGGGCGAGAACATCTTCCTGGTCCGCGACGGCGAAATCTACACGACTGGCCTCGCGGAGTCGATTCTCGACGGTATCACCCGCCGGTCGGTCATCGAGATTGCCGAGAATCTGGGCTACACTGTCCACGACGACGCGACCATCTCCCGAAGTGAACTCTACACTGCTGACGAACTGTTCTTCTCTGGGACTGCGGCCGAGGTCACGCCGATTCGCAGCGTCGACGACAACGAGATCGGCGCGGGCACGAAGGGACCGGTCACCGACGAGATTCAGACCGAGTTCTTCGATATCGTCGAGCAGGCTCCGGCGGCGTACGACGACTGGTTCTACCCGGTCTAGTCGTTACTCTCTGTCACCGTAGGCGTCGCTTCGACTCCAGTCGCGTTCGACGGGCGTCTCGCTCGTGTTCACACGCTCGCGGAGCCACGCCGTCGCTTCGGCCAGCGTCTCCTCGTCGGTGGCGGTGAGTTTCAGCCGGTTGTGGCGCGCGTCCCGGTCGGGGTAGCAGCCGACGCTCACGTCGAACTCCTCGGCGATGGCTTCGAGTGTCGAAACGATGTTGGCCTCCGGTTCGACAGTGTACAGAAAGTGCGAGACGGCCTCGCCGACGAACTCCTCGGCGACCGTGCCGAACATCGCTTTCAGTTCGCGTGGAATTCCCGGGAAGACGTAGACGTTTTTGACGATACAGCCCGGCGAGAGCCCTTCCGGGTTGAGAATCAGCCGCGCGCCCTCGGGGAAGGTCGCCTCGGCGTCGACGTCGAGGTCCAAATCGGGTACGGCATCGCCGATCTCGTCGAGTCGCTGCTCGACGGCGCTGCGGGCCTGCTCGCTGACGACCATCTCCCGGTCGAAGGCGTCGGCGACGGCGTCGAGTGTCACGTCGTCGGGCGTGCCGCCGATGCCACCGGTGACGATGACGGCATCGAAGTCGTCACTGTACTCTCGGACGCGCTGGGCGATGAGCGCTCGCTGGTCGGGAATGGTGAGGATGCGCGTCACCGTGACGCCGCGCTCGGTGAGGCGTTCGGCGAGCCACGTCGCGTTGGTGTTTGCGGTATCCCCCGCGAGCAGCTCGTCGCCGACAGTCAGTAAGGCGACTTCCATCTATCAGGACAGATGGGAGGAAACCCATTAGCCGTTTCGTCCACGTGGCCCGGGTCGCTAGTAGTTGTACAGCGAGACGACGAAGGGGAGTTTGCCGTACATCCAGACCGCAAGCGGGAGGCCAACGATAGAGAGCGTCGCGGCGTAGGCAATCCCCATCCAGATACCACTCGCCCACCAGCCGACCAGCAGGAAGTAGACCGCACGAACGAGGAGCGACCGCTGTTCGCGGTTGGACTTGACGACGGTCACGGCCCCGTTCTCGTCGATGACCTCGCTCCGGAGCGGGCGCTCTTTCAGCGAGAGCACCTTCGGGACTCTGTTGATCATCTTGATGCCGAGGGGCATCCCGACGATAGTGAGGTTCAGAACCCAGGCGATACCAAGCCAGATACCAGTCAGCCACCAGCCGATCAGCAGGAAGTAGACGGTACGCACGAGCAGCGATGGACTCCGCGACTCGTAGTCGACGGTGACGCTCCGCTCCCGATTCACAGCTGGATCACTAGTGTCGTCGCTCATACTGTGTCCAGACGGTCGAGACGTATCTGTGTACTGGCGGGCACTCCCCAATCTGTTTGCCCGGGGACTCTTTTTGCTCCCGGTTGAAAGGGCGCTATGGTCACAAACGAAAGTTCGACCTTCGATATCGGCGGCGAGCTACCTGTTCACCGACTGGGATACGGCGCGATGCGCATCACCGGCGAGGACATCATCGGCCCGCCCAGCGACGAGGATGCCGCGCGTGCGGTTCTCCGGCATGCCGTCGACAGCGGCGTCGACTTCATCGACACCGCAGACTCGTACGGTCCCGGCGTCAGCGAGCGCCTCATCCGCGAGGCGGGCGTCACCGACGAGGCCGTCGTGGCGACGAAAGCCGGGTTGCTCCGGAACACGGACGGCGACTGGCTCCGCCACGGTGAGCCAGACTACATCCGCAATCAGGCGCTGGTCAGCCGCGACCGTCTCGGCGTCGACAGCATCGACCTCTTCCAGTACCACGCGCCCGACGACGACGTTCCCTTCGAGGAGAGCGTCCAGGCCTTCGCCGAGCTGAAAGACGAGGGAATCATCGACCACGTCGGCCTCTCGAACGTCGGCGTCGACGAACTGGAGACGGCCCTCGATCACGTCGAGATCGCGACCGTCCAGAACCAGTACAACGTCGCTGACCGCCACAGCGAACATGTTCTCGAAGCGTGTGAGGAACACGGTATCGGCTATATGGCGTACTTCCCGCTCGGCGCTGGCGACCTGGGTGACCTCGGTGAGACGCTCGACGATATCGCTGCCGCTCACGACGCGACCCGGTACCAGATTGGACTGGCGTGGCTGCTCGAGCACTCGGACGTGACACTACCGATTCCGGGCACGTCGAGTATCGACCACCTCGAAGAGAACGTCGCCGCGAGCCAGATCGACCTGACCGACGACGAGTACGCGCGACTCCTCTGAACGGTCCGACCGACGACGACCTCGAGCCCGAAAACATGGCCGTCGCCGAAGGGGTGTTGAACGACGACTGACCGGGCTTGCCCCCGTCCCCGAACTCCCACCAGCCTCTCCCACTCTTTGATCGTGGTGTTTTCCTGTTGTCTCCCGCTTTCCACGAAATACTGGTGGACCGAACCATTAAGGAAAATTTCACATATCCGAGAGTGTGGTTTGGCTACACCGAAGATTCATTCTGGAATGGGAATATTGATGTGCGAATGCGACAAGTGTCTAGTATGACTCGGTCCAATCAAGACTGGTGGCCTGACCTGCTGGACTTGACCCCGCTCGACCAGAACGCACAGCAATACCCGCTCGGTGAGGACTTTGACTACGCAGAGGAGTTCCAGAACCTCGACCTGGAGGCGGTGAAAGCTGACATCGAGGAGGTGATGACTGACTCGCAGGACTGGTGGCCGGCCGACTACGGCAACTACGGGCCGCTTTTCATCCGGATGGCCTGGCACAGCGCCGGGACGTACCGCACGACCGACGGCCGCGGTGGTGCCTCGGGTGGTACCCAGCGGTTCGAGCCGATCGGTAGCTGGCCCGACAACGCCAATCTCGACAAGGCACGGCGCCTGCTCTGGCCGGTCAAACAGAAGTACGGCAAGCAACTCTCGTGGGCCGACCTCATCGTGCTCGCTGGCAACGTCGCCATGGAGTCGATGGGCTTCGACACCTTCGGCTTTGCGGGCGGCCGAACGGACGCATTCCAGTCCGACGCGGGTGCTGACTGGGGCCCCGAACAGGACATGGAGTCGTGGGACCGCTTCGACGAGGACGATAAACTGGAGGACCACCTCGGCGCGACCGTGATGGGCCTCATCTACGTCAACCCCGAGGGCCCGGAGGGCGAACCCGACCCCGAGTGGTCGGCCGAGCGCATCCGGGAGTCGTTCAGTCGAATGGCGATGAACGACAAGGAGACGGCCGCGCTCATCGCCGGCGGTCACACGTTCGGGAAGGTCCACGGCGCCGACGACCCCGACGAGTACGTCGGTCCCGAACCCGCCGACGCACCCATTGAGAACATGGGGCTGGGCTGGGAGAGCGACTACGGCTCCGGGAAAGGCGACGACACCATCACCAGCGGCATCGAAGGCCCGTGGAACAGCACGCCGACGATGTGGGACATGTCCTACGTCAACAACCTGCTCGAACACGAGTGGGAACCGCACAAGGGCCCCGGCGGCGCCTGGCAGTGGACGCCCGTAGACGCGGACGAGGTTGAGGACGCACCGGCTGCCCACGACCCCGACGACACCCAGACGCCGATGATGCTGACGACGGACATCGCCCTGAAGAAAGACCCCGACTACCTGGAGATTATGGAGGAGTTCCAGGAGAATCCGATGGAGTTCCTCGACGCCTTCGCGAAGGCCTGGTACAAGCTCATCCACCGCGACATGGGCCCGCCAGAGCGGTTCCTCGGCCCCGAAGTGCCCGAGGAAACGATGCTGTGGCAGGACCCCCTGCCGGACCGGGACTTCCAGCCGATCGACGACGAGGCCGCCGAACTCCTCAAAACGGAGATTCTCGACACCGACCTGACGACCCAGCAACTCGTCAAGACTGCCTGGGCGTCTGCCTCGACTTACCGCGACAGCGACAAACGCGGCGGCGCCAACGGCGCCCGCATCCGACTGGAACCACAGCGGAGCTGGGAGGTCAACGAACCAGAGGAACTGGAGACGGTTCTCTCGACGCTGGAGGACATCAAGGCCGAGTTCAACGACTCGCGGTCGGACGGGACGGCTGTCTCGCTGGCCGACCTCATCGTGCTTGGTGGCAACGCGGCCATCGAGCAGGCCGCGGCCGACGCCGGCTACGACGTCGAAGTGCCGTTCGAACCGGGCCGTGTCGACGCCGAGGAGGAGTGGACCGACGAGGAATCCTTCGAGGCGCTCAAGCCCAAGACGGATGGCTTCCGGAACTACGTCGGTGGGGAGCACAGCCGGAAACTGGAGGAACTGCTGGTCGACAAGGCTGACCTGCTGGACCTGACGCCCGAGGAGATGACCGTGCTGGTCGGTGGGCTGCGCCAGCTCGGCGCAACCTACCAGAACTCCGAGCTCGGTGTCCTCACCGACGAGCCCGGCGTGTTGACCACCGACTTCTTCGACAACCTGCTCAGTATGGAGTACGAATGGGAGGAGGCCGACGACGAGTCCGTCTACGAGGGTTACGACAGCGAGACGGGCGAACAGGTCTGGGAAGCGACCCGCTACGACCTCATCTTCGGGTCGAACTCGCGTCTCCGTGCGCTCTCGGAGGTCTACGCGTCCGAGGACGGCGAGGAGGAGTTCGTCCATGACTTCGTTGACGCGTGGAGCAAGGTCATGAAGCTCGACCGCTTCGACCTCGAATAGGCCCGGCGCAGTCCCCGTCACCACGCTATTGAGAGCCGACCACACGCTTTTGCCTGACCGAGCGATTTTTGCCCCAGAATAATCCTCGTTGACCTGTGGGCACGTGACCCGCTTTCGCTCGCTCGAACTCCTCGGAGACAGGGAGTTCTTCGCGCTGTCCGGGACAGCGTTCGCGCGGAGTCAGGCGTACTCGACGATTCTCATCGCGCTGGCGCTGTACGCCGACAGCTTCGGGACCACCGGCTTCGTCGAAGGGCTGTTCGGGACGGCCTTTGCGCTCGTTCAACTGGTCGTGGTCCTGCCGCTAGGGCGGAAGATAGACACCGGCAACGCCAAGCGATATCTGCTCGCTGGCTTCCTGGTGAACGTCGCTGTCTTCGTCGGCTTCATTTTCGTCGGGAACGCCGTCCACGTCATCCTCGTCCGGATGGTCCAGGGCCTTGGTGCGATCATCCTCTGGATAACCGGATCGACTGTCGTCGGCGAGATAAGCCCCGACGACGAACAGGGGCTCTGGCTGGGGTCGTACAACCAGGTGGCCTCGTTCTCGTCGCTGGCCGGCGACTTGCTCGGTGGGTACCTGCTGTACGCCTACGGGTTCACCCTTCCCTATCTCGTGCTGACGGCTATCACGCTAGTTGCATTTGTGCTCGTCTTTGTCTTCCTCCGGGACGACCCCGGTGGCCAGAAAGACCCCGAGGACGCCGGCGGCGTCGAGACGTTCCGGTCGTTGCTCGGGTTGCCGATGCTGCGCTCGCTGGTTGGATTTCGCTTTACCTTCAGCGTCGGCAAGATGGCTGTGCTCATTTTCCTGCCAATCTACGCGCGGACGAGCTTCGGCATCTCTGCCTTTGCTATCGGCTGGATATTGGCTGGTGGAAAGCTCACGAAGGGACTGCTGCAGGGTATCGTCGGGAATCTCACCGACAGCTACGGCCACGAACACTACTTCGTCGCCGTCGGGGCCGCCCTCTACGGCGTCGGGACTGCTGCGATTCCGCTGGCCGGGTATTTCGAGGGACGGGTCAATCCCGTCGTGGTATCGGCCTTCGGCGATACACAGGTCCTCGGTGGGGCCTTTTTCGCGCTGTTCGGCGCGTACTCGCTGCTCGGCGTCGCCGACTCTATCCGTCTGCCAGCGAGCATGTCGCTGTTCGTCGACGAAGGGGCACAGTACGACTCCGTCGCTAGCGCGATGTCTCTCCGCTCTATCTCCTGGAAGGTCGGTCAGGTCGCGGGGCCGGTGCTGGTCGGCACGACGATGGACTTCATCTCGACGGAGGCCGGGTTCGTCCTCGCGGCGGGCTTTATTGCCGTCGCGACGCTCACCTTCACAGTGACCTCTCGGCGGGCGAGCGCCGCGCGAGCCCCGGTGGAGGAACCGCTCGACGACTAGCCGCACAGTTTTGTCCGTCCGACGATAACCAGTGCCATGATTGATCTTCGCAGTGACACCGTCACCCGGCCGAGTGATGCGATGCGCGAGGCCGCCAGCGACGCCGAGGTGGGAGACGACGTCTACGGGGAAGACCCGACAGTCAACGACCTGCAAGAGCGGGCGGCCGACGTGCTCGGGACCGAGGCAGCCCTGTTCGTCCCGTCGGGGACGATGGGAAATCAGATTGCTGCCCGCGTTCACACCGAGCGCGGCCAGGAGCTTCTCTGCGAGCGGGAGAGTCACATCTACAAGTGGGAACTCGCTGGCCTCGCCCAGCATTCAGAGGTCCAGACCCGTCCCATCGACGCTGGCGACCGCGGCGTGGTCGACCCAGAACAGGTACAGGAGGGGTACGTCGACGCAACAAGCCACCGCCCCGGAACCGGACTGCTCGCACTGGAGAACACCCACAACAGCAAGGGCGGTACGGCAATCGCACCCGAACGTATCGCGGCGGCCGCGGAGGTTGCCCACGACCTGGGGGTACCGGTCCACCTCGACGGTGCGCGACTGTTCAACGCAGCGGCCGCGCTGGACCGGTCTGCCGCCGAGTTCGTCGAGCCGGTGGATACAGTGATGTGCTGTCTCTCGAAGGGACTCGGTGCGCCAGTCGGGTCGCTGCTTGCAGGACCGAAATCGACCATCGAGGCCGCCCGCCGAACGCGGAAGCTCATGGGCGGCGGGATGCGTCAGGTCGGCATCGTTGCCGCGCCCGGCCGCCACGCGCTGGCGAATCGCCACCGACTCGACGAGGACCACCGCCGTGCGGCACGGCTTGCCGACGGACTGGCCGATGTCGCGGGGCTGTCGGTCGAGCCACCGGAGACGAACATCGTTCTCGTGGAAACCGACCGACCAGCCGAGGGGTTTCTCGACGACTGTGAGAGCGAGGGCGTGCTGGGCGTTCCCTTCGACGACCACGTCGTCCGGTTCTGTACGCACTGGGACGTCGACGACGACGATATCGGCCGAGCTATCGAGGCGGTCGGACGGGTGGCGTGAGACCGAGTCGATTTGTGAGTTGTGCCGTCACCGCCCGGGTCGAACGTTTATACGCGATGCCGGCGTAATTCGGTCTATGAGTACTGGGCGGGAAATTCGGCTCATCGAGGAAGACGACGGTTGGTGGTCTGCCATCGACGAGGAGACTGGCGTTGCCAGTCAGGGGGAAACGCGGGAGGAGGCGCTGACCAATCTCGACGAAGCGGTCGAACTGACCGAGGAAGCCAGAGACGACGAGACACCTGCGCCGGAACCGGACGCACCGTGGTTCGACGAGTAATGGTGTCGCGTGACTTTTCGGGTGAGGAGATAGTCAACGTCCTCCGGAGGTTCGACTATCAGCACGACCGCACGCGGGGTGACCATGCAATCCTGAAGTACACTCACCCGGAGACGGGCGAGAAGCGAACGGTTACGGTTCCGTTACACGACCGCGTGCGAATCGGAACACTTCAAAATATCGCCGACCAGTGCGGTGCACAGGATTTCCACGCCTGGTGTGAATGGATAGACGAACACCGCTGACGGTCAACACTACCCCAGGAACTCCAGCAGCAGCCGGTTCACTTCCTCGGGTGCATCCGACTGCACCCAGTGGCTGGCATCGGGCAGTCGTTCGATGCGGAGGTCGGGCACCCACTCGTCGAGGTCCTCTAGTAGGTCGACGCTGAGTGCCTGGTCCTGTTCGCCCCAGATGACCAGCGTCGGCACGTCGACAGTCGTGTCGCGGGTGACGGCGTCGGGGAGAAACGAGATGAGCTGTTCGCGAGCGTTCTCCCGGGCGATAGCTCGGTAGTAGTTGACCGGTCCCGAGAGGTCGCCCGAGCGGGCCATTGCGTCCTTGTACCGCTGGACCTCTCGCTCGGTGAACGACCCGGGGGCGGCCGTCTCGGTCAGCATCTCGTCGACGATGCGGTAGTCGTCGGCCTGGAGCAGGCGCTCGGGGAGCCACGGGAGCTGGAAGAGGAACACGTACCACGACTTCAGGAGCTGTTCGGGCGACCGCGTGAGGAGTCGCTCGTAGGCACCCGGATGGGGAGCGTTCATGACGACCAGCCGGCGGACGAGTTCCGGCTCTCGAATCGCCGTCTCCCAGGCGATAGCACCGCCCCAGTCGTGGCCGACGATGTCGGCCTGCGCGTAGCCGAGGTGTTCGACGAGTTCGCGCACGTCGCCGACGAGTCGGTCGGGCGTGTAGCTGTCGACGCCGTCCGGTTTCGCAGAGCGGTTGTACCCCCGGAGGTCCGGCGCGACGACGCGATAGCCCGCGTCGGCGATGGCGTCGAGTTGGTGTCGCCACGCGTACCAGAACTCCGGGAAACCGTGCAGGAGGACGACCAGCGGCGCGGTTCCGGTCGGGTGGTCGACCGCGTCCTGATTCGCGTCGACGGTGACGTAGTGCAGTTCGACAGCCGAGAGGTGAGCGGTCTCGTGTCGCCAGTGGTCGGGATCGTCGGGATGGCCCGGTGCGGTGGGGTCCGGTCGTGGTCTGGTGGTATCTCCGCTCATTTCAGAACCCCCTGAGTTGGTCGAGTCGGTCTTGCGCGCCGCCTTCGGCGATAGCCGAGCGGGCGAGTCCGAGCCCGTCTCCGATAGTGTCGACCTCGTTGCCCGCGTAGAGGCGGACAGCGGCGTTGAGGACGACGGCATCTGCGAAGTGGTCGTCTCGTTCGCCGGTCAGTACTTCCTCGGTGATGGTTGCGGAATCGGCGGCCACGTCCTCGACAGCGAGGTCGTCGCGCTCGAAGTCCATCTCGTACTCGCCGGTTTCGATTTCGTAGTCGGTAAAGTCGCCGTCGTACTCGGCGACGACCGTCGTTCCGGGGCGGATGTCGTCGTAGCCTTCCAGTCCCTGGAACATGATGACGCGGGGCACGTCCTGGGATTCCATCTCGGCAAATGTGTCGACGATGCGCTTGGCGAAGGCGAGGTGGTAGAAGCTCCCGAGATGGACGTCGGCATCGGCGGGGTTTGCGAGCGTCTCGACGGTGTTGAGGAAAGTCCGAACGCCCATCTCCCTGCGCCGGTCGACGAGGCTGTCGACGCCGGGGTTGAAGTTGGGCTGGTAGTAGAAACCGAAGCCGGTCTCGTCGACCATGTCGGCGCTCTCTGCCGGGTCGAGGTCGGTGCGAACGTCGAGGTCGTCCAGGACGTGTTTGTAGGCGGTCGCCTCCTGCGTGGGGATGCGGTCGCCGGAGTGGGTGACGACGGGGGCGCCTGCGGCCGCAGCGGTGATACCGGCGGCGACGCCGAGCAGTGCGGAGGTGTGTTTGCCGTCGTAGTTCGCGCCACAGTCGACGGGGTCGCAGTCGGGGACAGCGCGTTCGACGCTCGCTTCGCGCATCACGTCGGTGAAGGCGGCGAGTTCCGCCGGGGTGTTTCGCTTCCAGCGGTTGGCGAGCCAGAAGGCGCCGAGCGTCGTCTCGGGAGGGTCGTGAGCGAGGATACGGGCGAAGGCGTCGCGGGCCTGCGAGCGGGTCATATCGTCGGCGGACTTGTGGCCGGAGCCGACAATCTCGGTCATCAGCCGCTGCAACGGCCAGTCGCCGAACTCGCTGCTCGCGTCGTGCATACCCCCAATTGGGCCAGTCCGGTCTAAAGACTCCCGCTTCCGGTAGCCCGCAGACTCATGTAGGGGCAGCTATAAAGGGGGCGTATGACCCCCTTCAGCAGCGGTTCGGGACGCAGCACGGCGCGCCACCCGGAAACCTTTTGCTCCCGGTCGTCTCTAGGTGAAAGGGAATGACCGAGCCTGCGACAGTTCTCGTCGTCGACGACGAACCGGACGTCGCCGACGCCTATGCGGCCCAACTTGAGGACGAGTACATCGTCTCGACGGCCTACAGCGGCCAGGAAGCGCTGGACGAACTCGACGACGCTGTCGACGTGGTGTTGCTCGACCGGCGGATGCCCGGCATCTCCGGTGACGACGTGCTCGACGAGATCCGAGAGCGGGGACTCGCCTGCCGCGTCGCCATGGTGACTGCCGTCGATCCAGATTTCGACATCATCGACATGCCCTTCGACGACTACGTCATCAAGCCGGTCTCCCGCGACGACCTGTTTAACACTATCGAGCGCCTGCTCACCACGTCGGAGTACGAATCGAAACTGCGCAACTACTACGCGCTGACGGCAAAACATGCGACGCTGATGGCCAACAAACCGGAGTCTGAACTCGCAGAGAGCGAGGAGTTCTCTGACCTCGAAGGGCGGATGGACGACCTGCGCGACCAGCTCGACGAGACGGTCGCCAGCTTCGACGACGACGACTTCGTCGCGGTGTTTCGCGACATCGGTGACGACCCCGCTGCCACCGGTATCGAAGACTAGTCTCCTGGGGTATTTTTCCCGTTTCGTCTACCGAAAGCACTAACCGGTATTCTCCCCTAACAGTGGCTACATGAGTCAGCAACTCCCGGACGTGCAGGCGTCGAGTCCGGATGTGGCTGTGGGTCTCAACCGCGTCGGTGTCACCGGCGTCGAAAAACTGGTCAAAATCGACCGCGATGACAAACGGCCGATCGTTCTCATGGCCGAATTCGAAGTCTACGTCGACCTTCCGTCCTGGCGGAAAGGGGCGGACATGAGCCGGAACATGGAGGTCGTCGACGAGACGCTGGAGGCGGCAGTGAGCAACTCCAGCTACCGCGTCGAAGACGTCTGTGGCGACGCTGCTGAACGGTTGCTGGAGAAACACGACTACACGACGAAAGCGGAGGTCAGTATGGAAGCCGAGTACGTTACCCGCGAGCAGACGCCGGCTTCAGACATGGCGACCCAGAGCACCGCCGATATCATCGCCTCGGCGACCGCCACCGAGGAGGGTACCCACGAGGAAATCGGGACCCGCGTCACCGGCATGACGGTCTGTCCCTGCTCGCAGGGGATGTCGGCGTCGCGTGCTCGGGAGACGCTACAGGGGCTCGGCGTCGAAGACGATACTATCGAGCAGTTCCTCGACGAAGTCCCACAGGCAGGTCACTCCCAGCGGGGCCACGCCACGCTGACTATCGAGAGTGAGGGCAGTCCTGACGTCGACCTGAACGACCTCATCGAGGTCGCCCGGGATTCGATGAGCGCACGCATCTACAACCTCGCGAAGCGTCCTGACGAGGACCACATGACCTACGAGGCGCACGCGGACGCGAAGTTCGTCGAGGACTGCGTGCGTGCGATGGCCGAGGGCGTCGTCGAGCACTTCCCGAATCTACCTGAAGAGGCAATCGTGACGATGAAACAGTCCAACGACGAGTCTATCCACCAGCACAACGCGCACGCAGAGCGGGTGGCGACGGTGGCGGATTTGCAGGGTGAAGTCAACGGAAACTGAATCGCTGCGCTCTGGGTTGGAAACTGCTTTTCAGGCCGGTTCAGTCCGCTCTTCGCTAGCTTCGGCGCCCTCTCTTTGTGCGGCTTCGATAACCGCTTCCCGACGATTTCTCACCGCTAGAACGACGAATATGACGAGCCCGAGAGCGCGAAGCGTCAGGTCGAGCACGAGTGGGTCGGGACTGACCGTCACGCCGAAGACACCGACCAGGTCGAAGACAGCTGTCGAGAGCAGTCCAGGGGCCATCAAGAGGACGGAACTCAGTGCGAAGCCGGTTCGTTCGACTCTGTTGACACTGGTGTACAGCGTGCCAATGACCGTCGCACCGAGTGCGACGACGCCGATGAAGACGCCGACGACCGGTACCAGTATCTCCGGGACAGAGTACGAGAGTTCGGCGAGGTCGGCGAAGCCGACCACACGGTTTTGCTCACGTATCGGGAGGGTCGCGGCGTTTTCTTTCTCGCGGAGCAGGACGATACCCGGTGCGAGGACGAACGCAAACGGAACGATTGCCTTGTTTAGCGACAGCGAGAACGCCTTGACGCCGGTTTCGAAGGGGTCGGACTTGGCGACCCCGCTGGCGGCGTAAGCGGCGACCGCGACCGGTGGCGTGATGTCGGCGATGACGCCGAAGTAGAGGATGAAGAGGTGGGCCGCGAGCAGCGGGATACCGAACTCTACCAGCGGCGTGGCGAGCATCGAGATGAGGATGATGTACGTCACGGTCGTCGGCATCCCCATCCCGAGGATGATGCTGGCGATAGCGGTCACGACCAGCATGACGACGATAGAGCCACCGGAAAGTGCCAGCAGCAGCGAAGTGAGATTCGGACCGAGTCCGGAGACGCTGATGACGCCGGGGATGACGCCTGCTGCGGCGACGGCGATGACGACCGGAACTGCGGTCTTGGCACCTTCTTCCATCGACTTGACGACGAACGTTCCCAACCGGAACAACTGGTTGTCATCGAGGCCGCGCCCCGTCTTCTCGCCGGCCGTCTCGGCGGTCTTCTGGACAGTGGGATTCAGTTCGAGATACTTCGCGTCGAGGTCGGGTCGTATCAGCAGCGTCACCACGCCGGCGAGCATCGCGTACCAGCCGAGACGGGCGACGACGACACCGGCGGCCTGGCCGATTTCGAGGCCGGTCCCACTCGCACCGGTCAGGAGGCCGGTGACGGCGACGCCGGCGACGACGTGGCTGACGAGTTCTGCGCCGACGATTGCGGCGAGTATCCCGAAGAGTATGCCTCGGGTGTCCTCGCTGTAGGCCGAGACGAACGCGATGAGTGCAGTGAGTGCGACCAGCGTGAACCACGCCGACCGCGCGACAGACAGTCGCGCGATGATGAGGTAGTAGAGCAACAGGAAGATGGGGACCAGGTAGAACCAGCCGTGTTTCATGTGCTCGCGAACCGGCACCGTGTCGATATCGGAGAGGCCGCCGATACCTTCCCGGGTGGCCTTGAGGTGAACCATCACCCAGACGCCGAAGAAGAAGACGACGGCGGGAATCGTCGCGAGGATTATGATTTCACGGAACGGCGTCGCCGTGTACTGGACCATCAGGAACGCGGCCGCGCCCATCACGGGCGGAAGAATCTGCCCGCCGGAGGAGGCCGACGCCTCGACGGCACCGGCGAACTCCGGGGAGTAGCCCGAGCGTTTCATCAGCGGAATCGTGAACGCACCAGTCGTGACGGTGTTGGCAATCGAAGAGCCCGAAATCGTTCCCATGAAGCCGCTGGCCAGAATGGACGCCTTGGCGGGGCCGCCCTTGCGGTCGCCCGTGGCCGCGTACGCGAGGTCGATGAACCACTGGCCGGCACCGCTCATCTCGAGAAAGGAGCCAAAGAGGATGAAGATGTAGATGAACTGTACCGAGACGGTGACCGGAATACCGAACACACCGTTTTCGGTGTTGTACCAGAGGTTCTGGATAATCGAGCCCCAGGTGAGTTCGGGAATCGCCAGCAGGCCGAGAAACGGCGTCCCGCTGTTGATGAGGTAGCCCCACCGGGCGTAGACGATAAACGCAGCGACGATAATCATCAACGGGAGACCGAGCGTCCGCCGGGTCGCTTCGAGCACCAGTAGCACGCCCAGCACGCCCAGGATGAAGGCGACCGAAACGTCGCTGAGGATGGGGAGCCCACCGACGACAGGTTCGAGAAGTGGAAACATCTCGGGGAGCGGCCGACCGGAGTTGACGCCAAACACGCGCATGTCCCGAATCTCGCGGAAATCTGTCAGGAAATACAGCGCAGCGAGAAAAGCGGTTATAATACAGAGAACGTCGAACGGGGTGACCCGACTCCTGGTGGGGTCCAGAACGAGCCAGCGAGAGAACCCGCGGACCCGTTCGGCCGCGCGCGTAACTGGGTTATCCTCGCCGAGTCGGGACGAGATAGCAGGAACGACTTTGCCGAGGTTTCGGACGACGAAGCCGTCGCCCATACTCGCCGGGAACATGAGGAACGTTAACACGAGTGCGAAGGCGACGTGGATGGCGTTTGCCTGCAGAAGTTGCAGGGAGATCTCCAGAGTGCCGACAAGTGGAATCCAGACTGTCGCCGTGAAACTCCTGGCGGCGAGCCACATCTGGAACACCGAAAAGAGGATTCCGATCGCTGAGACCGCGAAGGCTGCCAGTCCGGTGAGCGAGCGACGCCGCTCGATTTCCTGGAGGAGTTCGTCTGTCTCTTCTCTCGAGAGCTCTGCCTCTACGCCGTCGACCGGACTCTCGTCTTGGCTGTTGGTACTCATATGAATCGGTCAATCAGTTGCCGTTGCTCGATGTGAATTCGGACGTCGTTCGCGTCTGTCGCTGCAACCAGGTCGTATTGCCGGGACCCGACGGTGAGCGTATGGCCGGCGATGTGACCCGGCGAGACGGAGAGCGAGTCGAACTCGGCAATTGGTCCCGGTGGGTCGTAGACGAGCGTCCCGTTGACGGTAGTGACGTTGACCCGGGAAGGAAGACCCCAGCCGTAGGATTCGAACTCCATGCGCGTGTTCACGAGCGTCGTCTCCTCGACGCGGTACTCGTCGTACACCCGGCTCTGCTCGACGCTGTGGGTGTACGACAGCCCCACAGTGGTGTCGGTCTCGACGGGGTCGGTGACGTAGTGTTCGCCCGTGTCGAGGTCTTCGACGACGAGAACCGTACTGGCTGGAGTTGTCAGCGCAAACACGGCGAGTGCGACTACTAGTACGACAGGAACGGCGTACGCAACTCCAGTTTTGAACCGGGACATGCTCTGCCGACTAGGATACCGAGGCGTCTACTGCTCGGTTTCGGTCTGAGTTGCGCCGGTTTCGCCGAAGTACGCGGCTGCACCCTCGTGGAGCTCGATGGACATGCCGTCCTGGGCGCTGTCTTTCGAGATAAAGTCCGTCTTGATGCTCAGGTCGTCGACGTTGTCGAAGATAGCTGCGGTCACCGTCTCGACGGTGTCGGCAGGCACACTCTCGTTGGTCGCAATCATCGCCTGGACGGCGACGGTTTCGACGTCGTCGTCGACCCCGCTGTAGGTGCCACCGGGGATGGTGTCGTCGGCAAACCAGGAGGCTTCCTCTTTGACGGCTTCGCGATTGTCCCCCTCGATAGAGAGGATGCGGATATCGTTAGTGTTGGCCAGGTCCTCGATGGCACCGACCGGCCAGCCGCCGACGACGAAGGCCGCGTCGATGTCGCCGTTAGCGAGTTGCTCGGAGGCCTGCGAGAAGCCGGCGTTTTGCTCGTCGTAGTCGGTGACACCGACCGATTCGAGAATCTGGTTGGCGTTGACCTGTGTCCCCGACCCGAGGTCGCCCGTGTTGATAGTCGCGCCACTGAGGTCGGATAGCGACTCGATACCCGTACCCTGCAACGTCACGAGTGTAATCGTCTCGGGGTACAGAGTTGCGACGCCCTGCAGATTCTCGATTGCGTTGTCCTGGAAGCTGTCGATACCAGTGCCGTTTTTCGCAAAGAACGCGATGTCGTTCTGGATGAGTGCGAAGTCTGCGGTGCCGTCGGCGAGGCTGCCGACGTTCTCGACGCTCGCACCCGTCGACTGAACGTTCAGCGAGAGGTCCGTGTTCTCCTCGACGATGGTCTTGATTTCGTTCGAGAGTGGGAAGTAGGTCCCGCCAGTTCCGCCTGCGTGCCACGAGAGGCGCTGTTCGCCAGCGCCACCGTTTCCGTTCCCGCCACAGCCAGCGAGACCGACCATACCAGCAGCGCCGAGCGCCTGCAGGACTCGGCGCCGTGTGTGGTGTTTTACCATGGGCGGTCTAACCGACTGCAGCGAATAAGTATAAGCTGCTTAGCAAGATGTACGACGAAATTACACCCAGTAAGCGCGACGAACCGCTGGAACAAGAGTGTCGGCTGTCCCAGGGTAGACGGAGTGTGTGTTACAGTTCGAGCAGTTTCGCGTCGTTCCAGCGGGGCTGGAACGCTTTGGCGACATCGGCGGCAAACTCGGAATCTTTGAAGTCGATGACGCCGAACGTCTTGCCGGTGTTGAGCGGGTGTGGAATCTCGATACAGACCTCGACGTGGTCGAGGAGTTCGAACGTCCCGGTGACGTTCGGACTGGTCCGGACCTCGAAGTCGTCTTCTTCCTGAAGGTGGGTACGGTAGCGGCGGCCGACACTCTGGGGCAGCGAATCGACCAGCTCCGGCCGCAACAAAATAGAGACACTGACTCCCCGTTCGAGGGCGGCTTCTACTTCGTCCAGGATCTGTTCGCCCATCTCGTCGATGTCGAACTGCGGCGTGGGCGCGCCGGCGACCATGACGATGCTGTCGTCGGCGGCGGTGAGCCGCTCGACCAGCAGGTCCGAGGCTTCGTCGGGGCCGAGCGCGGCGGTCCAGAACGGCTCGTCGACCGGTTCGGCGCTTTCGAGTTCGCTCCCGAGTTCGTCGACGATATCCTCGTACTGGTCGGCCTGCTCTTCGAGTTCGCGTTTCTTGTCGTCGAGCAGCCGGTCGAGCGCTGTGTCCGGTTCGACGGCGACGTATTTCTTCGGGCGGCTCGCACTCTGACTCCGGGCCAGATTGTGGGTCTCCAGACTGTTGAGCACGTCGTAGATGCGCCCCATCGGTACGTCACTCGCACGAGACAACTCCTTTGCAGTTGTCGGGCCCGTTCGGAGCAGCGACCGGTACGCGCGAGATTCGTACTCGGAGAGGCCGAGGTCCCTGAGACTTGCCATCGTCGGTAGTGCTCGCCCCGAGTGTAAAAACGCACCGGGTGTTTACGCTTCGGTGGTCACCAGTGCTTCGAGCGCGGCCGGAGAGTCGGCAGTGCCGGTGATCTCGCCGTCTGTCCGGTGGCGCGCGGTGTCGTCGAGGCCGTCAGCGTCGGGGACGACGACGGTGTCGTGGTCCGCAAGACGGAGCGCAGCGCGGTGGAGGTCCGTGCCGGCGGCTGTCCCGACTTCGATGGCTTCAGGGGCGCGGAGTCGAGCGGCCGTCGCGGCGTAGTGGGCGACCTCGACGCCCATCCGGTCGGACGCGTTCCCGAAGGCTGCGACGGCCTCGTGGGCGATTTCTCGGTAGTGGTCCTCGCCGGTGAGCAATGCGAGGTCGAGCAGCGTATCGGCCAGTTCGACCGAGGTATCGAGCGGGAAGAGCGGACTGTCGAGCAGTCCGAGTTCGCCGGTCGGGCCGTCGTAGAACGCACCGCTCTCGTGGCGCAGGTTCTCGATGGTCCAGTCGGCGACCTCGCGAGCGGGACCGGCCTCGCCCCGAACCTGCCAGGACGTCGTGAGTGCGTTCAGGACGTGTGCCTGGTCGACGAGCAGTCCCGAGGGACCGCTCTCGTCGCCGTCCCGGTAGTGGGTCACCTCGCCGCCGTCGACGAGCTCCGCGACGACGTGGTCGCGTGCGCGCTCGGCGTAGCGGGTGGCTCGCTCGTCGTCGGTGTAGGCGGCGAAGGTCAGCAGTGCGTCGATAGCGAGGCCGTTCCGGTCGGCGAAGACCGTCTCGTCAATCGGCGGTGCGTCGGCCTCCTCGCGCTCGGTGGGTTCGAGCGTGTAGTACCCTTCGTTGCCGCCCTGGCTGGCGGCGAAGGCATCCCCGGTCCAGAGGTCGGTCGTGAGATACTCGATTGTGTCGGCGGCGCTGTCGCGGTAGTTCTCGTCGCCGGTGTACCGGTAGCCCCGGGCAAAGGCCCGGACGAGCGCGGCGTTTTCCTCGGTGAGTTTCTCGCGGACAGTCCCGCCCCAGTTACGATTACGGGCGTAGCGGTAGAAGCCGCCGTCGTAGGTGTCGAGCAGGTGCGTCTGGATGGCATCCAGGGTTCTGGTCGCCTGATCGCGGGCGCGGACCAGCGCGAACTCGATAGTCCGCGGGAGCGGGAACTTCATGTCGCTACCCCAGCCGCCGAACTCGTCGTCGTAGGCCGCCAGCAGTTGTTCGACCATGTGCTCCTCGATGCGGGCGTCGATGACTCCGCCCGGGGGTTTCGCGTCCCGGAGCGCTCGCGGGACCGACCCGGCGTCTTCGCCTTTGGCGTCCCAGGTCTCCCGAACCTTGTCGAGGATGCCCCGGAAGCCCTCCGGGACGAGGAAGGTCGCACCGGTGAGCACGCGACCCTGGGGAGTCAGAAAGACAGTCGAGGGAAAGCCGCCCATGTTGTAGCGTTCGCGAATCTGGGGGTTGCGGTCGGCGTCGACGCGGACCGGCACGAACCCGTCGTTGACGTTCGCGGCGATGCGCGGTTCGTCGTAGGTGGCCGCGTCCATCGCTCGGCAGTCGGCCGACCACGAGGTGACGAGCGAGAGCAACAGCGGTTTGCCCGTCTGCTGGGCGACGTCGAAGGCGCGCTCGCCCCACTCGTTCCACTCGACTTTGGTGGCGTCGTCGTTCATACCCCGTCTTCGTGGGTGACGGAATAAGTCGCTTGCACTCTGGCAGTGCGTCGTCGTTTCGACTCTGCAACCTCGCTCGAAAGGGGTTTGGGGCCGGAGTTTCTATCGTGTGTATGCTCCGTATCATCGGGGTCCTGTTGCTCATTCCGCTGCTCGAGATGTTGCTGCTGGTGGTGCTTTCGACGTACATCGGCTGGCAGGTTGTCGTGTTGCTGGTCGTCCTGACCGCGCTCGTCGGCATGTTGCTGGTCCGCGCACAGGGCAGACAGACCCTCCGGAAGATACAACAGAAGACCGCTCGCGGGGAACTGCCTGCCGACGAACTCCTCGACGGTGCCCTCCTGTTGGTCTCGGGCGCGTTCCTGCTCACGCCCGGGCTGGTTACCGACGTGCTCGGGTTCTTGCTCGTGATTCCGTTCACGCGCTACCCGATCCGGCTGGCGGTCAAGAAGTGGGTCGTCGTCCCCTACGCCGACGCCAAGTCCCGCGGCTTCGTCACCGGGAACGTCTACGTCGACGGCTTCCCCACCGAAGAGGGCGCAGCGGGCGTGCAGGGCGGTCCTGGGCCGGGTCCGGGTCCCAGCGGCGACACCTACGACATGGACGAGGACTCCTACGACGTGGACGACGGACGGGAGTGAGTCACCGTCCCGTGGTCCGACCGAAGAGTAACGCTTAACAGTACATGCCGGATACACCCTGATGCGTTCGGGGCCAATAGCTCAATCAGGTTGAGCGCTCGGCTGATAACCGGGAGGTTCGCGGTTCAAATCCGCGTTGGCCCACTACCACTTTTTCCTTCGTCGGGTCTCACACACGCGCCTAGCGGCGCGTGGTGGACCACTCCTCGCAAAAACTTGGGGAAAAAGGCTGCTCGCGGACGGTAGTCCGCTCGCAGTGAACCGCGCTCACTCCGTTCGCGCGGATGCTAGTTCTCCATGGGGATTTGCGTCTGGTTGAAACAGGGATGTTGGGATAGCTAACACCACTCTGACCGTTTCGACTGAAATTGACACCACAATCTCCGGTGGATTCCTATATGCTACCAGCACTGTAAGCATACTTGCCGGCAATATAATCGCTGGGTGCACTGCCGTGGTGGATTGACGCGACTGGTTGTCAGTCGTTGTAGTCATAGGGCTGTCAATCGGTCTGGACTGTCTCAGTGGTATGAGCCACCCGTCAATCCCGTGTGCTACGGAAAAAAAGAGTAGGACTTTGTCGCTAAGCAAAATCTAACATATTTTCAGCATCTATTAAATTTGAAGAACATGACAGATTGGGGCAGATTAGCGAGAGAACTTGTGAAATCGGGAGTGAGTGGTGTGTATGGTGGTACTATTGTTTTCTCCAGCTCTAATGGCTCAACAGCTGAAACTGCTATATTCACGCTTATTGCGTTTCCAATTGTTTTGATGGCTTTCGCAGTCGCAGAGAAACTCTATGGAAAGCCGAAAAGGCCTGAAAAGGGTAAAAAAGAGGAAGATAAGACAAAGGAAGAAAGTCAGGGAAACAGCATATACTATGCTTCCTAACAGTATCACGAAAGTCTCTTAGACGACTCCCAAGACGCGCGGATGCGCCTGCGAATGCACGGTGTCGAGAACATGGACCGAGCGATTCGAGAAGGCTTCTGCGTGTGGAAAGACGCCGGAATGCCGGAGGCACGGTACAGACAGGCTCGCGTTGAGTTCGAAGGCGGTGCGATCGGTGACGCTTGGCGGTGGCTCAGGTAGCAAGTAGTCTCCCGCCTGCTGGGTAACGTCCCGGTGGGCGGGCAGTGGCGACACTCGCGGACGCGCTTATTTTGCGGTACTTGTTGCTGGTTGCCGGGGTGGTCGGCACGATCGTGGCGAGGACCAGCCCCAGCTGGGCGCTGGCGTTGCGCGCATCGAGCGCGAGTCTCGGTCTCGAAACCCAACCCGGGGGGTTTGGTTCCCTCTTAGGGGTGTGGCTAAGGCCACCTACCCAAAATACACCGCCCACGGTTTCCCTAATGGGGAGGGAATTCGGGATGGGCTCAAGAATCTCTCGGTGGATTTATTTTTCCCTTTCACAAGCATCATTCACTATGTCGATCCCCCAACAGTCAATTCAAGACCTATTTCTCCCTGTCACACCTATCAAGTATCCAAACGATAGCGGCAATGCCACGGGCTTTTTCTTCCGTCATGATGGGGACGACTTCTTAATCTCAACGAAGCATAGTTTCGTTGATGAGGATAATGACCCAGTATCTGATTCTATTCGTATCATACTCCGAGAGGTACCAGACGAACTTCAACTGACAATTCACAAAGATATAGATCTGGTAGAGGACGGAGAACCAACATGGCTGAGTTTGGATCACAGCCCTCCCGTTGATATCGCTGCAGTAAAGCTACCTATTGATCTTGATGATTACGTGAATATTCCACTTTCGACGGATAGTCTCTTATCAGACAACCGTATTTTGGGACCGGCACGGGATTTAATAATAATTGAGCCTGTCATAGAATCCATCTCATAGCTTCTCACAGCCCGGTTCGTTTCCTCGCTCATAGTTGGTGATTGCAATGACAACCCGGAGGCAGAGCGCAACGAAAACTTCTGTTCGTGCGTGGACGTGG